>NZ_JBPXMD010000009.1:0-314463 GCF_051918855.1 Streptosporangium sp. H16
GCTTCATGCACTGGCTTTTAACACACTGTTGAGTTCTCAAGAAACGGACGCGTACACCATCACCCTGACCCGACCAACCGGTCCGGCAGAACTCCGGGGCGTTCCATTTCGTGTCACTATCTTATCGGAAGTGCCGGTTTCGTGTCAAACTGTCGGATTTCCGACTCTCGACTCGATCCCGCCGAACCCGCTAGGATTGCGACTGCCCCGTTTCCAGGGCAACCCCTCTAACTTACTCCAACATCCGGTCGTTGTCCAATCGTGCGGACACGCCCGATTTGCCGGGATCAGAGAGGGTTTTGCTGGGCAATTCGTCCGCCCCAGAAGGTTTAAACCTGGAACTTCGCTGCCCTGCGGAAAGAACACTACCAGGACTCTCACGTCACAGAGACAACTTGCCAACCATCCCGGAGACTCGCGCGTCCCAAACAGTCATAGGAAGTCGAAGCGCGCAACCAGACGTCAAGCCATTCGCAATCGACTCTGGATACGAAGTAGGCGCGAGGGTCAGGATCCTGACTCCGCCGTGGAGGTGAGCACCATGACCCGCTCGGAGTTCGACGACATCCGCGCGCACATCGACGCGGAGGCCGACCATCCAGGTGACCTACTGAGGGTTGCCAGGTCTCTGCTGAACGACCTTGAAGACGCACGCATGAGGGAGGCGACCCTCCGCGCCTACTATCTGCGTCTCCTCACCGCGGCTCGGGCGACGGTCGCCGCGGAGGCGGCCGACTATCCGGAGCCGTTGACCTTCCTCACCGACGAGCTCGCCAAGCGTGGCCAGCTCCCGACATCCGAGGACGAGGTGAACCGGATCCTCGCCGACGCCCATACCGCGGCGGCGTTGCTGGCCTGTCTCGAGGAGAACCCTCTTGGAGCCACCCCGATGGGCACCGGCGGGTCTCGCGCGCGGAGGTGTGCCGGCACAAGCCGTAGCCTCCCACGATGAGGCGTTCCGCGTCATTGACCTGGCCTTGAACCAAGATCTGTAAGACTCCAGGCATGTTGCAGCGAGGGCTGAATTGGGCTGCGGCGACCCTCGTGGGCGTCTTCGGCTTTGTCTGGACCGGTGTAGTGATGTT
The DNA here is from genome assembly GCF_051918855.1 of Streptosporangium sp. H16. Classification (NCBI taxonomy): domain Bacteria; kingdom Bacillati; phylum Actinomycetota; class Actinomycetes; order Streptosporangiales; family Streptosporangiaceae; genus Streptosporangium; species Streptosporangium sp. H16. Next base: position 1,086 of record NZ_JBPXMD010000009.1, read on the forward strand.
CGCGGCCGTCGAGACCTCGGGGTGGACCTGGATCGGGCAGGTCTCCTTCGGGGCCTTCCTCACCTGCTGGGCTCTCTACAAGGCGAGCCTGCTGGTACGCCGTACCAAGCCCAGTTTCGTCCCGAGACATCGCCGGGTGAGGGTCAGAGCCTGACGAACGTCATCGCGGGCCGAGTCCCGGCAGCCGCCGACCGGCGCCGGGTCCCGGCCCGTGGCGGTGCCCCGAAGGCCCCGAAGGCATGGCCGGGGATCGCCCCGCGAGCAGGGCCCTTCGGCCGGCGGAGCCCGAAGAGGCTACGAACCCGTCCGGAACGAGCGGAGTTCGTCGGCCACCTCCCGGCACGGCGCCCCCAGATCGAACCGGCTGAGGAGGTGGATGCTCTCCCCCGTGTCGATCTCCAGGAGTTCCGTACGCGAGGTGAAGCGGGTCCGCGTGTCCACCCGGATGCGCTCGACGGATCTCCACGGCACCCGTTCGGATCCGGCGAAGCCCTTCACCACGACGAGGCCCTCGCCGTCAGCGGTCAGCCGTACCGGAGCGAGGACGTCGCGCACCGCCAGGACCACCAGGACCACGGACGCGACACCCGCCAGGATCGCACCTCGGAGGTCGCCGAGGGTCAACACCGTGAGCACCGCGAAGGCGAGCGCGGCGACGATCTTCATGATGAGGAGGTCGCGGCGCACGCGCCAGCGCAGGACAGGTTCGGACGTTTCGGCCACAGCGGCACGCTACCCCTCGGACTCTGCATCTTTCGAAGTACCTCTCGAAGCACCTCTCGTCCACCACGCCCACGACGGTGTGATGCCCCGGCGCAGAAAGACGGTTCCGGCTGCCGGAAATGCGAAAGGCCCTGATCTCTGAGAGATCAGGGCCTTTCGATTGGTAGCGGGGACAGGATTTGAACCTGCGACCTCTGGGTTATGAGCCCAGCGAGCTACCGAACTGCTCCACCCCGCGTCGGTGTGTGTTTGAACAATATCCGGAATCCCCCTCCGGCTGCAAATCGGTACGGGAACGCGGAGTGGCGTGCCCCGCGCCGTCCCGTCCGCGAGGGCTCGTGCCGCGGGGTGATCGCCCAGGTCAGCATGGCCACGGGTGAGGGCGATGAGCCCGGGGCCACAGGGATGGGCCCGGGGCCACTGGCACGTGAATGACGGTGATGTCCGCGCAACCGGTCATCGACCGCGCGAAGCCCCCGAGCACGAAGTGCCACCGATGAAGAGGGCGTGGCCGGGGCGCCAGAGCACCACCGCGGTCACCGACCGGATGAGTCCGAGCAGGTGGACCGGCAGGACACCCGTGCCGTGGTGCGGGCTCAGGGCCTCCGTGGCGCCGTCGGGGCAGCGCCTGGCGGCCGCGGACCCTTGCGTGGCGATGACAAGCGCTGCGGGGCCGGACGGCCCCGGGTAGGGCCCGTGTCGTGGATCCGCGTACCCGCTGTGCGGGCGCGTTTCGCGAGACACGTATCCGGTCTTTGCTGGGAGCGGGTTTTTGGCAGAGGGCCTTTTTGAGGGAAAAGCCGGTCTTTCCCGGAAGGAGCGACAACACAAAGGCCCCGGTCGCCGTTTCCGGCGACCGGGGCCTTCTCTTGTAGCGGGGACAGGATTTGAACCTGCGACCTCTGGGTTATGAGCCCAGCGAGCTACCGAGCTGCTCCACCCCGCGTCGGTGTATGTCTTAACCATACCCGGCTTTGGTGGTGGGCGCGAATCGAATGGCGCTGGGCCCTCGGGTGTCTCCTAGGGACTCGGTGCGGGCGTCGATGTGACCGACGGGACCGGTGTGGCGGACGGTGTCGCCGACGGCGCCGGGGTTCCCGACGGCGAGGGCGACGGGGTGGGGGTAGCGCCCGTCGTCGCTTCGGTGCCCTTCAGCTTCGACAGCGCCGCCTGGAGCTCCTTCTGGGCGTTGCCGTAGTCGGTCCAGTTCGGCGGGTTGGCCTGGAGGGCCTTCTGCGCCTTGTCGTACGCCGCCTGTGCCTCGTCGATCGCCTGGGCCAGTGCGGTGGCGGGCTTGGCCTCCTCGGGCTTGGCCTCGCCGGGCTTGGCCTCCTCCTGTGGCGCCGCCTGGGTGCCACCGCCGAAGACCTGCTCCAGCGCGCCCTTGAGCGTGTCGGCCGAACCGACCTTGCTGCCGTAGGCCACCAGGACGCGGCGGAGGATCGGGTACGGCTCCTGGCCGGAGGCGGCCGCGATCTCCACGTAGACCGGTTCGACGTAGACCAGGCCGTCGGCGAACGGCAGGGTCAGCAGGTTGCCGTAGCGGACCTTCGCCTGACCGAGTCCGAGCAGGTTGAGCTCGCCGGAGAACTTGTTCTGGAAGTTGTTCTGTACCTGGCCCGGCCCGGGGATCGTGGTGTTGGACGGCATGCGCAGGATGCGCAGCTTCCCGTAGTCGGCTCCCGGGGTGGCGTCCACGGCCATGAAGGCGGCCAGGTTGGGCCCCTGGCGCGGTACGAACGTGGTGGTCAGCGAGAACGACGGCGCCGCGGTCTTCGGCATCTTGACCGACAGGTAGTACGGCGGCTGCTTGATGTCGCGCTCGCCCGACGACGGGTCGTTCGGGACGTTCCAGAAGTCCTGGCCGCTGTAGAAGGCGTTCGGGTCGGAGATGTGGTACTGGGAGAGCACGTCACGCTGGACCTTGAACAGCGCCTCCGGGTAGCGGAGGTGCTGCCTGAGCTCAGTCGACATCTCCGTCTGCGGCTTGATGACGCCGGGGAAGGCCTTGCGCCAGGTCTGCAGGATGGGGTCCTTCTCGTCCCAGGCGTACAGGCTGACGGTGCCGTCGTAGGCGTCCACCATGGCCTTCACCGAGTTGCGCATGTAGTTGATCTGGTCGCGCGGCTGCGGGACCACCAGGCGCGGGTCGGTGATGGTGTCGCGCGTCATCGCCTCCAGGCTCTTGCTCTGGGAGTACGGGTAGGCGTTGGACGTGGTGTACGCGTCGGCGATCCAGACCACCCGGCCGCCGACGATCGCCGGATAGGGGTTGTCGTCCAGGCTCAGGAACGGCGCCACCTTGGCGATCCGCGCCTGCGGGTTGCGCTCGTAGAGGATCTTGGAGTTCGTGTTGACGTCACCCGACAGCAGCAGGTTGATCTCGCCGTACTTGGCGGCGTAGAGCATCCGGTTGATGAAGGAGCCGACCGGGACCCCGCCCTTGCCGTCGTAGGTGGTGTTCTTCTGGCCGGTGCCGCCGCTCTCGGGGTAGTCGAGCTCCTGGTCCCGCTGGCCGTTGCCGCCTACGACGACGTACTCGGTCGAGCCGGGTGCCTCGCCGTAGTAGATCCGCGACTCCTTGAGCTTCGTCCGCTCCGCCAGGGAACCGGTGACCGGCATGTCCTTGGCGTTGAAGTTGGGCAGGCCCTCGGAGTCGACCTCGTTGCCGGGCGCGGCCACGAAGCCGTTGCCGTGGGTGTAGACGAGGTGCCGGTTGATCCAGTTGTTCTGCTCCGCCGGCGGTCCGGTGAGCTCTCGCACGGCCACGACGGTGTCGCGCAGCGTGCCGTTGGCGTCGGGGTAGCGGTCGACGTCGAGCGGCTCGTGGAAGTCGTAGTAACCGCGAATTCGCTGCTTCTGCTGGTAGGTCTTGGCGACCAGGCTCGGGTCGAGCAGGCGCACGCCGGAGATGGAGCTGTCGGCGGTGACGTTGACCTTGGCCGGGTCTCCCTGAGCCGTGTAGTCGATCACCTCGGCGTCGTTGACGCCGTAGGCTTTTCGGGTCGCGTCGATGTTGCGCTTGATGTACTCCTGCTCCTTGCCCTGCTGGTTCGGCTTGACCTGGAACTGCTCGACCAGGGCCGGGTATACCCCGCCGATCAGGATGGCCGAGAGCACCAGGAGCCCGAAGCCGACGCCGGGCAGCATTCCGCCGGATCGCACGACCCCGGCGAAGAACAGGACCGCGCAGATCAGGGCGATGACCGCCAGGATGCTCTTGGCGGGAAGCACCGCGTTGACGTCGGTGTACGAGGCGCCGTGCCGGAATCCCCGGTCGGAGAAGACCAGCCCGTACCGGTCGACCCAGTAGGCGATCGCCTTCAGCAGCACGAAGACGCCGAGCAGCACCGACAGGTGCGCCCGGGCGCCGCGCGAGGCGTGCACGCCGGGTGACTGGAGGCGGAACCCGCCGTACAGGTAGTGCACGATCGCCGCCAGCAGGGCGGAGAGCACCACCGCGACGAACAGGAAGTTCAGCACCATCCGGATGAACGGATAGGTGAACATGAAGAAGGAGATGTCGATCTTGAACTGCGGGTCGACCTCACCGAACGGCGTCGCGTTGACGAATTCCAGCCAGGTCTTCCACTGCCCGGAGAAGGACGATCCCGAGAACAGGCCGAGCACCGCCACGCCGATCAGGAAGATCAGCTTGCGGTGCGGGTCGAGGGCCATGCGGTACCGGTCGGCGCCGCTGGCGCCGCCGAACATCCCCGGGCCGAACATCGGCCGCATCCGGTACGCCATCAGCATGTTGCCGCCGACGATGCCCACCATCAGCAACGCGCCGACGATGAAGAGCAGGATCTGCGTGACGACCACACCGGAGAAGACGGCCGTGTAGTCGACCGAGTCGTACCAGAGGTAATCAGTGAAAATGCTGGCAAAGAGGAAGAACAACGCGACTATCGCGACCAGCGCGATCGCGACGGGAACTAACAATCGTGGCCGGCGGGGCAAGCGCATTGCCCTGCCGGCTCCGGGGGTCCGGAAGCTCAAGGCCAACCCCTTGTCGTAAGAGCACGGTCCGTGTCTGGCAACCTACACCGGCGGGAGTTGGGTCGCGTTCAGCCTTTCGGGCACGGTCCGGCCACAACGCCCGCTGGTCTCGGGTCCACAGGTCCAACGTACGAGAGGCCCGATGAGTGCCCCGCGACGAGGCCCGGGACCGGAAAACCTGATCTTTTTCGTGGATCGGGCGTGGCGTCCCGCTTTTCTGGCTTCTCCCCCGCCCGGTTCCGGGATCAGCCGGCCGGGCAGCTCGGCACGGAACCCGAGCCGGTGCGGAGCGCGTCGACCGCCTGGACGGCCTCGTGCAGGGTCGAGACCTTGACCAGCCTGAGGCCGGCCGGGATCGCCTTGACCGCCTCGGCGCAGTTTTCCGTGGGGGTGAGGAAGACCGTCGCCCCCGCCTTCCTGGCGCCGACCATCTTCTGCTGGATGCCGCCGATCGGGCCGACCTCGCCCTCCGCGGTGATCGTCCCGGTCCCGGCGATGGACCTGCCGCCGGTCAGCGCCCCGGGGGTGAGCTTGTCGAGGATGCCCAGGGAGAACATCATCCCCGCGCTCGGCCCGCCGACGTCACCGACGTTGATCTTTACCTGGAAGGGGAACTTGTAGCCGACCCGCATGGTGATGCCCACGATGGGGTTGCCGTCCCTGCCCGCGGCGGTCGGGACGGCGATGGTCACGCTCTGGGCGCCCCGGTTGACGATGAAACTGACCTGCTCGCCCGGCTTGTGCCTGCGGACGGAGGCGGAGACGGTCTCGCGGTCGGACACGGGCGTGCCGTCCACCGAGACGATCTCGTCGCCGACCTTGAACTTCCCGTCGGCCGGCAGGCCCTTCTCGGTGGAGGCCACGGTCACGACCGAGCTGTAGGGGATCTTCAACTCCGTCAGCGCCGCCGCGGTCGCGTCGTCCTGGGAGTTGGTCATCTCCTGGGTGTTCTGCTGCTCGACCTCCTTCGCGGTGGTCGTCGGAGGGAAGATCGTCTCCTCGGGCACGACCGCGATGGTGGGATCGATCCATCCCCTGAGCGCGCTGAAAAGGTCGATCCTGGTGCCGGGCCCGCCCTGGTAGGCGACGGTGACGAGGCTGAGCTTGCCTTCCGTCGGATACGTCTGGTGCCCCTCGACACTGATCACCGGCTTGCCGTCGACGTCGCCGATCGTGTTCTCGGTCGGCCCGGGACTCAGCACGACGTACGGCACCGGAAGCACGGCGCCGACCAGCGCGAGCATGAGCGTGAGGAAGCCCGCCACCATGAGGGTCAGCGCTCGTCGGGACATGGACAAAGCCTATGCCGTACGACAGGTCATGAAACCGCACCCGGACGCCGCCGCGCCGACGGCCGCGCACCCGCCGGCCGGGCTCACTCGCAGGCCCCGACCCACTCGGAGGAGCCGTCGGTGAAAAGCTGGTTCTTCCAGATGGGGACCTGGCTCTTGAGGTCGTCGATCAGCCTGCGGGAGGCCTCGAACGCCTCGCCCCGGTGTGGCGCGGCGACCGCCACGACGACCGCGATGTCGCCGAGTTCCAGGTCGCCGACCCGGTGGACGGCGGCCAGGGCGGTCACGGGGAAGTCCTTGGCGATCTTCTCGGCCACCCGGCGGAGCTCGTCCGCGGCGCTCGGGTGCGCCGAGTAGGACAGGCTCGTGACCGGCTTTCCGTGATCCTGCTCGCGTACTGTGCCGACGAAGACGGTCGTGCCGCCCGCGGCGTGGTCGCCGACGGCGGCGAGCACCTCGTCGACGGAGAGCGCGCTGTCGCGAATATCGAGCAACCGGATGACATCCACGCCGCAAAGCGTACCGCCCGGGAAAAACGGCCTTCGGCCGCTCACCCTCTCGGGGGCAGGCACCCGGGTCATCCTGCCTCGTCGTCCTCCACGCCCCCTGTGGACGACGCGAGCCCCTACGAACCCGCATGGTTCATGCGAACTCATACGAACCGGTACGCCAATCGCGGAACGTTCGCCCCGCGCGAACGTCAGGGGCGGCGCTTCTTGCGGGCGGCGCGGACGATCGCCGCGGTGCCGAGGACGGCGACGGTGGCGCCGGCCGCGGTGAGTGTGGCCTCCTTGCCGGACAGGCGGCGGCCCACGACGGCGTGCTTGCCCTCGCGCAACTCCAGGAGTTGCTCGAACGCGGCCTCGTTGCTCCACTGGGGCTTCCATCCGGCCTCGCGCAGCGCGGCGCAGTCGACCACCCAGGGGTAGACGACGTAGTGCAGGTCGGTGGCCGGGGCCGGGGTGACGCCGAGGCGGTGCAGGCGCTGGGCGGTCCCGAAGGTCAGCCCGGCGGGCAGCTCCAGCCGTCGCAGCCCGGAGATCTCCTCCACCTGCTCCTGCTCCAGCCAGCCGTCGCCGCCGACGGCCACCACCCCCGAGACCGTGCCCAGCGCCGCCATCTCAAGGGCCGAGACGAGATCGTCCACGTGGCAGAACTGCCAGCGGGGGCTGCAGCCCTTGACGGTCAGCAGCCTGGGCGCCTCGAAGTGCCGGGTCACCACGCTGTCGACGCCGGGACCGACCACCGCGGCGGGCCGGACCACGGTCACGTCGAGACCGGGATGGCTGCGCAGGGAGCGCCGGGCCAGCGCCTCGATCTCCAGGTGGTCGCCGACCATGCCCGTGTCGGGCTCGGCGGCGACCGCCGATCCCTCCGGCAGCGGGACGGGATTCTCGGGAACGGCGCCGTACACCATGGCGCTGGTGACCAGCACGACCCGCCGCACCCGTGCGGCGGCGCTGGCGGTGAGCACCGTCTGGGCCGCTCGCAGATTGTAGGCGCGCCGCTCCGCCGGGTTGACGTCGAGCGCGTAGTCGGCCGCCAGATGCACGAGCACGTCAATATCAGATATGCGGTTCGCCAAGAGCGGATCTCGGACATCGAGGACCCGCCAGGTGACGTCGGGAACATCACCACGCTGCTCGTCGATGGCCACGACCCTGCGGAAATCCGCAGACGAGGCGACCTTCGCGAGGAAGGCACGGCCTAGGCCCGAGGCGGCGCCGGTGACGGCGACGACGGGGGGCCGGGAGCGTTTCGAGGTAGGCACCAGGTCCTCACTTTGCACTGACCCGCCATGCGACGGATAACGTGGCGGATGTGGACTCCTCCATCCTGCACGAGGTAGAGCGGTGACTGACTTGCCAGGTCGGGAAAACGACCCCAACGAGAATCCGTTCGCCATGTTCGGCAACCCGGAGCAGATCGCAGCGGCAATGCGCCAGTTCGCCGACATGCTCTCCGCTCCGCCGACCTCAGGTCCCGTCAACTGGGACATGGCGAAGAACATCGCACGGCACGTCGTGGTCGCCGAGGGCGATCCAAGTGTCATGGAGGGCGAGCGGCGCCAGATCGTCGACGCCCTGAATCTGGCCGATCTGTGGCTCAACGAGGCCACCTCCCTGCCGAGCGGGGTGAGCAACCCCCAGGCGTGGAGCCGTTCCGAGTGGATCGAGAAGACCGTCCCGGTCTGGCAGAAGCTCTGTGACCCGATCGCCGCCCGCATGGTCGAGACCATGAGCGGCACGCTCAGCGCCACCGGTCTGCCCCCGGAGGCACAGGCCATGGCCGGGCCGCTGATGGGGATGATGAAGCAGATGGGCGGCATGATGGTCGGCCAGCAGATCGGCCAGGCCGTCGGCTCGCTCGCCCTCGAAGTGATCGGCTCCACCGACATCGGCCTGCCGCTGTCGGACAACGCCGCCCTGCTGCCCGGCGGCGTCGCGGCGTTCAGCCAGGGTCTGGAGACTCCCTCCGAGGAGATCCGCCTCTACCTCGCCCTGCGCGAGGCGGCCCACCACCGGCTGTTCCAGCACGTGCCGTGGCTGCGCGCGCACCTGCTCGGAGCCGTGGAGGAGTACGCCAAGGGCATCACGGTGGACGCCTCCGCGCTGGAGGAGCAGCTCCGCGGGCTCGACATCAACAACCCCGAGCAGCTCCAGCAGGCGCTGAGCGGCGGCAATCTGCTCAAGCCCGAGGAGACCGAGCGGCAGAAGGCCGCCCTGTCCCGGCTGGAGACCATGCTCGCCCTGGTCGAGGGCTGGGTCGGCACCGTCGTGGACGGCGCCGCGGACGGCAAGCTCCCCTCGGCGACCGCGCTGTCGGAGACCGTACGGCGCCGCAGGGCGACCGGCGGCCCCGCCGAGCAGACCTTCGCCACGCTTGTCGGCCTCGAACTCAGGCCCCGCCGCCTGCGCGAGGCCGCCGCCCTGTGGCAGGCCCTGGAGGCCGACCGGGGCGTCGACGGCCGCGACGCGGTCTGGAACCACCCCGACCTGATGCCCACCGCCGACGACCTCGACAACCCCGAGAGGTTCGTACGGGGCGAGCCCGAGCTCGACCTGTCGTCCCTGGAGGGGACCCCGCGGCAGGAGCCTCCGGCCGCCCCGGGCGAGGACGGCGACGACGGGAAGGGCCGCGAGGACGACGGCGGCCGGGACGGCGGCGTGTGAGCCTGCGCGCCGACGCGAAGGAGGTGCTCACGGGATGGACCGCGCCCACGGCGGAGGAGGAGATCCTTCGCAAGGAGTTCCTGGAGCACCTCCACGCCAACGAAGACGCGATGTGGCGCGAGTGCGTCCCGGGCCACCTGACGGCCACGACCGCGGTGCTCTCCCACGACGGCGAGCGGGTGCTGCTGACGCTGCACCCCAAGGCCGGGATGTGGCTGCCCATGGGAGGGCACTGCGAGCGCGGCGACGCCTCCCTGGAGGCGGTGGCGCTGCGTGAGGCCACCGAGGAGTCCGGCATTCCGGGCCTGCGGCTGCTGCCGGGCCCGCTCGCGCTCGACCGTCACCTGGTCTGGTGCCACCCGCCGCACAGCAGCCACCTCGACGTCGAGTACGGCGCCGTCGCCCCCGCCGGCGTGGAGGCCGTGATCAGCGCCGAGTCGCTCGACCTGCGCTGGTTCCCGGTGGAGGAGATCCCCGAGCTCTCCGACGAGGCGACCCGCCGCCTGGCCCGCCGCGCCCGCGAGGTTCTGCGCTCCACGTGACCGGACGCTCGGCCTCGTGCGGCTCGGCGACCGGTTCCGGGCCGTCCTGGGCGTGCCCCGAGGGCGTTGGACCGTTTTACGCGTGTCTCACCTTTCCCCGGATATCTTCGTCCTCATCAGGCTGTACGGAGCGGATCGGGGCACTGTGAGTGTGGACATCGTGGCTGACAGGGGCGTCGAAGGCGTCGGAGGCGTCAGAGGCGTCGGAGGCGTCGGAGGCACAGTCGTGCCGCCGGCGCGGCGCCGCCGCCGGAGGATTCCCAGAAGCCTCGCCTGGGCCGTGGTGACCCCGTTCGCCGCCTGGGCGGTGGCCCGGGTGGCCGGGCTCGAACGCGACTCGCTGACCACCCAGCTCATGACCGGTACCCCGTACGTGGCCGCGGCCTCGCTCGTGCCGGTGCTGCTGTCCGCGCTGGCCCGCAACCGGACGGTGACGGCCGTGGCGCTGGTCACCGCCGCGGCGCTCGGCCTCAGCGTGCTCCCCAGGGCCTTGCGCTCCGGGGAGGCCGTGACGGGGACGCCCCTGCGGGTGCTGACGCTCAACACGCTGTTCGGGCGCGCCGAACCCGGCGCCGTGATGGATCTGGTCCGGCGCCTGAACCCGGATGTGCTCAGCACCCAGGAGCTGACACCGGGGATGGTCGAGAAGCTGGAGGCGGCCGGACTGGGGAGGATCATGCCGTACCAGGTGCTGGAGCCGGAGTGGAGCGCCGGGGGCAGCGGCCTGTACGCGCGGTATCCGCTGACCCCCAGGAAGAACCTGTTCGAGGCGATCGGGCACAACATGCCCGCCGCGCTGATGACCGTGCCCGGCGCCAGGCCCGTCGAGATCGTCGACGTGCATCCCTTCCCGCCGCTGGGCAGGCAGGTGTACGACTGGACGGCGGCGCTGGACGCGCTGCCCTCCGCCGCGCCCGACACGATCCGCGTCCTCGCCGGCGACTTCAACGCCAGCCTCGACCACGCGGCCATGCGCCGTTTTCTGAGCCGTGGCTATCTGGACGCGGCCGACAGCGCCGGGGAGGGCCTCACCCCCACGTGGCCGGTCAACAAGCGCGTCCCCGCGCTGATCACAATCGACCACGTCGTGGTGGACCGGCGGGTGGGAGTGAACGCGGTCAGCGTGCACAGCGTTCCCGGCACCGACCACCGGGCCGTCTTCGCCGACCTACGCCTGCCCCCGCCCTGACGGGCCGGGCACCAGGGCACCCGGTCTCGCGGGCCGTCTGAACCACCCTGAGCCGCCTGGACACTCGGACGGCCGGATACTCGGACGGCTCGGACGGGCGACCAGGCGCGCGATCACCCGAGGCCTCAGGGCGAGAGCAGCGCCCGTGTGTTGTCCCAGCCTTCCAGGCCCGGGTCGAGGAGGCGGATGTCGCCGGGGGTGCGCAGGCGGTGCCAGCCCGGGCCCCTCGCGACCATACGGCTGCCGGGCGCGGAGGCGCGGAGCGTCTTGATCGGATCGAGGTCGTCAAGGCCCACCGCGGCCCAGTCCGGATAGGGCAGGTGGGCGGCCAGCGCGACCGTGCCGCCCCCCGCGTCCGGGCAGACGGCGATCCTGGCCCTGCCGAGCTCGCGGAAGAGCTTTCCGATGAGCAGCGGGGGCAGGTCGGGCGCGTCGGCGCTCAGCAGGACCGCCTGCTCGCCGTACGGCAGGGCCGCGAAGGCCGCCTCGACCAGGGCGCTGCCGGAAAGATCGGGGATCTCGACGACCGGGGTGCCCGGCCAGACGATCTCCTCCATGCCCGGGACGCTCGTCACCACGACGGGAGAGACGAAGTCCAGGCCGGCGACGAGCTCGTAGGCGTCCTCGGCGACGGCGGTGAGGAAGTCGGTGGCGTCGACTCCCGGAGGAGCCGCGTCCGCCACGGAGGGCGTGACGAGAACGGCCACCACTCGGTCTTCCGTCAACATTCCTCCGCGGAACCGTGGGCCGCCGTGGAGAATCCCTCCAGGAAGCCCCGCGCCCGCTCGGCCTTGGGATAGCGTTCCACAAGCGCCCAGAAGCGCGAGCCGTGACTCGGCACCAGCAGGTGGACGAGCTCATGCATGATCACGTAGTCGACCACCCACGACGGCATGCCCCGCAGCCGCGTGGAGATCCTGATGGTGCCGTGATCAGGGGTGCACGAGCCCCAGCGGTGCTGCTGGTTCTCCACCCAGCGCACGCTCGACGGCTTCGCCTCCCCGCCCAGATAGCGGGCCGACAGATCGACGGCCCGATCGAGCAGATCGTCGTCGGAGGGACGTCTGCGCTGCTCCTTGGCCGCGAGGCGATCGAGCATACGGCGCACCCATTGTTCCTCATCGGTGCTACTCAGACCGGCGGGGAGGAGCACGATCGTTTTCTCGCCGTCGCGGTACGCAGAAACCGTCCGCCGGCGGCGAGAACTGCGGCGGACCTCGACTGTCTCGGGGGGCACATATGAACGGTAGCCGAGAATGGCGAATTCACACCAGGGGGTAGAACACGTTCCCGCTGGTCAATCCCCGTTCGTCGATTGTTCAACACGGGTGATCAACTATGACCGTGACTTATCTAATTAACCTGGATATCAGCCGTCTCATGCGTTGCCGAATCGCGGAGCCCGTCGTTCTCTCTGGGCCGCCAGCCCTTCAAGCATGTCACCGGAGATCATCGTGACCGGCTGGGCGAGGGATTCCCAGCGCAGCGCGGCGTCGAGGTCGGCGTGCCCGCCACCCGCCAGGGCGATCTTGGTGAGCCGGGTGGCGGCCGGCGCGCCGGCCGCCGTGCGCGACGCGATCCCCATCACCTCGGCCATCAGCGACTCGCGGGGAAACGCCCTGGTCACCAACCCCGCGGGCGCCGCCTCCGCGCCCGTCAGCGTCCGCCCCGTGAGCAACATCTCCCGGGCCACGCCCACCCCCGCGACCCTGGGCAGCAGGTAGGTCGCCGCCATGCCAGGGTGCAGGCCGAGCGAGGTGAAGGGGACGAGCAGCTTGGCCTCCTCGGCGGCGTAGACCAGGTCGCAGGCGAGGGCGAGGCACAGTCCCGCTCCGACGGCCGAGCCGTTGACGGCGGCGATGGTCGGCACCTCCAGGTCGGCGATCGCCAGCCAGGTCCGGTAGAAACCGAGCATCCGCTCGCGAAGTGCGGGCACTCCCTCGGCGGCCCGCTCGGCGAGCCAGGACAGGTCTCCTCCGGAGCAGAACGCGTTTCCCGCCCCGGTGACGACGACGCACCGGAGGTCGCGGTCCGCCGCGAGATCGGCGACGGCCAGCCGCCACCGGGCGGTCATTCCCTCGGTCATCGCGTTGCGCCGATCGGGGCGGTTCAGAGTGAGCACCGCGACGCCGTCGTCACGCCGGTCGACCAAGAGCTCGTCCATGCCGGGGAGCGTAACCCACGCTCTCCCGCCCACCACCTCCCGGGGCCGCCCGCCCCTCGCCTGCCTCCGCAGCCTCTCCGGCCCGCCCGCCCCCATCGTCCCCATCCCTCCCGTCGCTCTCGAAACCATCCGGCCGTCTCCCCTGCCGTTTCCCGTCCCGGAAGGCGAGACGGATTTCCCGCTCCGGTGAGCGGAACGGGCGTCCCTCGTCCGGGAGAGGCGGAAGCCCCCACGTCCCCGAGACGGGCGCATCCACGGGACGGAGGGGGCGGAAGGCTCGTTTCGGATCGGCCCCGGGGGCGGGTTATCCACAGGGCGGGAGTTATCCACAGGCGCGGGAAAAGGAGTCCGGGACCGTGCGGGGCCATGCCACGCTGGCACACCCGGCCACCCCCGGCCGCCCCCCGGCCTGCTCGTCCCCCGCTCACCGGCTCATCCGCAGGCCGCCCCGAGGAAAGGTTCTCCGATGCGACCACGTCTGAAGCCCGCTCTGCGCCGCGTCGCCCGCGACGGGCGCACCCTGCAGTTCGGGCTGCATCCCCGCCACGCGGTGGTGCTGACCGACCTCGAGCCCGAGGTCCGCCGCTGGGTGGAGAGCCTCGACGGCGTACGGGATCTCGCGGGCGTGCTGGCCGGCGCCACCGAGGCGGGTCTCGGTGAGGAGCGCGGCCGGACCCTGCTCGACCTGCTGGTCAGCCGTGGCGTGGTGGACGACGCGGGTGCGGGTCCAGGCCCGCTGCGCGCGCTCGCGATGGCCGAGCGCGATCGGCTCCAGCCCGATCTCGACGCGCTCTCCCTCACCCCGGGCACGATCGACGGTGGGCTCGCCGCGCTGGAGCGCCGGCGAGAGGCCCAGGTGCGGGTCTACGGCGCGGGCCGGGTGGGCGCGCAGGTCGTCGGCCTGCTCGCCGCCTCCGGGGTCGGCCGGATCTGCGTCATCGATCCCGGTACGGCGCGGCGACGGGATGTCGTCCCCGGTGGCCTCGGCTGGACGGAGGTGGGGATGAGCAGGCAGGACGGCGCGGTCGCGGTGGCCAAGAGGCTGGCGCCCGGTCTTACGGCCTGGACCGGCGACGGGGCGGCCCAGCTGGCCGACGGGGCCAGGCCTCCGGACCTGGCGGTGCTCGCGCCGGTGGTGCCGCTGGACGGTCTCCTGGTCAGGGAGCTCGTCGAGTGGGAGATACCGCATCTGCTGGTCACCGCCTTCGAGGGCTCCGGGTCGGTCGGCCCCCTGGTGCTGCCCGGACGGAGCACGTGTCTGCACTGCCTGGATTTGACCCGACGGGATCGTGACCCCGGATGGCCCGTCGTCAGTGCCCGGCTGGGCGGCTTCCCCGCGGGAGAAATCGCGTGTGGCACGGCGCTGTCGACGCTGGTGGCGGCGTCGGCGGCAGGTCACGCACTCGCTGCGATCGACGGCCGTGAACCCGCTGTGACAAACAGCACAATGGAAATATTGCCAGATTTGAGCTGGAAGAGGCGATCCTGGAGTGTTCATCCTCAATGTCGTTGCTTCCGAAACGAGTTGGGTTCGCCAACAATGGTCGCGTCGGCTACCTGCCGCTGACGGACACACAGCGAAGGGAGGGAGCGGCGTCTCGCTGTACCAGTGGACGCGCCGCCAACCAAGGTGAGTGACCTTCCGCGCCGCGCCGTTGCGCGCTCCGCCAAGCTGGCGGCCCTGCCGATCGGGTTCGCCGGCCGCACCGCTCTCGGTCTCGGAAAACGGATCGGGGGCAAGTCCGCCGAGATCGTCACCCAGGAAATCCAGGAACGCACCGCCGAGCAGATCTTCAAGGTTCTTGGAGAGCTCAAGGGCGGGGCGATGAAGCTCGGCCAGGCGCTGTCCATCTTCGAGGCTGCGCTGCCCGCCGAGATCGCCGGCCCCTACCGCGCCACCCTGACCAAACTCCAGGACGCGGCCCCGCCGCTCCCGGCGGCGACCGTGCACAAGGTCCTCGTCGAGCAGCTGGGCGACGACTGGCGGGAGAACTTCCTGTCGTTCGACGACAGACCGGCCGCCGCCGCGTCGATCGGGCAGGTGCACAAGGCGGTCTGGCACGACGGCCGGACGGTCGCGGTCAAGATCCAGTATCCGGGGGCGGGCAAGGCTCTGCTCTCCGACTTCACCCAGCTGTCCCGGCTCGGCAAGCTCTTCGGGGTGCTACTGCCCGGCCTCGACATCAAGGCCGTCCTGAGCGAGTTGCGCGAGCGGGTGGTCGAGGAGCTCGACTACCTTCGCGAGGCCGAGGCCCAGCACGCCTTCGCCCTGGAGTTCAAGGACGATCCCGACTTCCTGATCCCGGACGTGATCGCCGCCAACGAGCAGGTACTCGTCTCCGAATGGGTCGACGGCACCCCACTGTCGCGGATCATCACCGACGGCACCCAGGAGGAGCGCGACCGGGCCGGACTCCAGCTCGTCCGTTTCCTGTTCTCCTCGCCCGCGCGGTTGGGCATGCTCCACGCCGACCCCCATCCGGGCAACTTCCGAATCGTCGAGGACGGCCGGATGTGCGTGCTCGACTTCGGCGCGGTCAACCGGATGCCCGACGGATACCCAACGGTCTTCGGAAAACTGACCCGCATCTTCAACAACGGCGATATGTCGACCGTGGTGCAGGGCCTGCGTGACGAGGGCTTCATCCAGCCGCACATCGAGATCGACCCCGAAGCCCTGCGGGCGTTCCTGGCTCCCTACGTCGAGCCGACCGCCGTGGAGGAGTTCTCGTTCAGCAGGGAGTGGCTCCAGCGGCAGGCCGCCACGGCCACCGACCTGCGTCCCGGCAACGTGGTGCGCCAGCTCAACCTGCCCGCCTCGTACGTCCTCATCCACCGCGTGCACGCGGCGGGGGTCGGCGTCCTCTGCCAGCTCGGCGCCACCGCCCGCTTCCGCGAGGAGGTCATCCGCTGGGTCCCCGGATTCGCCGACGAGGATTCGGGAGAACCCACCCTCACCAGCGCCTGAGGGATGTTTTTCTTCCCCGGCGCCCCTCGATCCCCTCGGCACCCGGCGACATTCCCCGCCGTCCCGCGACATCCCTCGGCGCCCCTCGGCGCCCCTCGCCAGGTGACCATCCCTCGCCATCCCGCGACGTTCGGCGACATCCCTCGCCGTCCTCCGACATCCCTCGCCGTCCTCCGGCGTCCCTCGCCGTCCGGCGCCGTCCCCTGCCGCCCCTCGGTGTCGTTGGGTGTCGTTGGGTGTCCCGCGACATCCCTTGGCATCCCTGCCCCGCGATGCCCGGTGGCGTCCCGCGGCATGGTGGGCCTGGCGAGACGCTTGAGGGGTGGCCCGCCGGAGCGGGTCACCCCTCGTTCGTCCGTCTCGCTTTTCTCGTCCGTCTCGTTCTTCGATCCGTCTCGCGTGCGACCACGTGTGTCTGTCGTGCGTTCTCCACACGTCGCCGCCGGTTCTTACCGAACAGACACGGCAGATCAGACGAGGCGCAGGATCGCGCTCCGCAGGCGCGCCGAGGCACGCTCCGCGTCGCGCTCCGCGCGCTGGAGGCGCTGAAGGCCGGCGGCCCTGCGATGCTCCTCCGCCTCGCGGTGAAGGGTCCGTATTCGGTCACGGACCAGTTCTTCTTGCATAGACGGCAGGTCGAGGCCTCTGGCGGTGAAGTAGCTCATCGGAATGGTCCTTTCGGAAACGTCCGGCTCGTGATGGCTCGGGTTCTCGGTGGTTCAGGTTCTCGGTGATTCGGTGGTGTGCGGTTCTCGGTGGTTCATGGTTCTCGGCGGTCCGGGCAGCGACCGGATCGTTCAGGCAGCGACCGGGTTCTTGCGGGGACGCCCGCGCGGACGCTTCCGGGGGACGATCGCCCCCCGCAGGACGAGCTCGCCGCCCCAGACGCCCCACGGCTCCTCGCGCTCCAGCGCGCGGGCCAGGCAGGCCTCACGGATCGGGCAGCCTCCGCAGAGCGCCTTGGCGAACTCCACGTCCTCCGGAGACTCGGCGAACCACAGGTCGGGGTCGGTACGACAGGGGATTGTGGCTTCGTCGATCAGGTCCATGACCGTCTGGGCCCCCATCTGCTTCACCTCTCAGCTAGGTGTTGATCTTTGATTACCTCTTGGGGTGGGGGTCAGGAATGACGCGGACAAACAAGAAGGCCGCGGATCCTGGGTGCGGATCCGCGGCCTGAAGGCTTTTTCCTCGGTCAGGTTATGACCGGAGGATGCCCCCAGGGTTGCGGACCGCGCAGTCCACCGTTTCCGATGTGCTTGGTCGTTGCTGCGTAGCTGTCGCCCACTCGGTTACGAGCAGCCGGAACGTCCGTCGCCGGGAAGGCGATCGGAGCGAACCAACGGCCGGTCTCCACCTGGAGATGGGCAGGGTTGGCCTGCAGAACCAGAGCAGCCGCGCCTCTGGCGAGGATGGCCTGGCTGCCACAAGGCAGAACGGTGTTACGGCGCGCGGAAGTGAGCCCCATCTGGGACGACATCAGAATGTTCCTCACAGCGGACTCACCTCCATTCGTGGATCGTCGGACAGTAGCGTCCGACTTGCTTGACCATGACCCTAAACCCCGGCCCCGGGAGGGGGCAACATATTTTCTACCTGCGACTTTGCGACTATCTCACGCGGATCATCGCCTCCTGCACTACCGACACGGCCAGTTCTCCGGACCGGGTGAACATCTCTCCCTTGGCGAGCCCTCTCGCCGCCCCCGACCACGGCGACTCCTGGGCGTAGAGCATCCACTCGTCCACGCGGAAAGGACGGTGGAACCACATCGCGTGGTCCAGCGAGGCACCGGAGAGGTTGGACGCGCCCCATGCCAGGCCGTGGGTCAGCAGCACGGTGTCGACCAGGGTGAAATCGGAGGCGTAGGCGGCGAGCACCACGTGCAGCAGTGGGTCGTCGGGCAGTTCCGTGTCGTAGCGGAACCACACGTTGGTGTTTGAACCGCGCAGCTCAGGGTCGCGGTAGGCCTCCCAGGTGAGGGGCGTCACGTAGCGGGCGTCCACCGGCCTCGGCCTGGACACCCACTCGCGCAGTGGCGAATCCGTCCCCACGGCCTGGAGCATCCGGTCCTGGAAGAGCGGCAGGCCCTCGGGATCGACCACCTGGGGCATCGTGACCGCCTGGTGCTCGACACCGGTCTCCGTCACGTGGAAGGAGGCCGACATCGTGAATATCGCCTTGCCGTGCTGGACGGCCACCACCCGCCGGGTGGTGAAGGACCGGCCGTCGCGGACCCGCTCGACGTTGTAGACGATCGGGATGGCCGGGTCGCCGGGACGGATGAAGTAGGCATGCAGCGAGTGGACGTTGCGGTCGTCGGGCACCGTCCGTCCCGCGGCGACCAGTGCCTGGGCGGCCACCTGGCCACCGAAGACACGCTGGATGCGCTCCTCCGGACTACGCCCTCTGAAGATGTCGAGCTCGATCTGCTCCAGGTCGAGCAGGTCCAGGAGCTCCTTCAACGCCTCGTTCACGCGCCCTCCGTCCGGTTCGCGGCGATACGGCACAGTTCGAGCACCGCCTCGCCATAACGATCCAGTTTGACGCGTCCGATTCCGGTGATCGCCAGCAGGTCCTGTTCCGAGAGCGGCGCCCGTTCGGCGATGGCCTGGAGGGTGACGTCGGTGAAGATCGCCCACTGGGGGATCTTCTCGTGCTTCGCCACTCCCGTACGCCAGGACTTGAGCGACTCGAGCAGCGACTCGTCGTAGTCGGCGGGGCAGCCGGCGCACCTGCCGAGCTTCTGCTCGGCGGCGGCGGCCAGGGTCTTGCCGCAGACCCGGCAGCTGATCGGAGCGGCGACCTGGCGGCGATCGGCCGCCGCGGCCGGGGCGGCGACGCGGCTTTTCTGCGCGGAGCGGCCGGTGAGCCCGTCCAGGAAGCGGGAGGGTTTGCGGGAACGCCGCCCGCCGGGCGAGCGCGCCAGCGCCCACGACAGCCCCAGGTGGGCGCGGGCGCGGGTGACGCCGACGTACAGGAGGCGGCGCTCCTCCTCGATCTGGTCGAGCGTCTCGGCGTAGATGATCGGCAGCATGCCCTCGGTGACGCCGACGAGGAAGACCGCGTCCCACTCCAGGCCCTTGGCGGCGTGCAGCGAGGCCAGGGTGACGCCCTCGACCGGCGGCGCGTGCTGCTCCCCGGCCCGGCGCTCCAGCTCGGCGACGAAGGCGGGCAGGTCGGCGCCGGTGGCGGCGAGGTCCTCGGCGAGGTCGGCCAGGGCCTTCAGCGACTCCCACTTCTCGCGGGCCTTGCCGCCGCCGGGTGCCTCGGGGGTGAGCCCGATGCCGGACAGGATGTGGTGCACGGTCGAGACGAGCGTGTCGCCGGGTTCGGCCGAGCGGGCGGCACCGCGCAGCAGCACGACCGCCTGGCGGACCTCGGGGCGCTCGAAGAAGCGGTCGGCGCCGCGCAGCACGTACGGCAGACCGGCCTTGGCGAAGGCCTGCTCGTACGCCTCGGACTGGGCGTTGACCCGGAACAGCACGGCGATCTCGCGGGTCGGCACGCCGCCGCCGACGAGCTTCTTCACCGCCCGCGCCACACCCTCCGCCTCGGCGGTCTCGTCGTCGTACTCGGTGAAGACCGGTTCGGGGCCGTCCGGGCGCTGGGCGATCAGGGCGAGCTTGTGCGGGGTCCGCGCCCTGTCGAGCACCCGGTTGGCCAGGGAGACGACCTGGGGGGTGGAGCGGTAGTCGCGGACCAGCTTGATCACGGTGGCGTTGGGGTGCTCGACCGAGAAGCCGGTCAGGTAGCGGGGGGTGGCGCCGGTGAAGGAGTAGATCGTCTGGTTGGGGTCGCCGACCACGCACAGGTCGTCGCGCCCGCCGAGCCAGGTGTCGAGCAGCAGCTTCTGCAGCGGGTTGACGTCCTGGTACTCGTCGACCACGAAGTAGCGGTACTGCTGGCGGATCTGGGAGGCCACCTCGCGGTGCTCGGTCATCACGGCCGCGGTGAGCTCCAGGATGGTCTCGAAGTCGACCAGGTGCCGCTCGCGGCGGAGGTTCTCGTAGGCCTCGTAGAGCCGGAAGACCTCCTCGGGGGGCACGGGCGAGGTGCGGCCCGCCTTCCTGGCGGCCTCCGCGTAGTCCTCGGGGGCGATCTGGGTGACCTTGGCCCATTCGATCTCGGAGGCGATGTCGCGCAGTTCGGAGCGGTCCTGGTTCTTGCGCAGGGAGCGGCAGGCGTCGATCAGCAGCGGCAGCTTCGACTCGATCACCCTGGGCGGGTCGCCACCGATGACGCGCGGCCAGAAGTAGGTGAGCTGGCGCAGCGCGGCGGCGTGGAAGGTCCGAGCCTGCACGCCCGGCGTACCGAGCTGCCGCAGCCGCTGCCTGAGCTCACCGGCCGCGCGTGTGGTGAACGTCACCGCCAGCACGCCCTGGGCGTCGACCACCCCGCTGTGGACCGCGTGCGCGATGCGGTGGGTGATGGCGCGGGTCTTGCCCGTCCCGGCTCCGGCGAGGACGCAGACCGGCCCCCGGACGGCTTCGGCCACCTCACGCTGCTCGGGATCCAGTGCCGCCAGAACGTCGTCGGGCCCCACGGAGCCTCCTTACACGCAGTCGAACACACGCGGTCGAACGGACCGGGCGGCAACATCCTCCCAGTCACCGGCCAAGCATCAGTCATTCTGGCAACTTGCCGCCGTCAACCTATGTGGTTCGTCGAGATGCACAAAGCGGGCTTTTTACTCCACAATGGGGGCCGAACGATTCCGGGGAAGGAAGAGGCCCGTGCGAACTGGGGTAACCGTGGGTGCGCTCGCCCTGGCGGCGGCGATGATCGGACCCGCGGTGGTGTACACGACCGCGCATGCCCACGTGCTCTCGACTCCAGCCCAGGCCAGCGGTACGCCCAGCCCGGCGAAGGCCGCCACCGGGGGGACCGCCGACACGGCCGGGACCGGTACCGAGAGGGCCTCCGGTACGGAGAGGTCCGGAGCGGACAGAGCGGACACCGGCAGGTACGGCATGGCGAGGGCCAGCGTGGGAGTGGCCAACGTCGGCAGGGCCGGTGTCAGCAGGACCGGTGCCGGCAGGACCGCCACGGACGCGGCCGAGACCAGGGCCGCCGGAGCCGGCGCGACCGAGGCCAGAAAGGTCGGCGCGGGGAAGGCCGTTACTTCGAAGAGCGGCACGGAAAGGACCGGCGAGGGCAACCCGACACCCCCTCCGGTGGCGGAGCCCGACCCGTTGGCCCAGGGCACCGTCGTCAACACCGTCGCGTACGGCCCGCACGTTCGCCAGCGCATGGACGTCTGGTACCAGACCGACGAGCTGAAGCGGCCCGGTGTCTTCCTGATCCACGGCGGCTGGTGGTCGTCGGGTGACAAGAAGTACATGACCGAGATAAGCCGGAGCTACGCCGAGCAGGGCTACGTCGTCTTCAACATCAACTACCGTCTCTCCACCGACGCCTCCTGGCCGGCCCAGCGCACCGACACCCTCGACGCGATCGCCACCGCGCGGCGGCACGCGGCGCTGTGGTCCTTCGACCCGAAAAACTACGTGATCGTCGGCTTCTCCGCCGGAGGCCACCTGGCCGGTGCGGCGGGCACCTACAAGAGCCGCCTGCCCGGCCTGCGCGGCGTGGTCGGCATCTCCCCGGTGATCTCCCCGCTCACGGCGTACACCGAGGGCACCGACACCTTCGACCTGGAGAAGCGCAAGCTGCGCGAGTCGGCCATCAAGCTCGCCGGGGGCTGTGAGCCCACCGGCAAGTGCGCCCGGGTATGGGCGAGCATGGAGGTCCCCTGGCACGCGAGCCGCGGTGACGCGCCCATGCTGGTCGTGCACTCGGAGGACGAGTTCGTGTCGCCGGAGCACGGCAAGCAGCTCAAGGAGCACCTGCGCCAGGTCGGCGTGCCGGTGACGATCGTCACCGAGCCCGGCATCGAGCACAGCGCGCCTCTTTACCGGCTGCCCGGCGTGGCGGAACGGGTTCAGCAGTGGGTCGCGGAGAAGCTGCTCTCATCGGGAAGATGAACGGCCCTCGCCTTGTTGCCAATGGCGCCGGACATCACATGAGGGGATTTCTCACGACATGGCGCTGACTGTGTACACCACAACCTGGTGCGGCCCCTGCAAGCGACTGAAGAGCCAGCTCAGCCGCGAGGGGATCTCCTACAAAGAGGTCGACATCGAGAGCAACCCGGACGCCGCCACGTTCGTCATGAGCGTCAACAACGGTAACCAGGTCGTACCCACCGTCGTTGTCGACTCCCCCACCGGCCGGATCGTCAGGACCAACCCCTCGGTGATCGAACTCAAGCGCATCCTGGCGGGCGCGGGCGTGTAGCCGCTCCCCCGGGACACCCGAGCCCCGGTTCCGTCTCCACGGACACCGGGGCTCCCGTCTGCCGGGACGGCCTCCATCCGGACGATCTTCCCCGGACGATCTTCCCCGGACGGCCTCACTCGGGACGGCCTCGCTCAGGACGGCCCGCCGGCCGCCGGTCGGTGACGAGGCCTTTCCGCGGCGGGCGGGGTCACCAGCCGCCGGTCAGCGGTTCGCCGTACCAGGTCTCGATGAGCCTGCGGGCGATCGACACCTCGGACGGCAGGCGCACCTCGCCGCTCTCCGTCGCGGCCAGTAGCTCGGCGCGGCTGAACCAGTGGGCCTCGGCGATCTCCTCGGGGTCGAGGACGAACTCCGTCGACGTGGCCCGCGCGAAGAAGCCGAGCATCAGGCTGCGCGGGAACGGCCAGGGCTGGCTGCCCATGTAGCGTGGCTCGGCGACGCGCACACCGACCTCCTCGGCCACCTCGCGCGCCACGGCGTGCTCCAGCGACTCGCCCGGCTCGACGAACCCGGCCAGCACCGACAGCCGCCCCTCCGGCCACTGCGGTCCCCTGGCCAGCAGGCACCTGTCATCGTCGTCGTGGATCAGCATGATCACCGCGGGGTCGACCCTGGGGAAGTGCTGGCTGCCGTCCTTGGGGCAGACGCGCACGTGCCCGCCCGCGCGCACCTCGGTGCCGCTCCCGCACCGGGGGCAGAACTCGTGGGTGGAGTGCCAGGCGTCCAGGGCGACCGCGTACACCAGCAGCCCGGCGTCCAGGTCGCCCAGCAACGATCCCACCTGTCGGAGCCCCGCGGTGAGGGTCTGGTCCTCCGCCAGCTCCGAGGGCGCCAGCGGGGAGAGGATCCGGTTGAAGGAACCGTTGTGGACGCTGTCGGCCAGCGGAGCGGCCACGGCGAAGTAGGCGACGCCCTCGGCGTCGACACCGAGCAGGTAGCGCTCCCCCTCCGGCGCGTCGGCCGTGGGCAGCAGGACCAGTTTGACCTCTCCGCCACTGCGCCGGACCAGCGCCTGCCCGTCGTCGACGACCACGACCCTGGTCGCGGCGTCCGCCCAGGTCCTTTCGAGCCATTCGGCGTCGCCGCGAAGCATCGCCGACCGGTCGATGGCACTGCGCGCGAGCAGCAGCGGCCCCAACAGTCCTTCTTGTGCCGTGATCTCCACGCTGTTCCGCCTCCCCAACCGAGTGCACATACTATGTCGCCGGGCGGGGCCCTCTCCGCCCTTCCCGGCGTACGGGCGGGAGCGGGCGGTACGCGTTCCAGCACATCACCGGCTTTTCCCTCCTCCCTCTCTCCTCCCTCCCCCTCTCCGTCCCCGCTTCCCGCGGTCCGGGGTTCCCCGGGCTCTCACGGCTTCTTCCGGGCTCCTCCGGCACGAGCCCGAGGTGCGACCGGGGATCCGGGGAGGGGAACACGACGCGGGCGCGGGCACCGGGACCTCTCTCCCGATACCCGCGCCTCTCGTGGCACGCTCCACCCGGCCGTCCCCGTGGCGCCGAGCCGTCAGCTCGCGAACACGATCACGTTGTCACGGTAGCTGCGCCGCTCGCGGTCGAAGGTCCCGCCGCAGGTGATGAGCCTCAGCTCGGCTCCCTTGGCGGAGCCGTACACCTGCCTGTCGGGGATCCGGCTCTTCGGGAAGCGGGCCAGGCGCCGGACGGTGAACGTCACCGTGCTTCCGTCGGCCCTGTCGACGTGGACGCGGTGTCCCGGGCGGAGTTTCCCGAGCCGGTGGAAGACAGCGGGTCCCGTCCTGGAGTCCACGTGCCCGGCGATGACCGCCGCACCGGCCTCGCCGGGCTCGGGACCGGCCTTGTTCCAGCCCACCCTGTCGAAGCGCACCGGAGCGACCAGCTTGTTCCTCGCGTCCAGTTTCAGCGCGATCACCGCGGTGGAGACCCCGATCGCCGGGACGCGGAGCCGCACCGGGTTGGCGACCTCACCCCTGGCCGGAGGTCGTACGACCTGGGCGGCGGTGAAGACCGTGGAAGCTTCGGAGGCTGTGGAGGCTGTGGAGGCTGTGGAGGCTGTGGAGGCTGTGGAGGCGCTGTGCGCGGCGACCTCGGTGGAGCACGCGGTCATGGCCACGAGGGCGGAGAGAGTGGAGAGAGCGGCCACGAGGGCACCGGGAGTCCGCACGGTCAGCTCCCCGAGGTGAATCGGCGGCTGAACCAGAAGCCGCCACCCGCCAGCAGCCCGGCACCGGCCAGTCCCGCCGGCACCCAGAGCGGCACGCCCTCCTTCTCGGCCGTCCCGCCGAACCCGGTCTCCACCCCACCGGCCGGAGCCCGGTCATCGTCATCGTCATCGCGCGACGCACCACCCTGACCGGTGTCCACACCACCGGCCGGAGCCCGGTCGTCGTCATCGTCATCGCGCGAGGCGCCGCCCTGGCCCGTGTCCACCCCACCCGCGGGCGCCCGGTCATCGTCGTCGTCATCGTCATCGCGCGACGTGCTGCCCTGGCCGGTTTCCACGCCGCCCCGGGGGAGGTCGTCGTCCCGGTCGTCGGCGGGTCCGGCTCGCCGGTCGTCCTTGTCATCGCCGTCATCGCCGTCATCGCCGCCGTCGCGGTCATCCCGGTCGTCGCGGTCGTCGTCACCGCCGTCGTCGTCATCACCGCCTCTGTCGTCATCATCGTCATCGTCCGCGACGTTGGCAACCGCCGTGGGCGGAGCCGGGAACGCGGATGCCTGGGCCGCCGGGATACCGGTGAGGACGCCGGTGGGCCCGAGTCCGAGGGTGATCGCGATGGCGAGCAGGGTCCGCCGTAGTACCAGGCTCATCTGGCCCTCCTGAAAGTCGTTCCGCACCTTCTGTGCGGATGACTCCAGATTTCCGGTGGCCGGTGGACCCATCATGAGCGCGGGATGAGAGGACTCTCACCGGACCCGCAGGCGGTAGCCGGACCCCCTGACGGTCTCGATCCGCTGGTTTCCCAGCTTGCGGCGCAGGTAGCGGACGTAGACGTCCACCACGTTCGAGCCGGGGTCGAAGTCGAACCCCCACACGTGGCTGAGCAACTGCTGGCGGGTGAGAACCTGGTCGGGGTGGCGGCAGAAGATCTCCGCGAGGGCGAACTCGCGGGTGGACAGGTCGACGGAGCGCTCGCCCACGTGAGCCCGCCGGGTCCGCAGGTCCAGGGCGAGGTCGCCGACGCGCAGGACGGTCGTCTCCGGGACGCGCTCAGGGCGCAGGCGGAGCCGTACCCGTGCCAGCAGTTCCTCGAAGGAGAAGGGCTTGGCGAGGTAGTCGTCGGCCCCGCCCTCAAGACCCGCGACGGTGTCGGCGACGCTGTCGCGGGCGGTGAGGATGATCACGGGGATGGTCGCCATCTCCTGCCGGAGCCGTCGCAGGACCGTGAAGCCGTCGCTCAGCGGAAGCCCGATGTCCAGGATCATCAGGTCGAAGCGACCGGCACGGGCGTACTCGTACGCCGCGACACCGTCCGCGACGACGGTGGTCGTGAACCCGTTGCCTCTCAGGCCCTTCTCCAGGAAGGACGCGATCCGGCCCTCGTCCTCGGCTATCAGGATGCGGTTCACCCTCGGCTCCTCCCTCGGGGGACTGTCACGGTCGCGCCTTCCACACCGTGCGGCGTGGCAGGACATCGGGGTTCTCCTCGTACGGGGACATCAGTGCTCGTACGAGAGCGTCACGGGGATCTCCTCGTACGGGAAGGAGATCAGGAAGAGCGCCCCGCCCTCGTCGGCCGCGCGGACCCGCGCGGTGCCCCGGTGCGCCTCGGCGATGGAGCGGACGATGGCGAGACCGAGCCCCGCGCCGTCGTGCGACCCGGTGCGGCTCGCACCTCGGACGAAGCGGTTGAAGATCCGTTCGCGATCCTGGGCGGGCACGCCGGGACCGGTGTCGCGCACCCACAGTTCCACCCTGCCCTCCCGTACGGCGGAACCGACCGCGATCAGGTCGCCTGGACCGGTGTGCCGCACGGCGTTCGCCACGAGCTGGATCAGCGCCTGGGTGAGACGCTGCCGGTCGGCCGTGACCTGTTCCTCGGCCACCTCGTCCACCCGCCAGCGACGCTCTCCCAGGGCGCGGGCCTTGGCCACGACCTCGACGGTGAGATCGGCGAGCTCGACCTCCCCGAGGGTGAGGAAGCCCGGCTGCTCCGACCTGGCGAGCATGATCAGATCGTCGACGATCCTGTTCATCCGTCCCAGCTCGTCGGTGACCAGGGCCAGGGTGGCGGCCCGCTCCTCGGGATCGTCGCCCATGAGTTCGAGGTGGCCGCGGACGACCGTGATCGGGGTGCGCAGCTCGTGCCCGGCGTCGTCGAGGAAGTCGCGCTGCACGGCGAAGGCGCGTTCCAGCCGGTCGAGCATGTGGTTGAAGGTCGCGGCCAGCGCCGAGACGTCGTCGTCGCCGGAGACGGTGAGGCGCCGGCTGAGATCGCCGGAGCCGCCGATCCGCTCCGCCGTCCGGCGGACCAGCCGCACGGGGGCGAGGACCCTTCCCGCGACGAACCATCCGCCCGCCCCGGCCAGGAGGAGCGCCGCCAGCGCGGTGAGACCCAGCACGCGTACCGCCTCGACGACCTCGCGGCGTTCGAGGTCGTAGAAGACGATGGCCACGAAGGCGCCCTCGACCTCG
The DNA here is from genome assembly GCF_051918855.1 of Streptosporangium sp. H16. Classification (NCBI taxonomy): domain Bacteria; kingdom Bacillati; phylum Actinomycetota; class Actinomycetes; order Streptosporangiales; family Streptosporangiaceae; genus Streptosporangium; species Streptosporangium sp. H16. The sequence continues at coordinate 28,056 of NZ_JBPXMD010000009.1, forward strand.
CCGTCGGCGATCACGGGTGCGACCGCCCAGCGGACGAGCCCGGCGGTGCTGTGGGCCCAGTCCCAGGTGGGTTCGGTCGCGGCGGCCATCCGCGCCACCAGCGTCCGGTCGGTGTCCAGCACTGCCGGGGGTTCCGCGTACGTACGCCAGCGGACCTTCCCGTCGAGGATCACGAAGAAGGTCTCGTGGCGGTCGGGCGCGTTGACCTTCAGGTACTCCTGGAGCAGCTCCGGCGGGGAGGCGGTCGAGTTCTTCGCGTACCAGTGGAGTTTCTCCACCTCGTTGGCCAGCTCGGCGTTCACCCGGTCCTCGAGCCTGACCAGCAGGATGGTCCAGGTGGCGAACACCGAGACGCTCAGGGCGAGGGCGACGACCGCGAGCGTCCAACCCACGATGCGGGTCCGCGCGCTCACCGCCCGGCCGTCGCCTCTGCCGCCGCCGTTCCGGCCGTCACCGTCCCGGTCGCCGTCCCACTCGTCGCTGTCTCAGTCGTCGCCGTCATCGTCGCCGCCGTCATCGTCGCCGCCGTCATCGTCGCCGCCGTCATCGCCACCGTCATCGTCGTCGTCTCCCCCGCCTCGCGGTGGCGGTGGGGGCTGCACCCGTTCGGCCCGCTCCCTTCCGGCCAGGCGGGACGCGCCGGGCTCGCCGGAGGTCGCGGACCCCGGGGGCGTCCGGTCGTCCCGCGCCTCCGGGTCGCCGGGTGCCCCGGAGTCGTCCGAGGCTCCCGGGCCGGCCGGTGCCGTGGAGCCTCCGGCCGGCCGCGGCTGCGCGGTGCCCGTCCCGGCCGTCTCCCCGCCCCGTTCCCTGTCGACCACGACGGCCTCCCCGAGGCTGCCCGGACTGCCTTGGACCAGCACCACGACCGAGAACATCGCGACCGCGGTGACGAGTATCCCGATCACCATGCTGACGGTTGATGTCCTGCGGCTCATGGCGTCCACGCTAGGCGCCGCCATAGGAGATCAGGCTGGGATGGAGATGAGAAGACTCTCATCATCGGACGACACGGACATGTACTGTCAATAGGCCGATCGCCTCCGCGTGCTGATCGGCCTCAGGCTAGGATCACCGAGTTAGGTTAGCCTTGCCTGATATCGGGGGTCCCTGCATTGCGGCTTTACCTCACCGCGCTCAAGCCGACCGACTCGGTCACCGACGGCTTCCTCCCGGCGGCACGCGCGCTCGGCTGTGAGGTCACGATCCTCACCGACCGCCCCGAGCGGTACCGCGACTCCGGGGCGGAGGTACTCCGCTGCGACGTGCGCGACGCGCGGGCCGTGATCGACGCCGTCGCGCACCACCGCGTCCCGGACGCGATCTTCTCGAACTCCGACCACATCCAGGCGGAGACGGCGCTCGCCGCCGCCTACTTCGGTCTTCCCGGCAAGGACTGGCGGGCCTGCGTCGACACCAAGAACAAGGCGCTCACCCGGCGGCGACTGGCCGCCGCCGGAGTCGAGACCGTTCGCTCCGCGCGGCTGGCACCGGCCGACCCACCGCCCGCCGGCATGCCGTTCCCCGCGGTCGTGAAGCCGCGTGAGGGCGTGGCCAGCGAGGACGTCGTGCTGGTCCGCGACACGGGCGAGCTCGCGACGGCCGTCGCGGCCATCAGGGACAGGCGGCCGGGAGAGACACTGGTCGTGGAGGAGTATCTCGACGGGCCGTTGCACACGATGGAGACGCTCGGCGACGGCGAGCGGATCAGGGTGCTCGGCGGTTTCCGCACCACTCTGGGGCCGCTGCCGCACTTCGTGGAGGAAAGGCTCGACTGGGAGCCGCCTCCCGGCCGGGACCACGTGCTGCGGGCGCTGGAGGCGCTGCGGGTGGGGTTCGGGGCCTGCCACACCGAGTACGTAATGACCCCGGCCGGGCCGCGGATCGTCGAGGTCAACTACCGGGTGATCGGCGACCACTGCGACTTCCTGCTGGCGAGCATGCTGGACGCGCCCCTGTTCGAACTCGTTCTCAGGGTGCATCTCGGGGCCGAACCGAAGCTCCCCGGCCGGGCGGAGGGGCACGCGACCGCGCTGAGCCTGGTCGCCGACCGCCCGGGGACCGTGGTGAGGTCTCCCGGAACGATCGTCCCCGCGCCCGGCGATCCGGTCCGGATCTGGCACCGGCCGCTGCGCGCCGTGGGTGACCGGATCGACCTGAGCAACACCAACCGCGACTACATGGGCATCGTCCGCGCGATCGGGCCCGACCGGGCACGCGTGGACGCGGCCGTCGCGGCCTTCACCGGGGAGAACCCGTGGGTGATCGCATGAGCCGGGAGTCCACGGGCGACCGCGTGAACCGGGGTTCCACGGGCGACCGCGTGAGCCGGGGACCCGCGGGCGACCGCGTGACCCGGGGATCCGCGAGTGACCGCGTGAGCGGCGCAGGCCCCGTGAGCGGGCGGGAACGATACCTCGCCACCCGGGTGCTGAACGCGCTCCTGCGCGAGGACTACGGCGGCCTGGCCGGGCGGGTGACCCGCGGCAAGGACGGCGTCGCGCTGGTCCTGCCCGGGGGCAGGCGGGTCCGGCTGACCCCCGGTTCGCTGTTCCAGGACTTCGTGGCGGCCCCGGAGGAGGCACTGCGCCTGGAAGAGGTCCTGAGCACCCTGCGGGAGATCTCCGCTCCCGCCGACGCCGCCGGGGTCGAGTCGTTCGTCACGGAGTGCCGCGAGGCGCTGCGCGCCCTCGACCTTCACGACGTCCACCGCGAGGAGGTGCTCGCCAGGCTGGACGCCACCATCGCCGCCGCTCGCCCCGGCCTCACGCGTACGCCGGACCAGGGCCAGAAAAGCGGGCATACGGCGGAAAACGGAATCGGGCCCGCCGCGGGCGGCGGGAGCGAACATACGGCGGGCGGGAGCGAACATGCGGCGGGAAACGGGACCGCGCGCACGGCGGGCGGCGGGAGCGGACGCGACGGCATGTGGTACGAGACGCTGGCCGCGTTCGTCGATCACCCCGTCTACCCGACGGCCCGGTGCCGGATCGGCCTGTCCGACGAGGCGCTGACCGCGTACGCGCCGGAGTTCGCGCCATCCTTCGAGCTGCGCTGGGCCGCGGTGCCACGGGAGCGGCTCACCGGGGCGGAGATGCCTGGGGCGCCCGGATTCCCCGCCGTCGGCCTGGCCGCGGAGCTCGCGGAGACCCACGTGCTGTTCCCCGTGCACCCGCTGACGGTCCCCGCGGTCGAGGAGATCCCGGGGACGGTCGTGGCCCCGCTGGCGCGCCTGGAGGTCAGGCCCACGCTGTCGATGCGCACGGTCGAGATCGCCCCGGGCACGCACCTGAAGCTGCCGCTGACCACCAGCACCCTCGGGCTGCGCAACCGGAGGTCGCTCAAACCGGACACGCTCGCCGACGGGGCGCGGGCCGAGCTGCTCCTGCGGGCCATGCCCGATCCGGAGGTGCTCCTGGCCGACGAGCAGACGTACGGGCACGCCGGGCACGAGTACCTGGGCTGGCTCCTGCGCCGCCACCCCGCGGGGGAGGTCGTCCCGGTCGCGGCGCTGACGGCGCCGCTGCCGGGGGGCGGGCTGGTCGTGGAGGAGCTCGCGGGAAGATGGTCCGGCGGGGACGTCGCCCGGCTGCTCGGCCGGTACCTGCGGGTGCTGTTCCGCTTCCACGTGCGGCTCTTCGTCAGGTACGGCACGGCGCTGGAGGCCCACCAGCAGAACCTCTCGCTGGTGTTCGGCGGTGGGGAGGCCACGGGTGGCGGCGCCACGGGCGAGGGGGTCGTACGGCTGCTCGTCAAGGACAACGACGGCCTGCTGACCTCGCCCGACAGGCTGAGGGACGCGGGGATCGCGGTGCCGGACCTCGCCGACGCGCGGATGTTCACCGACGACCCGCACGCGCTCGCCGACGTATTCGTGACCATCACCCTGCACCTGGCCGCCGCCGCCGTGACGTTCGGCGCGCTGCCGCCGCCGGCCGCCTCCGAGCTGGTCCGCGGCACGCTCGCCGAAGCGCTCGACGAGTACGGGGAGGATCCGATGGCCAGGCTGTTGCGGGCCAGGACCCTCGACGCCGCCCGGCTCGTCGGCAAGTCGATGATCACCGCCGGAACCCTGGTGGACAAGGCGCGCACCGGTGCGCGGGACGTGAACAAGTTCTACGGCACGAGCGGGCCGAACTATCTCCGCCAGCCCTCCCAGATCACGCAAAGGACGACATGACGAGCCTCGCCCTCGACTCACCCGCCGCCGTCGCCATCGCCGAGGAGGCCTCGGTGTCGGCGCTGCTGCGCTGTTGCGTAAGGGAGATCGCGGGACCTCGCGGGCAGGTCGGGTACGAGGAACCGTACGTGCTGCTGCGCGTCGCGGGCACCCGCCTGCGGGCGCGTACGCACGGCGGGCTCGCGCTGCGCTTCGAAGGGCGGCCCGAGTGGCTGGAGAACGACTCCTGGCAGCCGCTCTCGGCGGACCTGCTCGTCCGGCTGGTGGAGGCCGAGCTCGGCGAGAGTGACGGTGAGGGTGAGGGCGAGGGCGAGGGCGAGGGCAACGACGAGTTCGGCGCCCAGGTGGCCGCGAGCAGGGACGCCCTGGCGACGCTGATCTCGGCCCGGCGGGAGGTCCCGCCGCCCGCCGACCCGTGGCTGGCCTCGGAGCAGGCGCTGGTCTTCGGGCACCCGTTCCATCCCAGCCCGAAGGCGCGCGGCGGCGAGGGCTGGCTGCGCTACGCGCCCGAGGCGCACGCGAGTTTCCCGCTGCGGCTGCTCGGGGTCAGGGACGACGTGCTGGCCGAGGCGGGCGACACCGGCGCGCTCGACGAGCTCGGCCAGGCGCCGTCCGGCTACTCGCTGCTGCCCGCGCACCCGTGGCAGCTGGAACTGCTCGCGGCGGACCTGGCCGCGCCGCTGGCCGACGGCCGTCTGGTCGACCTGGGCGACAGCTCCCGGACGGCGGTTCCCACGTCGTCGGTCCGCACGGTCTACGAGCCGCTGATCGACCGGTGCCTGAAGTTCAGCCTGGACGTGCGGATCACCAACTGCGTGCGGAAGAACTCCTGGTACGAGCTGGCGGGCGCGGTCGAGCTGAGCCGTCGCCTCGAACCGGTGTTCCTCGACCTGGCGGCCGCCTTCCCCGGCACCCGCTGGCTGCCGGAACCGGGCTACCGCTCCGCGGAGCTGGGCACCCGGCTGCTGGAAGGGCTCGGCGTGATCGTCCGGATGAGCCCGTGGTCGGTCTGCAGGCCGGGGGTGACCCCGCTGCTGAGCGGGGCGCTGGCCGCCGGGCGGCAGGGGGCCGGCGCGGTGGCAGGCGACGTGCCGGCCCCCTGCCGCCCGGCGGATCCGGCACCGGGCGGCGCGCCGACCATGGCCGGGTGGCCGGTGGCCGATCCGGTGCGCTGGTGGCGGGCGTACGTGGAACGCGTGGCGCCGCCGGTGCTCGACGCCTACCTCTGCCACGGCGTGGTGCTGGAACCCCACCTGCAGAACGTCCTGATCGGCGTGGACGCGGAGGGGCTGCCCGTGGAGGCCGTCTTCCGCGACCTGGAGGGCACGAAGCTCGTCGCCGGGCGGCACGACCTGTCCGGGTTGCCCGGCCGGGTCGCCGAGGCGCTCACCTACGACGCGGCCTCCGGCTGGAACCGGGTGGTCTACTGCCTGATGGTCAACCACCTCGTCGAGATCGCCGCCTCCCTCGCGGGGACAGGGTCCACGCGGGAGCTGTGGGCGGTGGCCGGGGAGGTGCTGGCGGGGTACGCGGCGTCGCGCGGATGGCCCCGGCCGCTGTCGGACCTGCTGTCGGGGGCACCGCTGCCGGCCAAGGCCAACCTGTCGGTCCGGTGGGCGCGCTCGGCGGACCGCTCCGCGGGGTACGTGACGGTCGCCAACCCGCTGGCCACGGCCTGAGCGGCGGGGAGGGCGGCGGCGGTCACCGCCCTCCCCGCCCTCCGTGTCAGCGGGGATAGACCTCCAGCTCATAGAGGGAGTAGCCGTACGACGTGCCGCGCGTGACGCCCTGCATGCGGACGTAGCGGGCACTGGTCGGGGCGAACCTCACGTTGTCCACCCCGCCGTTTCCTGTGGTGGTGGAGTGGACGGTGGTCCAGGTGGAGCCGTCGGCCGAGGTCTGGATCGAGTACGCGGCCCCGTAGGCCGCCTCCCAGCGCAGCAGGACCCTGGAGACGGTCGTGGCCGTCCCGAGGTCGACCTGGAGATACTGGTTGTCGCTGGAGGAGCTCGACCAGCGGGTGGTGGGGTCGCCGTCGACCGCCCTGCTCGCCGGGTAGAACAGCTGGGTGCTCGACGCCCTGGCGCTCTTGCCCTCCGCCACGTTGGCGATCGCCTCGCCCCGGTGGGCGGGGAACGACACGACCTGCTGGTAGGTCGGCCGGTTCTGCCAGGAGATCAGCGAGTGCGTGATCCCGCCGAGCGGTGAGTGCTCGACGGCGTCGGAGCACCACTGGTCGCCCGCCGAGCACACGTTGTCTGCCGGGTAGGTCGTGGTCGCGGGCTCGGCGAGCGCCGCCGCCAGGCTCTCCAGCAGCACGGTACGGCAGCCGGCCACCGTGCCGTTCCCGCAGTACCTGGCGGGCAGCGGCCCGGAGACCGGGTCGCCGAGCACGCTCCTGACGTCCTTGCTCACGTAGCCCCACCAGCCGTACTGGAACGCCGACCCCTTGTGCGCCTGGGCCTCGTTCGCGGAGGTGGGCAGGGTGGACAGGTCGCCCTGCTGGTGTCCGGAGGGTGACTCGTTGATCTGGATGGCGTTGACCACCGACTGGTAGAGGCCGTCGCCCAGCCCGGGCCTGAACTGCGCGCGGACGAGCTTGGGCCACCACGCGTCGAACGCGCGGATCGCCTCGGCGTGGGCGTACGCCTTGCTGCCCTGCGAGGTCTCCAGCCTCCGCGAGCCCGCCGACGTCCAGGCCGACAGCTTGGCGACCGCCGAGGCGAGGGCCGGGTCGGTCACCGCCGCGCTGTTGATCACCCGGAGCAGGTCGGGCAGGACCTTCTTGCCGCGCAGGTCGGTCACGGCGGCGTCGGCCATGATCTTCGTGGTGCCCGCCCGGTCGAGCTTGCCGCCTCCCGACAGGGCCGCCTTGATCGGGGCGTCCAGCAGGTCGGCCCGGTGAACCGGCCCGAAGCTGAAGTTGCCGTCCGCGGCGCCGTAGTCCTTGGCCTGCTTGTTGTTCCAGCTGACGAAGTAGTCCTGGTTCACCGCCTGCGGGTGGGTGGCGGGGGCCGTGTAGGTCGCGGTGTTGGCGGCCGGGTCGTAGCCCGCCCACTCGTGGGCCGCGTCGGCCGTCATCGGCAGGTTCGGGTCGGACACCGCGGACCTGACCGGGGTGTTGCCCGACATGAAGTACGCCGAGTCCCTGGAGTTGACGTAGAACCAGTTGAACGCGAAGCCGATGGTGGAGGCCGAGTTCGTGAACGCCGCCGGGTCGCCCATCTGGGCCGGGTCGTTGAACATCTGGAAGCCGATCGCCGAGTCGACCTCGTGGTGGTACGTCGACCGCAGCGTGGTGAAGGCGGTGGGCTGCCCGCCGACGGTGCCGCGCCAGCTCACCAGGCCGTACTTCGTGCGCTGGATGACGAGGTCGTAGGAGCCGCGCGCGGTGGAGTCGGCCACGGTTGGCTTCCACGAGTTGGTCTTCCTCAGCGTCTCCATCTCCGTGCAGACGCCCCGGTAGAGGTAGTGGTTGGACGCCGCGGTGACCGCGCCGCCGCCGGGCTCGCAGAGCTGGAGGGCGTAGGTGTCGGTGAGGTCCTGGCCGCTGGAGGTCGCGCTCCAGGCGTAGTCGGTGCCCCGGCCGAGCAGCACGTAGAGGTTGAGCCCGGCGAAGGCGGCGCCGCGCGCCCGGATGCCGGGTCCGGAGAGCTCCTGCAGCATGAGCAGCTGGGGGGCGAAGTAGCCCGTCTGCGGGCCGAACACCGCGACCGGGTTCCCGGTCGACGACTTGGCCGCCGAGACCACCACGGCGTTGGACATGCCGGGCTTGGAGTTGTCGACGAGCAGTCCGTCGAGCACGCCCTCCTCGGCCGTGGCCGAGGAGGTGGCGGCCGAGGTGGCGGAGCCGGTCTCGTTCGCGGTGATGTCGACGGGCGCCGTCGACGGGTCGGGGAGGACGACCCCGGTGGCTCCGGCGGGCGCGTCGCCGAACGGGAAGCTCTGGCCGTCGTGCAGGGTGAGCGTCGTCTCCGGGTCGTTCTGCGCCCGGAACGCCGCCCAGACCTGGTCGCCGGCCGCCGTGCCGTACTTGGCGCGGGCCGCGACCCGCACCAGCGCGGACTGCATCTCCGCCCCGCCGCCGCCGCCGAACAGGCCGCCGATCACGCCGGAGATCGCGACGAGGTCGGTCATGGTGAAGTCCACCGGACTGCCCGCGTTGGTGATCGCGTCGAGGTGCCCGGTCAGGACGTACTCGCCGGGGCAGTTGCGGTCCGCCATGCAACGGTCGATGTAGGCGTTGACACCGGCGATGTAGTTCTGCACGTCGGTGTAGAGCTGCGCGCCCCGGGGGCCGGAGTCCCTGACCCTGTTGATCTGCGCCTGGAGGTCCGCCTCGGTGTAGGGGGAGTTGCGCCACGCGCTCTGCTCCAGCGCCCGGTTGCCCGGCGCGCCGCCGGCGAACGGGGTGAGCTCGCCGCGGCCCACGTGCCGCATCAGGTCCATCACCCACAGGCGGTCCTGCGCGCCCGCGTACCCGGCGCCGAACATCGTGCCCTCGCGGGTCGTCCCGGTGATGTGCGGGACACCGGTCGCCCTGTCGCGGACGATCGTCACGTCCGATCGCGGGCTCGTGGTGCTCTCCACCTGTCCCGCGGGGACGCCGAACGAGGCGTCGTTGAAGAAGTCGGCGATCTGGTCGTTGGTCAGGCCGGTGTAGCCGGACAGGAGGTTCGCGTACCTGCCGAGCTGGTCGTCGCTGTGTCTCGGCTTGGTGCCCAGGGTCTGGTGGGCGAGGATCCCGGCCAGGGTGGCGTTGCCGTTCTGCCCCGGGGGCAGGATGTCGGAGCACTCGCCGAGGCAGTAGTCGTCGGGAGGGAGAACGGCCGCCGCCGTGGTTCTGGACGCGGTTTCGGACACGGTTTCGGACGCGGTGGCGGATGCGGGCACGACGGGGGATGCCAGTGCGAGGACCAGCGACAACCCGGAGGCCATCGTGATCACCCGCCGGAGACGTGCATGCATTAGGAGGGTCCCCTAAACATGAGGCGTACTCGGATGGTGAGAGGAACATACGTTCCGCCCAACACCGAATCAATGGCCGCTGTGATAATCGCCCGTACCACTTGTGACTCGTTGTCAGAGGGGCCGGTCGACCCTCTCGTGGAGCCGGGAGGCCGGGGTCAGGTCCGCACAACCGACGGCGGTCCCGGAGCGGGAAACCTCCCACGCGGCCCACACCGTCTTGCCGTCTCCCTCGGCTTCGACGGGAACGACACCTCAGCGGCCGGATCTCGGCGACGCTGCGGGCATGCCGTCCCCGAGTTAATGTCCCACGAGCCGCTGCCGAGGCCGGACCTCCCACGGCTCAGTGTGGCTCCGGGTCCAGACAGGTCCCGGTCTCGTGCGCCTGGTCCGGCGGTGGGGGGTCGACGAGCACATCGCTGCCCCAGTCGGTGAAGTCGACCTCGATCACGGTGCTCTCGGGCTGGTCGTTCTCAGCCATGGGGTAGGTCGAGGTGAGGTGCACCCGACGGGGAAGCCGGTCCGGTCCGACCCACAACCGCCAGGAGACCTGCGGCAAGTCGCGCCACTCGCGCAACCGGGCGACGACCACGGGGTCGTCATGCAAAGTCGCGTCGCCGAACTCTCCCAGCGAGCCGCTCCCGGCGTGCACGACGGTGGCGACTCCGTCGATGGCCTCCCCTGACGAGGGGACCGGGGCCGCCAGTTTTCGCAGCACCTCGGGTGAGACGAGGTCGCGTACGCCGAGTGAGCCGATGGCGCGCGACAACTGCTCGCACTCGGAGCTGCGGCTGTGAAGCCAGGACTTGCCCGCGGGAACGTCCTGCCAGTCAGCCCGGTGTCTGTAGGTGCCGGAGCCCGCGATCGTGATCGTCCTGGTCGTCATGAAGGACAGGTCGGTCGGGACAACGCTTTTCAGCTCATCGGGGACGTTGGTCCGGTAGTAGGTCGTGGTCAGGTCGGAGGCGGTCGCGCCGAGGACGCCGGTGGTACGGCTCTCGCTGTATTCGCCGATGTCGACCGGCACGACGAAGTCGTCCTCCGCCGGAGGGGTGAACACTCTCTCGCCGTAGTCCAGGCGGACGAGCCTGGCGACCTTCACACCGGTCGAGCCCTTCATCCGCTGGGTCACCGCCTCGGCGGGCGTTCCCGCCGCGACCGCCTCGCCGCCTCCGCAGCCGGCCGTCAGGGCAAGCATCAAGACGACCGTCGCGATCCTCGGTAAAACCACCCGGTGATCATAAGGGCTGCCTGGCGAGACCTCTCCCCGCACACCTGCGCGGCAGCGCGGCATACGCCCCGGCCACTGCGGCTCCGACGGGACCAGCTGTCACGCCGAGCGTCTTGGACAGGAAGGCCCGTCGGCCCGAGGTTTCCATGTCGGCGCGCCGATGCCCGTCTTCCGCCGCAGGGACCTCTCGAGAAGCCCGGCCCAGCGCTGGTTACCGCCATATGTGACCGATTCGGCGACCTACACACACCCCGACCCCCTCTGTCCGGGTAACGGGGGGTCAATGCGGTGATCGCCTCATCTCGCTGCCAGAACGTGAAAGACTCTCTAAGATCACTCCCAGACAAATGTGGGAAAGTCTGGAGAAACCGTGGATGATCAGGCTTCGCCGGCCGGGGTTGACCCGAGTGTGCCCAACGTCGCCCGGATGTACGACTACTACCTGGACGGCAAGGACAACTTCGCCGCCGACCGGGCCGCGGCCGAGCAGATTCTGAAGCTCTTCCCCGACACCCGCGACTCCGCGCGGGAGAACCGGGCGTTCCTCGCACGTGCCGTACGCCATCTGGTCGAATCGGGTGTCCGGCAGATCGTGGACCTGGGCTCCGGGTTGCCCACGCGGGGCAACACGCACGAGATCGCGCACGAGAGCGCGCCCGACACCAGCGTGGTCTACGTGGACTACGACCCCGTCGTGTGCGCGCACAGCCGGGCGATCCTGGGGAAGGGCGACAACGTCACCGTCGTGCAGGCCGACGTGCGTGACCCGGAGACGCTGCTGGCCGAGCTTCGCGAGCACGTCGACCTCGACCGGCCCGTGGCGTTCCTGCTGCTCGCCATCCTGCACTTCGTCCCGGAAGAGAACCCCGACGGCGCGGGCGCCTACCAGATCGTCGAGCGGCTGCGCGAGGCGAGCGCGCCGGGCAGCTACCTCGTTCTCAGCCACGCGATCGACCCCAGCGCCGACAGCACGCCGGAGGCGCTGGAGGTCTACAAGCGGGCCACCGAGGCGCTGAACCTGCGCACGCGCGAGGAGATCGCCCGCTTCTTCGACGGCTACGAGCTGGCCGAGCCCGGCCTGGCGTTCCCCCAGGACTGGCGCCCCGTCGATCCGCCCCTGATCGGAAAGCGGAACACCTCGATCGGCTACGTCGGGGTGGGCCGCAAGCTCTGACCGTCACGCCCTCCCGGCACGTGTGACGTGCCGGGAGGGCGAACGGGGCCGCGTGGGCGCGATGGTGTCAGCCCTTGACCGCGCCCGAGGTGAGCCCCTCCACGATGTAGCGGCGCGCGAAGGAGAACAGCACGAGCGTCGGGATGACCGAGACCACCGTCGCGGCCGCCATCGGGCCCCAGTCGATGTCGTACTGCGTGATGAACGAGTTCATCGCGACCGGGATGGTCTTGGTCTCCTCGCTGTCGATGAAGGCGATCGCCAGGAAGAGCTCGTTCCAGCACTGCACGAAGCCGAAGATGAAGGTGGCGGCGATCCCGGGCAGCATGACGGGCACCACCACGCGCACCATCGCCGCCAGCCGTGAGCAGCCGTCGACCATGGCCGCCTCCTCCAGCGCGGCGGGAACCCGTTCGTAGAAGCCGCGCATAATGATCGTCGAGAACGGGACGAGCATCGCGACGTAGACGAGCATCAGCCCGCTCAGCCGGTTGAGCAGGTCGAACCCGGACATCATCAGGTACAGCGGGCCCAGCGCGATGAACAGCGGGATCATCTGGGTGACCAGGTAGGCGAGCATGAGCGCCCCGCGCCCCGGGAAGTGGAAGCGCGCCAGCACGTAGCCGCCCAGCACCCCGGTCGCGGTGACCACCGCGGCCGAGACCAGCGAGACGATCAGGCTGTTGCCGAGATACGTCCCGAACGAGGCGAAGGAGAAGAGCTCGCGGTAGTGGTCCAGCGTGGCGCTGCCGGGGAGATAGCGCAGCGGCACCGCGAAGATCTCCGAGGTGGGCTTCAGCGAGGTGATCAGGATCCAGTAGAGCGGGAAGACGGTGATCAGCAGCCAGACGCCGAGGACCACGGCCTTCGCGATCCGGGCGGCCAGCGGGGCCGGGCGGTTCACGGGTCAGTCCCTCGCCTTCTCGAACCGGGTGGCGTTGAGGTAGAAGATGCTGAACGAGAGCAGGAGCCCGAGGACGAAGATCCCCACCGCGCCGGCCTTGCCGTAGTCGCCGTTCTGCACCTGCTCGATGAGGTAGGTCGTGGCGATGTGCGTGCTTCCCGCGGGACCGCCGCCGGTCATCGAGTAGATGAGGTCGGGAAAGTTGAGGATCCAGATGACCCGCAGCAGGACGATGAGCACCAGCGTGGTCCGGATCGCCGGCAGCGTCACGTGGCGGAACTGCCGGAAGCGGGAGGCGCCGTCGACGTCCGCCGCCTCGTACAGCTCGCGGGGCACCGACTGGAGCGCCGCGATGATCATGATGGCGAAGAACGTCACGCCGTACCAGACGTTGGCGATGATGATCGAGGCCATCGCCCAGCCGGGCGAGGAGAGGAAGGGGATCGGCTCGTCGGCCAGGCCGGTTTTGATCAGCAGGTCGTTGACGACGCCGAACTCGCCGTTGAACATCCAGCGCCACAGCAGGCCGATGAGGAAGCCCGACATGGCCCAGGGGAAGAAGACCCACGCCTGGTAGAGCCCGCGACCCCGGAAGTGTCTGCGCAGCAGCAGGGCGAGGCCGAAGCCGAGCACGAGCTGGAACACCACGGACACGGCCACCCAGATGCCGGTGTTGGCCAGCGCGGTCCAGAACTGGTCGTCGCCGAGGACGGCGCGGAAGTTCTCCAGCCCGACGAACGGCGTGGAGGTCAGGTCGAACAGGTTGTAGCGCTGGAACGCGAGCACGCCGCCCCGGATCATCGGGTAGTACGTGAACACCGCGACGAACACGACCCCGGGCAGCAGGCAGAGCGCGATGAAGCGGGCCCGCCTGGCGTCGAAGACGGGCCGGGCCGCGCCGCCGGTGCCGCCGGTGACCCGCCCGCGCGACCCCGCCTTCCCGACCACCGTCACGAGGTCTTCTTCGTCGCCTGGTCCGTCCAGAACGCGTCCCAGGCGGCCAGGACGTCCGCGGCCGTCTTGCCGCCGGTCAGCAGGGACTGGATGTCCTTGTCGGCGGCCTGCTGCCACTCGCTCCAGCCCGGGTAGTCGACCGGCCGGATCGTGATCACCTGCTTGTCGTCCTGCTGGGCGTCCAGGTACGCCTTCCAGGCTCCCTGGGAGAACTCGGGGTCCTGCTCGGCGGCCTTGGCGATCGGGATGAGCGAGTTGCCCTTGGCGAACTTGATGCTCTGCGCGCTCTCGCTGAGGAACTGGACGAGCTTGGTCGCCTCGTTCCTGTACGTGCTGAAGGACGTCACGCCCCAGCCGGCGTACCCGACGGGCTGCAGCGCGTACCCGCCAGGGCCCTTCGGGATCGGCGCGGCGCTCCACCCGTCCTTGGGCACGCCGCTCTCCTGGATCGTCTTGATCACTTCGGGGTCCTGGATGAGCATGCCGGTGACGTTGGAGGTGAAGCCCTGCACCATCTCCGGGAAGCTCCACGAGACCGAGTCGGCGGGGGACGCCTCCTTGAACAGCCGGACGAACAGGTCCATGGCCTGCGCGGCCTCCGGCGTGGACCAGATCGTCTTGCCGTCCTTGAGGAAGAACGACTTCTCCGGGTCCACCTTGTCGCCGTTGAAGGCACTGACGATCAGGACGGCGTAGTCGAAGCCGCCCTTGCCGCCGCGGAAGGAGTATCCGTAGCGGCGCTTGCCCTTGTCGGTGAGCCGCTTGGCGGTGTCGTGCACCTCCTGCCAGGTGGCGGGCGGCTGTGCGACGCCGGCCTCGCGCAGCCAGTCCGAGCGGTAGAAGAGCACCTTCTCGTAGAAGCCGTAGGGAATGAGGTACGGCTTGCCGCCCACCTCGACGGCCTTCTTCTGGGCGAGCTCGGTCAGCTCGCCCCAGCCGGGCCAGCCCTGCGTCGGGAGCTCGGCCAGCCAGCCGTTGTTGGAGAACGACTTGGCGGTGTGGTCTCGGACCTCCAGGACGTCCACGCCCTTCCTGGTCTGCAGCACCTGGGTGATCTTCTGGTCGGCGCTCTCCAGGGGCGGCGAGATCAGCTCGACCTTGACCCCCGGGTTCTGCCGCTCGAAGTCGGTGATCAGGCTCCTGAGGAGCTTGGTGCGGTCCGGGCTGGTCAGGCTCTCGATCATGCGCAGCCTGACCGTGCCCGCGGCGTCGTCGGCGCCGCAGGCGGCCAGTGTCATGGTCAGCACGCCGACCATCAGGGCGGCGAACCTGGGGGGTGTCTTCATGGTCTCCCCAACGGGGTTGGCTCAACGGAGGGCAGTGCCTTTGACAGCGCTGTCACAACTCTGGATGACGGGGATGCTACGGAGCCCTCAGTGGTCCGTCAAGACTTCTCCAGGGCGTTCGCGAGATCGGCGATCAGCGTGGCGGGGTCCTCCAGCCCCACCGAGAGGCGGACCAGACCCACCGGGATCTCCATGGTCGCGCGCACGGAGTCCAGCGTGGTGAGCGCCGGCGCGTTGACCAGGCTCTCGTAGCCGCCCCACGACACGCCGATGCGGAAGTGGCGCAGCGCGTCCACGAAGCGACCCACCTCGGCGACGTCCTCGGTGTCCAACTCGACGCTGAAGACGCTGGAGAAGCCCGTCATCTGGGTGCTCGCGAGCTCGTGCCCCGGATGGCCCGGCAGGCCCGGGTGGTTGACCGCCCGGACCGCGGGGTGCTTGACCAGGAACTCCGCCACCCGCAGCCCGCGTTCCTGGTGTGCCGCCATGCGGATCGGCAGGGTCCGCAGCCCCTTGATCGCCTTGCTCGCCTCGTGGGCCGACAGCGCGGCGCCGTACAGCTGGTACTCGGTCAGCGCCAGCGGCCTGACCAGGCGCGCGGGACCCGCCACGACGCCGCCGACGAGGTCGCTGTGGCCGCCGATGTACTTGGACAGCGAGTGCACGACCAGGTCGACCCCCATCGTGAGGGGCTTTTGGAAGATCGGCGTCGCCCAGGTGTTGTCCATCACGGTGGTCAGGCCGCGGCCGCGCGCCCACTCGGCGAAGGCGCGGATGTCGATGACCCCGTAGCGCATGTACGAGGGTGACTCCAGGTAGAGCATCCTGCTTTTCGGCTTGACAGCGCTATCAAGAGCGGCAGGATTATCGGTGTGCACCGTCGTATGCGACACCCCGAACTTCTCCAGATAGCGGAGGAACTGGGTGGTCGGACCGTAGACCGCCCCGAGCACGATCACGTGGTCGCCCGCGGAGACCAGCGAGGAGATCGTCGCGGCGATGGCGCCCATGCCGGAGCCGAAACACTTGGCCCGCTCCGCCCGCTCCAGCGCGGCGAGCTTGCGCTGGAGCAGGTCCACCGTGGGATTGGTGCCGCGCGAGTAGACGTAGTTCTCGTCCTCGGCCGCGAGGCTCTGCGACAGCGCCCCCGCCGTGGGAAAGGTGAACAGGGAGCTCTCGAAGACCGGCGGGTTGACCGCGCCGAGCATCCAGGGCTCGTCCTCGCCGTACCGGCTGCAGATCCAGTTGTCGTCGATGTGTTCGTACATGACTGCGCAAGGTACAACATGTTCCGGAAGATCAGCTCGACCAGTCCGGGAAAAGGGTGGGAATGAGCCCTCGCAGGACCACGATGGCCGACGTCGCGCGCCACGCGGGAGTCAGCCTCAAGACGGTCTCCCGGGTGGTGAACCAGGAGCCCCACGTACGGCAGGACGTGGTGCGACGCGTCCAGGACGCGATCACGACGCTGGGGTTCCGGCGCAACGAGGCCGCCAGCCGGCTGGCTCGGGGCGGCTCGGTCCTCACCCTGGGTCTGGTGATCGAGAACATCTCCAACGAGTTCTACTCGCGGCTCGCCAAGGCCGTGGAGTCGGCCGCCTCGGCGCACGAGGCCCTGGTGGTTTTCGGCAGCTACGAGGAGCGGGCCGACCGCGAGGTAATGATCATCGAGACGATGTACGGGCGAGGCGTGGACGCCATGGTCATCGTCCCGACCGCCGGTGACCACTCCTGGCTGGCGGAGTACGTCGCGAGCGGGCTCACCGCGGTCTTCGTCGACCGCGTGCCCGAGGGGATGGCGGAGGTGGACACCGTGCTCCTCGACGCCGGCGCGGGCGGCCGGATCGCCACCGAGCACCTGCTCGCGTACGGCCACCGGCGGATCGCCCTGATCTCGGACAACGACCCGTTGAGCTCGGTGCACGCCCGGGCCGAGGGGCACCGCGCGGCGCTGCGCGCGGCCGGGGTCGCCGCGGACCCGGCGCTGTGCGTGACCGGCGTGTTCGACCCCTGGCGGGTGGAGCAGGAGGTGCGGCGGCTGCTCGCGCTGTCCGACCCGCCGACCGCGTTCTTCGCGACCAACAACCGTGCCGCGCTCGGCCTCGTCCAGGCCCTGCGCGACCATCCGGGTCCCCGCCCGGCCTTCGTCGGCTTCGACGACTTCGAGATGGCGGGGGTCTTCAACCCGGGGATCACCGTGGTCCGCTACGACGTCGGCCGTCTCGGCAGCGCGGCGGTGGAGCTCCTGCTCGACCGGCTGCGGGATCCCGCGCGCCCGAGGCAGCGGGTGACCGTGCCGGTCGAGCTCGTCGTCCGCGGTTCGGGAGAGCTGCCGCCACCGAGGTGACGCCCGCGCGGGCCCGGCGGACCAGCCGGGGACGATCAGCGCAGGGCCGGCACCGACTCGACGAGGGTGACGAGGCCGCGCTCGTCGAGGAGGTTGACGGGGCGGACCGTCTCGTTGAGCAGGACGTAGTGAAAGGCCGCGCTCACCCGGTCCAGGGGGACGGCGGCCAGGTGGGACCAGGCCAGCCGGTAGGCGGCGAGCTGGACGGCGGCGGCGGCCTCGGCCTTCTTCCCGTTGGGGCGGCGGCCGGTCTTCCAGTCGACGACCTCGTAGCGGTCGTCGGAAATCTGGAAGACCGCGTCCATCCGGCCGCGGACCACCCGGTCGGCGATCATGGTCTCGAAGGGGACCTCGACGTCGAACGGTTCCCTGCCCGCCCACTCGCTCTCCTCGAAGCGGGCGCGCAGCTCGTCGAGGTGGGCGTCGGGCTCCTCGAAGTCGTCGGAAGCGCCGGGCAGCTCGAACTCGTCCATCAGCCGCTGCTGGCCCCAGCGCCCCTCCAGCCAGCGGTGGAAGGAGGTGCCCCGGCGCGCCAGCGGGGCGGGCTTCTTGGGCACCGGGCGGCGGATCTGCCGGGCCAGCGCCTTGGCGTCGGAGGCCAGGGTGACGAGGGAGGACACGGTCAGGTGGGTGGGCAGCTCCACCCGGCCGCCACCGCGCCGCCGGTTCAGCTCCCGCTCCCTGAGCAGGAGCTCGATGTCGCGCTCCCACGCCTTCGCGCGCTCCCTGTCCCACCCCCGCAGGTCGGCCGTCGGCACCGGCCGCCGCTCGGGCGGCTCCCCGGCCTCGGCCTCGAACCCGGCCCAGGGCTCGGACTCGGCTTCGGTTCCGGATTCGGTTTCAGCCTCGGGCTCGGGCTCGGGCTCGAGCTCGGTTTCGGGTTCCGTATCCGCCGCCGCCGGCTCGGACCGGTCCTCCAGGTCGTCCGGGAAGGACTCGTCCCACGGGTCACCGGGGAAAGGCACGCTCTCGTCGTCCGGGAAGGGCACGTCCGCCTCCTCCGGGAAAG
Source organism: Streptosporangium sp. H16 (assembly GCF_051918855.1). Lineage (NCBI taxonomy): Bacteria > Bacillati > Actinomycetota > Actinomycetes > Streptosporangiales > Streptosporangiaceae > Streptosporangium > Streptosporangium sp. H16. Next base: position 46,106 of record NZ_JBPXMD010000009.1, read on the forward strand.
CCTCCGGGGCCTCGAGGTCCTCCGGGAAGGGGACATCCTCGTACGCGGACGCGGGACCGGCCCCGGACCCGCTGCCGGTCGCGGGAGCCGCGCCCCCCGCCAATGCGGCGAGGGCCGCCTCGACCATGGTGGCGCCGTCGAGGACCGCCGCGTAGCGGACGTCCTCCGGGGCGATCGGCCATACGGACTCGGCGGGCTCGGCGAGGAGCGGGTTGGTGGCCCCCTCCTCCGCCTCCGGAGCCCAGAAGGCCACCCGTCCGCAGGTCTCGCGGATCTCCACCAGGAAGTCGGACGGCTCCAGCGGCTTGGCCGCGGTGCCCCAGCGGTAGCCGGAGGCGATCAGGAGGTAGTGGGCGCGGGTGACGGCGACGTACGCCAGGCGGCGCTCCTCCAGCAGGTCGCGGTCGCGGCAGCGCTCGTCGAAGTCGGCCAGCTCCTCCTTGGCGAGCCCGGCCAGCTCCGGCAGGTCCGAGGCGTCGCCGCGCAGCGGGTAGGGCAGCTTGCGGGGGTTCTCCGTCCACTTCGGGCTGGTCGTGGCGCGGGCGGGGAACATGGTGCCGACGGTGAGCGTCCCGGCCTTGGACAGCGCCTGGGACAGGCCGGGCACCACGACGACCGGCCACTCCAGGCCCTTGGAGGCGTGCACGGTCATCAGCTTCACGCTGTTGCTCTCGCCCACCCGCCCGGCGTCCAGCCCGTTCTCCTCCTCGTCGGCCGCCTTCAGGAACGCCAGGAACGCGCCCAGCGTCGGGTCCTCGGAGTCGCCGGCGAACCGGGCCGCGGCGTCCAGGAAGGCGTCGAGGTCGGCGCGGGCGGCGAACGGGCCGACGGCGGTCCCCCTGGCCGCCACCTCGATGTCCAGGCCGAGCGTGCGCTCGATCTCCAGGATCAGGTCGGGCAGCGGCTGGCCGGTGTGGGCGCGCAGGACGCGCAGCTCCTGGGCCATCGCCACCAGCCTCACCGCGGCCAGGGGGGAGAACAGATCCTGCCACGCCGGGCGGTCGGGCAGCTCGTCGAGGGCGTCGACCAGGCTGCCGCGCTCCTCGGCCATGTCCGCCACGACCTGGTCCAGCGGGTCGGCCACCGGCGAGGAGCCCTCGCGGGTCTCCCGGTTCAGCTCGCGGGCCCGCTCGCCCAGCTCCTTGAGGTCGGCGGGGCCGATCCGCCAGCGCGGACCGGACAGCAGCCGCACCAGGGCGTCCCCGGCGCTCGGGTCGTAGATCACCCGCAGGGTGGAGACGATGTCGGCCACCTCGGGCACGGTGAGCAGGCCGCCCAGACCGACGATCTCGACCGGGATGCCGCGCGCCTCCAGCGCCCTGCGCAGCGCGGGGAACTGCGAGCGCTTGCGCGCCAGGATCGCCACGTCGTGCGGCTGGAGACACTGCGGGCCGCCCCAGGCGCTCTGCTTGGCCCTCTTGCGCTCGCCCTCGCCCCAGGGCATGCCGTCGGGCGCGCTCTCCGCGCCCAGCACCCTGGCGATCCCCGAGGCGATCCACTCCGCCTCGTCGTCGGCGGTCTCGTGGAAGGCGCACACCACCCGGCCGCGATCGACCCGGTTGCCGCCGGGCACCAGGACCGGTACCTCCCTGGCCTCCATCCGCAGCGGCAGCTGGAGCCGGGCGGCGACGTCCAGCACGGCGTCGCCGTTGCGGAAGCTGACCGACAGGCGGTTGATCGGGGCGAGCTCTCCGGAGGCGGTCCTGAAGTCGCGGGGGAAGCGGGTCAGGTTGCCCGCGGAGGCTCCGCGCCAGCCGTAGATGGACTGGCAGGGGTCGCCCACGGCCGTCACCGGGTGGCCTCCGCCGAACAGGGCGCGCAGCAGGACGAGCTGGGCGTGGCTGGTGTCCTGGTACTCGTCCAGGAGGACCACGGCGAACCGCCCGCGCTCGATCTCGCCGACGTCGGCGTGCTTGGCGGCGATCCTGGCCGCCAGCGCCATCTGGTCGCCGTGGTCGACGACCTCCCTGCTCCGCTTGAGCCGGTCGTACGCCTCGACCAGCGGCAGCAGCTGCTCCCTGGCCCGCTGGACGGCCAGCGGCCTGCGCTGGTCCTTGACCGGCGTGCCGGGCAGCGCGGCGTACCGGCCGGCGAGCCAGGCGCCGACGTCGCGCACGTCCTGCGGGGTGCGCAGGTGCTCGGCCAGCTCCCCGGCCAGCTCGAGCACCGCCCGCGTGACGGTCGCCGGGCTCCACTCGACCTGCTCCATCGGCCCGTCGTACGCGCTGACCACCCGGCCGGCGAGCTGCCAGGAGACGGCAGGGGACACCAGGCGCATGGTCGGCTCCAGCGCCTCGCGCAGGGCGTGGTCGGTGACCAGGCGGGCCGCGTAGGCGTGGTAGGTCGAGATGGTCGGCTCGCCCTCCATCAGGTCGGCGGGCACCTGCTTGGTCTCGACCAGGCCGTTGAGCCGCTCGCGCACGCGCGCGGCCAGCTCTCCGGCGGCCTTCCTGGTGAAGGTCAGGCCGAGCACCTGCTCGGGGCGGACCAGGCCGTTGGCGACCAGCCAGACGACGCGCCCGGCCATGGTCTCGCTCTTGCCCGACCCGGCTCCGGCCATCACCACCATCGGTTCGAGACCGGCCTCGATCACGGCGGCCTGTTCGGGGGTCGGCGGCAGGATGCCCAGCTTGGCGGCCAGCTGGACCGGGCTCAGCACGTGGCGCCCCCGTGACGGGCCGCGCGACGCGAGCCCGAACCTCCCGTACGCGCGACACGGCCGGGCGCGGGCGGCGGGCCTCCCGCACGCGTGACACGGTTCAGCACGGGGCGTCCCCCGGGGTCGTGCGGCTCAGCACACCTGATCTCCGTTCTTGCTGACCGGGCAGCTCGACCGCACGGCGCAGGTGCGGCAGCCGTCGTTCACCTTGGCCTGGAAGAACGGCCCCGACATGCCGACGGCGACGGTGTCGACCATGTCGCGGGCCCAGCCGGGGTCGGGGTCGTCCGCCAGGGGAGGCTGGATCTGTTCCTTGGCGGCCTTCTTGCCCGCCGCGTCGCCCACCTGGACCAGGGCCGCACCGCCGGGCTCGGTCATGCCGTGCCGCTGGAAGGCGCCCAGCAGCGCGGCGAGCTGGTAGACGCCGAGCTGGGGGTGGCGTTCGAGATCGGCGTCCTTGGGGCCGTTCTTTCCGGTCTTGATGTCGATGATCACGGCCCGGCCCTCGCCGTCGCGCTCGACCCGGTCGACCCGGCCCTTGATCTGCACGCCCTCGGAGACCATCGCCGTGAACGCCTCCTCCAGGCCGACCAGCTCCCGGGGGTTCTCCTCGTGCCAGCGGACGAACTTGGAGATCATCTCCTCGGCGACCCTGCGCTGCTTGCGGTTGTACCAGACGCCGCCGAAGTCGAGCTCGTGCCAGACGTCGTCCAGGCGCTTTCCGAGGGTCTCCTCGGTGGGCATGCCCGTCGCGGCGAGGACGGCGAGCGCGTGCACCACTGTGCCCAGGCCGCGGGCCACGTCGGTGCCGCCCGCGCCCACGGAGGTCTCCAGCAGCCAGCGCAGGCCGCACTTGCTGAAACTCTCCACCGCCGAGGGCGAGACGCGCACGATGTCGTCGGGCCAGCTGAGCGGGCGGTCGTCGGAGATGGGGGTGAGGGCGTACCACTCGTTGGGGTGGGCGCCGGGCACCCCGGAGGCCGCGAGCCTGGCCAGGTGCTCGGCCGCGGACCTGCGCAGCGGCTCGGGCCTGGTGGAGTCGGCGACCGCCGAGCGCAGGTCGGCGACGAGCGCGGACATGCTGAGCCAGCGGGACCGCTCGTCGACGCCCGCGCCGTCCTCGGCAGAGCCGGGGACCAGCTCCGTGAGGAAGCGGGAGGGCCGCTCCTCGGTGTCGTCGCCCCCCACGGCGGTGACGATGAGCCTCTTCCTGGCCCTGGTGGCGGCCACGTAGAACAGGCGGCGCTCCTCGGCCAGCAGCTGCGAGGCGAGGGCGGCGGAGACGGCCGCCGGGTTCTCGTGCTCGGAGCCCTCGGCCCTGGCGACCATGTCGTCGGTGCTCAGGATGGACCCGCGCAGCCGCAGGTCCGGCCAGGCGCCCTCCTGGACCCCCGCGACGATCACCACGTCCCACTCCAGGCCCTTGGAACGGTGCGCGGTGAGGATGCGGACCGTGTCCCCGTCGGGGGCCCGGTCGGCGAGGGAGTCGCCGGGGATCTCCTGGGCGACCAGGTCCTCGACGAACACGTCCACCCCGGCGTGCGGGAGCCGGTCGACGAACCTGGCCGTGTGGTCGAACAGCGCCACGACGGCGTCGAGGTCGCGGTCGGCCATGGTGCCCCTGACGCCGCCCCTGAGGCTGATGTCGGTCCACTTCCTGGCCAGGCCGGTGGCCTGCCAGACGGCCCACAGCACGTCCTCGGCGGTGCCGCCCTGCCGTACGGCCTCGGTGGCGGCGGAGATGAGGCCGGCGAGGCGTTCGGCGGGCAGCGCCACGTGCGGCTCCACCCTCACCAGCTCCCGCGCGTCCTTCAGCGCCGCGACCATCAGCTCGCCCGAGGAACGCGGGCCGGGGCTCTCGCGCTCGGCGACGCGTCCCACCATCTCGTCCACGCCGTCACCGTCGTCAGCGTCGTCCGCGTCGTGCTCGCCGGGACCGTCCGGCACCTCGTGCTCGCCGGGGTTGGCCAGCGCCTCGTGCTCGGCGATCCGCAGGGCGCGGCGCAGCCGGCGCACCCCGATCATGTCGGTGCCGCCGAGCGCCCCGGTCAGCAGCTCCTCCGCGACCCCCTCGTCGAGGGTCTCCGGGTGCAGCGCCACCTGGATGAGCCTGATCAGCGGCCGCACGCCCGGCTCCTGGAACAGCGGCACCTCGCCGCCGCCGACCACGACCGGCACCCCGGCGGTGACCAGGGCGCGGCGCAGCAGCGGCACCTGGCGCGTCGCCGACCGCACCAGCACGGCCATCCGCGACCAGGGGACGCCGTCCAGCAGGTGCGCCCTGCGGAGCGTGTCGGCCACGATCGCCGCCTCCTGGGTGGCGCCGTCGGCCACCAGCACCCGTACGTCGCCGGGCTCGGCGTCCGGCAGGGCGCGCAGGTCGCGGTGGGCGGCGCCGCCGGGGGTGGCGGGCAGGCGGGCGGTGACACGGCGGGTGGCCCGCAGCAGGTCCCGGCCGCTGCGGCGGCAGACGCGCAGCGCGACGACGGGGGCCTTCGCGCCGTCGGCGGCGCGGAAGCGGTCGGGAAAGTTCATGATCCCGCGGACGTCGGCGCCGCGGAAACCGTAGATCGACTGGTCGGGGTCGCCGACCGCGATCAGGTCGCGGCCCTCCCCGGCCAGCTGCTGGAGCAGGAACTCCTGCGCGGGGTCGGTGTCCTGGTACTCGTCGACGAAGACGGCGTCGTACGCCGACCGCTCGCGGGTCCGCACCTCGGGGTCGGAGAGCAGGGCCCCCGCCGCGCGGATCAGCTCCGCGTAGTCGAGGACCGGTTCGAGGTCGAGGTCGAACCTGGCCTGGTAGCGGTCGGCGAACCCTCCGGCCGCCACCCAGTCGGCGCGGCCGTGGCGGCGGCCCAGCTCTCTCAGCTCGGGCCCGTCGAGGCCGCGCTCGGCGGCGCGGGCCAGGAAGTCGCGAAGCTCGGAGGCGAAGCCGCGCGTCTTGAGCGCCTCGTGCATGTCGTCGGGCCAGTGCGTGGCGCCGTCCTCCAGCTCGCCGTGGAGCAGGCGACGGATCTCCAGGAGCTGCTCGGGACCGGTCAGCAGCCGCGGCGGCAGCCCTCCGGCGAGCACGGCCTCGCGGCGCAGCAGCGCGTAGGCGTAGCTGTGGAAGGTGAGGGCGAGGGGGGTGCGGGTGGTGCGGCGCATCCGGGCGGTGATGCGCTCGCGCAGCTCCTCGGCGGCCTTGCGGCTGAAGGTGAGGACGAGCACCCGCTCGGGGTCGACGCCCCGGCGCTCGATCCTGTCGACGACGGTCTCGACGATCGTGGTGGTCTTGCCGGTGCCGGGCCCCGCGAGCACGAGGAGCGGGCCGCTCTCATGGGCCACCACCGCCCGCTGGTGCTCGTCGAGCACAGGGGCAACAGCCCTCCCCGCGCCCTCACGACGTATCAGCCGCCAGTCCTGACCACTCACAACTCGCCATTCCACCAGATCCCGGACGATGATCGTGCCGAGTCGGCGGGTACGGCATGGCGGATTCTCCACCGAACACGGCGGGCGGCGGGCGGTTTCCGGAAGATCCGCCGGACCGATCACCGCGCGGACCTGGGCCGAAGCCCCCGAGGGGAGAGGTCAGGGCGGGTTCACGGGTGGGACGGGCGTCGTGCGGGCCACTCGCGGAACCACCGGAAACCGGTCAGGGATCACGGGACATAGGGATCACGGGACATCCGGAACGGGCCGGGAACCGGTCAGGGACCGCGAGACGACCGGGAACGAGTCGGGAACGGGCCGGGGACCGCGAGGCGGCCGGGACGAGTCGGGAACGGGCCGGGGACGCCCTCGCGGAGCGAGCCCGGAGACGGCTTCGGGGGCCGTTTCCGGGAAACGGCCCCCGAAGCCGGTCGGATCACCCGGACCGGCGCGGGACGATCAGGTCGGGAAGACGTGGTCGACGAGCCTCGCCGTCGCCTTGCCGTCGTCGCGGGGCGCGTAGGTGCGCTGGAAGAGGTCGTACTTCTCGGCGTGGGCGGCGGCCACCTCGTCGATCGACCGCAGGGCCTTGATGACCTCCGCCCCGGTGGACAGCAGCGGGCCGGGGGCCTCGGCGGCCAGGTCGAGGTAGACGCCCCGCTTGGACGAGTAGCGCTGCAGGTCGTAGGTGAAGAAGAGCATCGGCCTGCCGGTCGCCGCGAAGTCGAACATGACCGACGAGTAGTCCGTGATCAGCACGTCCGCGATCAACAGCAGATCCGTGATATCCGGATATGTCGTGACGTCGCGTCCGAGGCCGGCACGCACGTTCGGCGCCGCCTGCATCGAGTGACCCCGGATCAGGAACTCGTGGCCCGGACCGAGCACCCGGTGCGCCTCGGCCAGGTCCAGGCGGATCGAGGCGTTCTTGCGGTCGTAGTCGCGGTAGGTCGGCGCGTAGAGAACCACCCTGGCGCCCTCGGCGATGCCGAGCCGCGCGCGCACCGCCGCGGCCAGCTCGTCGCGGTCGGGGGCGACGAGCACGTCGTTGCGCGGGTAGCCGCTCTCCAGGACCTCGCCCTGGTAGCCGAACGCCTTGCGAAGGACACGGGTCGCCCAGGGGCTCTGGGAGACCAGCAGGTCCCAGCCGCGCACCTCGACGGCCTGCCGGTGCCAGGCGGGCGGCTTGGGGTCGCGGGACATGTGCGGCAGGTCGTTGCCCAGGCGCTTGACCGGGGTGCCGTGCCAGGTCTGCACGACGACCTGGTCCTCGCGGGACCGGAACCACGGCGGCAGGAAGCCGTTGGTCACCACGTAGCGCGAGCGGGCCAGCGCCGCGTAGTGCTCGCGGCTGCCCGCGCGCACCACGGTCGGGCCGGCGCCCGTGCCGAAGCCGAGCTCCCGCGGGCCTGGAGGCACGAACGCGCCGTCCTTGACCACCCAGATGTGCTCACCGGCGTCACCGCGCCGCATGCGCTCCTCGTAGACCGCGCGGACGCTGCCCTCGTACTGCCGCCCGTCGTAGGCGGCGTAGACGGTCGCGTCGTTCAGCTCGCGGGTCCGCTCGGCGGGGTAGAAGTGCCGGCGCAGGGCGTACAGGCCGCCGGCGCCCTTCTCGTCGTCGGGCAAATGCTCGGCGACGGACAGCACCGGGATGTCGAAACGGGTGGAGATCAGGCGGTACTCGCGGCCGTCGAGGATCTTCGTGTCCTCGTCCAGCCCGTCGAGGATGGCGTGGTCGACGCGGAACGGGACGATCTGCCCGGCCGCGTCGCGGACCGCCATGCTCCAGGTGCCGCTGCTCAGCGGGGCCGTGTCGCCGAAGCGGGGTATCGCGGCGGGCGCGAGCCGGACCGTGAAGCGGGAGTCCTCGCGCTCCAGGGGGACGGCGTGGATCAGCCCGCTGCGGTGCTTGAGGGTCAGCGCGGCCTCGCCGGAGCCCGGGTAGGAGCCCTCCAGGGTGAGCACGCCCCGCTCGTCCCAGGTCGCCGCGGTGATGACCGGGCGGATCCGGTGGGCGGAGACGCTCACGCGGTCGCGCCGGTCGCGCAGCACGGTGATCTCGCGGTCGCCGACGACCGTACGGCTCTCCTGAGCCTTCCCGATCATGACGGAGGCGGCGGGGTCGCCCTTGGGCTCGATCCAGAGCCGGCCGCCGTCGCGCTCCTGTAGCAGGGACGCCGTCGCGAGCGGCACGACGACGGTGGTGCCGCCCTCGACCGGGGTGAAGTCGGCGGCGATCCGGTGGCCGTCCAGGCGGGCCTGTCCCCTGGTCACGCCCTTGCCCGGCAGGAAGACCTCGACCTCCAGGCGCTCGCCGGCCAGCCGCACGCCGACCAGCTCTGCCCGGGTGGGCTGCAGCACGATCTGGAGGGCGCGGTCGGAGGTCCAGACGGGACGGATCCACCAGCCCTTGCCGAGATCCAGTCCCGCCGGGCGCTCGGTGCGGCCGATGGAGGGGCCGCGCAGGAGGCCGCCGGCGCGGGCGCCCCGGCTCCAGATCACGATCTCGGTACGCCAGGTGGTGGTGTCCTGCACGGTCGCGCGGCGGCGCAGCAGCCGCTTGCCCCCGCGCACCACGGCCCGTACGGCCGAACGCCAGCGCAGCGGCCACGGGCTCATCTCGGCGGTGAAGCCGGACCAGTCGTAGTTGCAGCCCGCCTCCTCCGCGCCGTGGGTCGCCTCGGGGTGGAAGACCCTGCGGGTGCGGAGCCGCACCGGCGGCAGCCAGCGCGGGCCGCGCAGCACCACGCTCGCCCGGTTGAAGCGGCGGCTCCGCACGGACAGCCCGGCCAGGTAGGCGTGGCCGCTGATGTGCAGCCGCCCGCCCGACCAGGAGACGTCCTCGATCTGGGTCATCGGGATGAGGTCGGCCGCCCGCAGCCGGTACAGGGCCTCGGGCAGCTCGTCCTGGAGTGGCAGGTCCGCGTACCAGCGGAGGCTCTTGCGGACCCGCTTGGACGGCTCCGCCGCGGCGGTCACGAGCTTCTGCAGCGCGTCGCCTTCGGCGAGATCGTCGATCCCCCGATGCTCGATCAGGTGGAAGGCGATCCTGCGGGCGACCGGCAGGTCGCGCTTGACCTTCGCGTCGACACCGGTCACGTACGGCTTCAGGAGCGTGACGAACTCGCGGCGCCTGGCGGCGCCCCGCTTGGCCGCGATCTCCAGCCGGGAGCCCAGGGGGCCGGCCAGCGCGTCGGCGTCGAAGCGGCGGCGCTCAGCCGGTTTCAGCCCGTCGGCCAGCACCGCCGCCATGATCGAGTCGAGGGGTTCTCCCCGGTCGCAGAGATCCTGGACAGCCCGCAGACGATCAGCGACGGGGTCGCCGCTGGATCGCGCGGGAGTGGCACCGGTGGCCATGGGGAAAGCACCGCCTTTCGGACAGAGCGCTGTCCTAGGCCATGGTAGTGCGCCACGGCAGGGCCGGTTACGCCGTGATTTACGGGCTTGCAGGATTTACAGGCATTTGTGATCTAGCGGGTTTCCCCCGCCCTCCCGCCGCGCGATCCACGGCTTCCCGTCCCACCTGGCCGCCCGCACCATCCATGCTTCCCACCCCACCTGGCCGCCCGCGCGATCTACGGCTCCCCGTCCCACCTGGCCGCCCGCATGTCGGCGCGGGCGCCCCTGAGCGGAGTCCGCTCCTCGCGCCAACTCGCCAGGCACCGCTGCTCGTGGCCGGGCGGCGGGGTGCCGTCGGCGTGCACGACACGCCACCAGGGCACGCCCCCGCCCCAGGTGGACATCACCCTGCCGACCTGGCGCGGGCCCCCCTCGCCGAGATACTCGGCGATGTCGCCGTAGGACATCACCATTCCGGACGGGATGCGCTCGACCAGGTCGAGCACCCGCTCGGCGTACGGGGTGGGATGGCCTACTGGCTCCATACGGTCGGTCCGGCGGAGAGGATCTCGTCGAGCTTGCCGAACTCGTAGGCCGCCGAGCCGTTCAGCTGCTCGACCAGGCCGCCGCGGATCGCGTAGGACTCGCCGTCCTCGCCCACCAGCCGTGCTCCCAGCAGGGCGGACACGCGCGCCAGCTGGGCCACCTGCCAGTCGGATCCGGGAGTGCCGGAAAGGCGGCCGTCCCATACCGCGATGGCATGGACCGCGCCGTTGTGGCGGGCCAGGATCTCTCCCGACTCCTGCGAGCCCCTGAACTCGAACCCCGCCTGCCCCAGCACAGTCGCGAGTTCCGCGAAGGCGAGAGGCGCAGGGCGCTCCACGCGCAACTCGTACCCCATAACGCGCGAGACTAGCGAACGTTCCCGGTTTTCCGGGGCGTGAATCCAGACATCCGGGCTACCGCATCCGAACGGTGTCCAAAACGCGTTCGAATTGCAGTCGAATTACGGTTACCTTCGCGATCTACCGCGCCGGACCGGCTCGAAGGCCGCCATCGCCGGCCCGGCCCTGCCGGAGTGCCGGTTGAGCATCGCCACGGCCCCCGCGAACGCCAGCAGGCCCCCCGCGAGGCCCACCCCATACAGCCAGAGGCGCACGGGCTCGGGGCCCGGCCTGCTGGGCTCGGTGGGCAGGGTGCCGTCACCGAAGCGCCTGCCGTCGGGCACCGGGACCTCCGCCGCGCCGGCCACCAGCCGGCCCGCCTTGGCCAGGGCCGCCGCGGCGTCGACGACGCCGAACCCGATGTGGTCGTCGTAGCCGGTGGCGGGACCCGCCGTCGCCGTGGAGGTGAGAGCCTGCGACACCATTTGCGGCGACATATCTGGATATTTTGCTTTTATGAGGGCGGCGACCCCGGCGACCAGCGCGGTCGCCGAGCTGGTCCCCTCCGAGGATCCGTACTTCCCGCCGGGAACGACCACCGGCACGTCGACGCCAGGCGCCGAGACCAGGACCGACAGGTTGTCGCTGCTGAACGTCGCAGGCCTGCCCAGGTCGTCCACCGCGCCCACCCCGATGACCCCGGAGTATCCGGCGGGAAAGTTCCAGAAGGAGGTGGCGTTGTCCATGGCGTACTGGGAGTCCCCGTCGTTGCCCACGGCGGCGACGAGCACCACGCCCCGGGAGAGCGCGTAGGAGACCGCCTCACGCTCGCTCCGGTGCGGCCCGTAGGCGCCCAGCGACATGCTGACGACCTTGGCCCCGTGGTCGGTGGCGTAACGGATCGCGCGGGCCAGGGGGCTGTCGTTGCGCGAGCGCAGGTCCTCCTCCGGCAGGGCGGACCCGTCCTCGGGCCGCTCCTCGACGATCAGCGGCAGCGAGAGGATCCTGGCCTCGGGCGCGACACCGAGAAGGCCCCCCTCCCCCTTGCCCGCCCCGGCGATGAGCGAGGCCATCGCGGTGCCGTGCCGCCCGGCGTCCGGGATGTCCCTGTCGAACCTGATCGACCCCATGTCGGGCCCGGAGATCACCCGCCCCCGCAGCTCGGCGACCTGGTCGTCCACCCCGCTGTCGACCAGTGCCACGATGACGCCCGACCCCTTGGTGACCTTCCACGCCTTCTCGGCGTTGAGCATCTCCAGCACCCAGCGCTGGTCCTCGCGCACGTCCGCGGCGCCCTCGGGAGGCGCGGGCTCAGGCGGTGCCGACTCCGAGGGAGCCGACTCAGGTGGTGCCGACTCAGGTGGTGCCAACTCCGACGGCGCGGCCGGCCCCGGTGGCGGGGTCGACACGGGCCCGGCGAGCGCCGAGGTGGCCGTCGCCGGGGCGGCGACCGGGACCGGACCCGCCACCGAGAGCGCGACCAGCGCTCCCGCCGCCCAGAACCGCCGCCTCAGCACACGTTCCCCTGGGTGCACTGGGGCACGGCGCTGGGCTCGTCGCCGAGGGCGCGGGCGATGCGTCCCGCGACCGCCTGGGCCGCGGGCCACAGTTCGCTGTGCAGGATCTCCTCGGGGGAGACCGCCTGCCGGGTGCGGCCGTCGGTGTAGCCGGCGGTGGAGAAGACGATGTAGGGACCGACGCCCACCCAGGCGTTGCGCTGGCGTTGCGCGGCCCCGAACAGCTCGGTCGCCGTGCCGGGGAAGGCCACGGGGCGCACCCCCACCCGATCGTCCACGGCCAGCTGCGCGGAGGCGGCGATCCGCCGCTCCTCGTCGCCGAGCACGGCGATGCCCACGGTGAAGGCGAAGGAGGACGTCTGGTCGACGTAGGTGGCCCGCAGCAGGGTGCGGCAGCCGTACTCCGAGAGCACCGAGCCCACCGGCGCGTCCGTTCCGGCCGCGCAGGCCACCTCGGGGGCGAGGCCGACCCTGCGGGCGTACTGCTGGACCCTGCCGAGGCCGATGTACTGCAACTCGACGGGAAAGACCAGGTCGGCGCTCCAGGTGTGCCAGCGCCTGGCGATGTCGTCCTGGATGTAGCGGGCCTGCTCGGCGGCGGTCAGCGGGCGCGAGCTCGTCTCGCGCACCAGACCGACCGTACCGGTCAGCACGTTGGTGGCGGCGATGGCGAGGATCGTGCCCATCAGGATCAGGAAGATCGTACGGAAGCGGATGCCCTGTTCCAGGGTCGCCAGCTCGGTCCGCCTGACCGCCGCGCGGTCGCGCCCCGCCGCCGGCCAGGCCCGCACGCGGGCCCGCCTGGCCGCGGAGCCCGGCGCGGGCGCCCGCCGGATCCGGCCACCGCCGGACCCGCCGATGCCGCCCACCCGGGAGCCTGACGGCGGCCAGCCGCCGCGAGCGCGGGGGGCGGGGGTTCCCAGAGGCCGCTCCGGCTCCTGGGACCGCCCTTGCTGCGACATACTCCGATGCTACGTCGAAGGACCTCTCCGCCCTATCTGCGGCGGGTATTTTCGCGGCACTCCGCGTGGCCGGACCGGGCCTCGGGAGTTCGCCCGGCGCCGCCGGGAGCTCACCGCCAGGGGGCCGCGACCGGGTCGGGCCCGGGTTCTTCGAAGGCCTCCGGCGGGCGGGTGCGGCCGACGAACACGGCGAGCGCGATCAGGGAGACGACCGCGCCGAACCCGGCGGCCACGGCCACGCCGCCGTACAGGGTGATCCGGTCCCGGTCGCGGTGGACGACCCGCACCGGCTCGACCGGCAGGCCCAGCGGGCGGGCGGGGTCGTGTCCCCCTGCCCCCTCGGCGGTGAGGGTGTGCCGGGAGATCCTGGCGGCGGCGGCGAGGGCCCGGGTCGCGTTGACGACGCCGAAGCCCGTACCGGTGTCGTAGCCGCCCGTGGGCCGCCGGGTGGCTCCCTCGGTGATCGCCTGCACGACCAGCACGGGCGACATTTTTGGATATTTGGCCTTAATGAGGGCGACAACCCCCGACACCAGGGCAGTCGCCTGAGAGGTGCCCCGGCCGACCCAGTACTCGTCCCCCGGACCGGCACCGAGGATGTCCACCCCCGGCGCGGCCACCAGGACCGAGGGGTTCCGGTTGGAGAACGAGGCCCGGCGCAGCCCGCGGTCCGTCGCGGCGACCGAGACCACTCCCGGGAAGGCCGCCGGGTAGGAGTAGGGGGCGTGGCCGCCGGCGTCCGGCTCCTCGGCGCCCTCGTTGCCCGCCGCCGCGACGAGCACGACCCCCTTGGAGATCGCGTAGCGGATCGCCGATCGCTCCTCCCTGGTCGCCAGCTCCTTGGAGATCGACATGTTGATCACGTCGGCGCCGCGGTCCACCGCGTGCCTGATGCCCCTGGCCACCACGTTCTCGTAGCGCTCGGCGGTGTTGAACTCCCGGAAACCCGGCTCCTCGTCCTCCAGGATGACCCGTACCGACAGCACCCTCGCGCGGGGCGCGACGCCGATCACCCCGTCGGCCCCGCCCGGCCCGTGGCCGTGCCCGGCGATCAGCGACGCCATGTACGTGCCGTGCAGCCTCAGGGGGCTCACCCCCGGCGGGTTGGCCCCGGCCGTGAAGTCCTTGCCCTCGGTCACCGAACCGACCAGGTCACGGTGGTCGCGGTCCACCCCGGAATCGAGCACGGCCACGGTCACGCCCCTGCCCTCGGAGATCCGCCAGGCGGCGGGCAGGTCGAGGGTCCGCAGCACCTCCCGCTGGCTGTCCCTGACGTCGTCGGCCCGCGCGGCCGGAACCGGGGCCAAGATCACCGGCACCACCACCACCGCCAGCACCACCGGCACCGTCCGCCTCGCAACGTTCCACAGCGCCCCCAGCGCCCGCAGCGTCCCCAGTGCTCCCGGCACCCGGCCCTCCGGCCTCGTCCTCGCGGACGGTCCGGCGGTGGCGGGGAGACGCCCCGGCGTGGTCAGCATCGCCACTCCGTGGAGACGCAGTCGGGGCGGGCGGGCATGGACAGATCGGCGAGGATGCGGTCGGCGATGTCCCCGGTGAACGCGAACAGGGTCGGCCGCTGCTCGCCGACCGCCCTGGCGGGCCGGCCGTCGGTCTGGCCGGCCGTGGCCATCACCACGTACGGGCCCGCCTGCCGGACGAGGCCCGCCTGGCGTCCGGCGGAGACGAACCGGTCGGTCACGGTGCCGCGGAAGGCCAGCGCCCTCAGGCCTGGCGAGGGAGCACCGCCCCCGGGCAGCGCCGCTCTGGCCCTGGTGGCGCCGGACTCGTCCGCGAAGGCCGCGACGCCGACGGTGACCACGATCCCCTGGAGCGCGTCGATGTAGGTGGCCCGCAGGATGCCCAGGCAGCCCGCCCGCCGCAGCGCCTTGCGCAACCTGGCGTCGACCGCGCCGTCACAGCGGGTCTCCGGCGAGATGCCCACCCGGCGGGCCTTCTCCTCACCGCCCTGCTCCGCGGCGTAGGGGACGGTCTCGGGGAAGACGCGCCCGGCGGGCCAGGCCTGCCAGCGCCTGGCCACCTCGTCGAGGGCGGCCCGGTCGAGCTCCGCCTGGGTCGGCCCCCGGGTGAGTTCCGTCGCCGCGGCGCTGCTCGCCACCCCGGCCACGATCGCGCAGAGCAGCGTCAGGGCGGAGGCCACGACCAGCGTCGGCCATGAACGCCGCCGCTGACGTGGGACTTCATTCACGCACCCGACCTTAATGCGGTGTGGCGGGTGTCATCCGCCGTTCCGTCCAGATCCGTCAGCGTGGAGAGGACTTGGTGACCTCGGCGGAACCCCGGCGGAACCCTGAACGGCGAGCGCCCCGCGGAGCGGGTGCTCCACGGGGCGCGGGTCGCGCGGGACACGAGGCCTTTCGGATCGTGCGGGCAGTCGTGCGGGCATGAGGCCTTCGGACGGAGCCCTCGGACAGGGCCTCAGTAGGTGGGCAGGCTCGGGTCGACCGTCTTGATCCAGCTGAGCACGCCGCCGCCCACGTGGACGGCGTCGGAGAAGCCGGCGCTCTTGACGACCGCGAGGACCTCGGCGGAGCGGGCACCGGACTTGCAGTGCAGGACGATCTTCTTGTCCTGCGGCAGCCTCTCCAGCGCGGAGCCGTTGAGGAACTCGCCCTTGGGGATGAGCACGGCGCCGGGGATGGACACGATCTCGTACTCGTTCGGCTCGCGGACGTCGATCACGTAGATGCTCTCGCCCTTGTCCTGCCAGGACTTGAGCTCGGCGGCGGTGATCGTGGAGCCGGAGGCGGCCTCCTGGGCCTCCTCGGAGACCGCGCCGCAGAACGCCTCGTAGTCGTCGAGCAGCTGAGTGACCGTCGGGTTCTTGCCGCAGAGCACGCACTCGGGGTCCCTGCGGACCTTGACCGAGCGGTAGTTCATCTCCAGGGCGTCGTAGATCATCAGACGGCCGACCAGCGGCTCGCCGATGCCCGCGAGGAGCTTGATGGCCTCGTTGACCTGGATGGAGCCGATCGACGCGCACAGCACGCCGAGCACGCCGCCCTCGGCGCACGAGGGGACCATGCCGGGCGGCGGGGGCTCGGGGTAGAGGCAGCGGTAGCAGGGACCGTGCTCGGCCCAGAAGACGCTGGCCTGGCCGTCGAAGCGGTAGATCGAGCCCCAGACGTACGGCTTGCCGAGCAGGACGGCCGCGTCGTTGACCATGTAACGGGTGGCGAAGTTGTCGGTGCCGTCCACGATCAGGTCGTAGGCGGCGAAGATCTCCATCACGTTGTCGGTGGTGAGAGCCTCGTTGTGGACGACCACGTCGACCAGCGGGTTGATCTCCCTGACGCTGTCGGCGGCGCTCTCCGCCTTGGGGCGTCCGACGTCGGACTGGCCGTGGATGACCTGCCGCTGGAGGTTGGACTCGTCGACCACGTCGAAGTCGATGACGCCGAGCGTGCCCACTCCCGCGGCGGCGAGATAGAGCAGCGCGGGGGAACCCAGGCCTCCGGCGCCCACACAGAGCACCTTGGCGTTCTTCAGGCGCTTCTGCCCGGCCATGCCGACGTCAGGGATGATCAGATGGCGCGAGTAACGACGCACCTCGTCGACGGTCAGTTCGGCTGCCGGCTCTACCAGCGGTGGCAACGACACAGTTCTGCTCCCGTTTCAGGGGTCCTTGATGCGGCTGGCGCAGCACGCTCCCCTCACAACCTAACCCGGTGCCCCTGTCATTCCCCAACCGGCGCGAGGGCCGTCTCGGCGATCAGGAGCCCGGCCTCGCGGGCCACCCGCTCGGGGAACTCCATCTGGGCCACGTGCCCGGCGTCGGGCAGCAGCATCAGCCGCACGCGCGGGAACGTCCGGACGGCGCGGGCGGCCATCCGGGGGTTGACGAGGCGGTCGTGGCGGCCGTGGATGACCAGCGTGGGCGCGGTCACCATGGCCGCCTGCCGCCACAGGTTCGTCTCCCCGCGCCTGAAGTACTCGGCGACGATGCCGCGGGCCGAGTTGATCACCGCCTCCACCGCGTACGGCAGGCCGTCCCTGCGGCGCAGCTCGTCGGCCGCCTCCTTGAGCCGGTCCGGGTGGATCCGCCCCATGTCGGCGTAACACATGGCGAGCGTGACGCCGAGCCTGCGCTCGGCGGGCACGAGGGTGAGCCGGCCCGCCGCCCACTCGCCGATGCGGGGCACGGTGGACAGCGCCACCCGCGCCGGGCCGTACCGGGGCAGGAGGTCGGGCAGGGCCGGCGAGATCAGGGTCAGCGAGCGGACCAGGTCGGGGCGGGTGGCGGCGACCCGCACCGAGACGGCGCCGCCCAGGGAGTTGCCGAACAGGTGTACGGGGGTGCCGGAGACCCGCTCGATCAGGGCGGTGACGGTCCGGGCGTGGGCGTCGACGGAGTAGTCGCCGCCGGGCGGCTCCGGCGAGTATCCGGCGCCGGGCAGGTCGAGAGCGTGCCCGGACACCACTCCGGACAGCTCGCCCATCAGGTCGGTCCAGTTGGTCGCGGAACCCGCGAGACCGTGCACGTAGACGGCCGTCTCGGCGGGCCCTCGCGGCGTCGACCGCACGTGGATCCGCTGGTCGCCGAGGTCGATCATCTCGCCCGGCCATATGGGGATTGGGCTGTTCACCGCGCCTCCTCCTGTCGTTCCACTGCCTTCCACGATAGTTCGGCCCACCACACGCCAGGCAACAGCCTCCGGCTATCACAAAAGACACATAAGCCTATTTTCCCCAGATGTCTTTTATTGCATGATTTATCATCATTAACTCGGTGGCGTTTCCGCTCCGCCCCCGCCCGTCGAGCGCGACCCCGGCGGCGGAACCCCACCCACCCTCGATGAACAAAAGCGACATTGAAGACATTTCACTTCAAAACAACTAATAAGAGTTCAACACGTGCCATAAATAGATAAGAGGTTAGCAAAACCCCTCGATTCCCGTTTCTCGCCAGACATAGGTGGAAATCATGACAAGCAGGGATGGCTCATCACCGGCCATCTCTGGCAATTCCGCCTTATGCGGAAAATGTCGAAAATCGGGGTAACCGATCATTTCAAGGGGGAAACGCATGCCCAAGTTCAAGAGTGTCATCGCAGGGCTCGCGATCAGCACCGCGCTGACCGGTGGAGCCGTCGCCATGGGCGCAGCGACCACCGTCACGAGCGCCAGCGCGATGACCACCGCGATCACCACGGCCGCCTACCCGACCTGGGGCGGCGGCTGCGGCTGGCGTCGCGGCTGCGGCCGTTGCTGCGGTGGCCACCGCCACCACCGTCGTAGCCACCACCGCTTCAAGCTGATCATCAACAACCACAACAACAACGACAACTACCTGCGCAACGACAACCGCAGCGACCGCCTCCGGCCCCTGACCCTCGGTGGCGACGACGACTAGTCGCCAGGCCTGGAACCGCGCGCTCGTGCGGAGGCGCGGCATCGTCAGAGGACAGGACCACTCACGGCTCGATCCGCGATTTCCGGCGGCTTCGAAACCGTGACGGAGGGACAGGACCACCGCGTTCGCCGCGGCGCCGCCTCTCACCCAGAGACGCCGGCCAAACAGCGACAGCGGAAACTTGAGGAGAGATCCCCAGGACCCTGACCCTCGCCACAGTGCGAGTTCTCATTTCACGAAGTCACAAGCGAGGCCCCGTGGTTTCCGGACCGCGGGGCCTTCGCGCGCGCCCCGGCTTCCCGCGCACCGCCTTTCCCGTCACCGCCCCGCACTCCGCCCCCCACCCCACCCCCATCCCCGCCGCCTCGGCGCCGGTACGCGAGGGTCGCACCGGCTCACCGGCGGGCGGCGCCCCGCCCCCTTCTCCGTTTCCAAAGAACAAATCCGACATTAAATACATTTCATTTCAAAACGACCAATAGGCATCCAACATCGACGATAAATAGCTAAGAGGAGTGCAAAAGCCTTCGATGTCCGTTTGTCAGCAGACATGTGAGGAAACTATGACAACCAGGGATGGCTCATCACCGGCCATCTCTGACGTTTTCCGGTTTATAAGGAAAATGTCGAAAACAGGGATAATTAGTCCTTCCAAGGGGGAAACGCAATGCCCAAGTTCAAGAGTGTCCTCGCAGGGCTCGCGATCAGCACGGCACTGGCCGGCGGGGTCGTCACCATGGGCGCGGCGACCACTGTCATGAGCGCCAACGCGATGACCACCACGGTCACCGCCGCCGCCTTCCAGACCTGCGGTGGCTACGGCGGGCGTCGCTGCTGCTGCGGCGGCGGCCACTGCCACCGTCACCACAGCCGCAAGCGCTTCAGGCTGATCATCAACAACCACAACAACAACGACAACGAGCTGTTCAACGACAACCGCAGCGACCGCATCGTTCCGCTTCTCACCGGCGGCGTCCGCGACTAGTCGTCGACCCGAGGCCGTACCCCTGATCGGGGCGCGGTCGCAGGACGGGCTCACTCACGGCCGGATCCGCGATCGTCCGCGGCTTCGAGACCGTGACGGAGGGACAGGATCCCCGTATCCGCCACGGCCGGGATTCCCACCCGGAAACATCGGCCGAACGGCGACAGCGGGAACCTGAGGGGAGACCCCCAGGACCCTGACCCTCATTTACAGTGCGAGTTCTTCATTTCACGAAGTCACAAGCGAGGCCCCGCGGTTTCCGAACCGCGGGGCTTTCGTCCGTTATATCCCGTTCATGGCACACCCCCTGTTCTCCGCCACCTCGGAACTCCCGTCTCCACCACCTCGAAGCCGAAGCACGCAGGCGGATCGCCCGCGGCAGGGACCGGTCCCCTCCACACCCCGTCCCCTTCCCGGAGTCCTGGACCGCACTCCGGAGCCGAGGCCTCGTGGCGGCACCGAGCGGCACGCGAGAGGACATGTGCGAGCGGCACCGGCTCGCCCCCGGCGATACCCGGTCCCATTCTTCTCCGCTCCGGAGAACAAATCCGACATTAAATACATTTCACTTTAAAGCGACCAATAAGTATCCAACGTCGACGATAAATAGCTAAGAATAGGGTAAAAGCCTTCGATCTCTGTTTGTCGGCAGACATGCGAGGAAACTATGACAACCAGGGATGGCTCATCATCGGTCATCTCTAGCCATCTCTGGCAATTTCCGACTCATACGGGAAATGCCAAAAATTGGTAAATCAATCCTTTCAAGGGGGAAACGCAATGCCCGAGTTCAAGAGTGTGCTCGCAGGGCTCGCGATCAGCACGGCGCTGGCCGGCGGGGTCGTCGCCATGGGCGCGGCGACCACCGTCACGAGCGCCAACGCGATGACCACCGCGGTCACCGCCGGCACCTTCACCACCTGGGGCGGCGGCGGCTGCTGCGGCCGTCGTCACCACTACCGTCGTACTCACCACCGCTTCAGGCTGACTCTCGACCAGGACAACTGCAACCGCAACCGCCTGGAGAACAAGACCCGTTCCGACCGCCTCGTGCCCCTGGAGACGGACAACAGGCCTCCTGGCCCTCCCGGACCGCCCCTGGCTTCGGCCGCGTCCTGATCCACGCTTGACACGGGATCGGAATACGACACCGGAAACGGCTGGAACCGCGTTTCAGAGCGGCTCGGAAACCGTGACGGTGGGCTAGAAGTCCCGTATCCACCAGGGTCGCGCTCCTCCACGGAGAAACGTCGATCCGAACGGTGAGAGCGGAAGGCCGGGGAGAGATTTCCCGGGATCCCGGCTCTCGATACAATGCGAGTTATCATTTCTCACGAATTGCAGGCGGGGGCTCCGCGGTTTTCCGACCGCGGAGCCCCCGCCCTGTCATATCCGGGCCCCCGCCCTGTCACATCCGAGACATCCGAAGCCCGGCACGGGAGCCCCCCGCCGGCATTCCCCTGCCCTCCCCCTCAGGCCACCCGCCTCCCCGCAGCCACTCGCCCCCCTCCCGCCTCAGACTGCGCGGCACACCTCCCGGCCGCCCTGCCTCCGGCTCCCGGGCCCGGCACGGTTCTCCCGGCCGGACGCCTCGTCACCGGCATCGCACTCACGTTCGAAACAGGCCCTCATGGATGCGAAACGCCGTCAATGCGGCAGGTGCCGTCATGGGCAATCCGATGCCGCGTCTTTCTCGGCGCGCGGCATCCGAGGTCGTACGCTGGGCGATGTCCGACGTTTGCAGGAGCCGGGTGAGGAGAGGGAACGTGCCGGAGCCCGGATGACGACAGGGGATGTCAGACATATGAACGCGCGCGGCGACACATCGCACGGGAAAGCGGTCGACGACCTTCCCGAGGAGCTCTCCGTCGAGACGCCCGAGGCCGACGCCGCCGAGCAGCACCGGCCGGTGCGCGAGAACGGCTCCGACGTGCCCGTCGACCTCCCGGCCGAGGTGGACCCCGCCGACGCCGCCGAGCAGAGCCGCACGGTGCGCGAGGAGGAGGCGGAGTGGCCCGACTCCATCCCCCTGGAGGCCGACCCCGCGGACACCTTCGAGCAGCGGCGCACCGTCGAGCTCGACGAGGACGATTATCGCTGACCCGGGTTACCCGCGCGTAGGATGGCCACGAACGCCAGGAGCTTGACACGAGGAGACCACGTGACCGCTACCCCGGACGCCAAGCCCCGGGGCACCCGGCTGCCCCGGACGGCCCGCCGCCGCCAGTTGCTCAGCGCGGCGCAGGAGGTGTTCGTGGAGAACGGCTACCACGCGGCCGCGATGGACGAGATCGCCGAGCGGGCAGGGGTCAGCAAGCCGGTCCTCTACCAGCACTTCCCCGGCAAGCAGGAGCTCTATCTGGCCCTGCTCGACCTGCACGTGGACGACATGATCACCCGCTGTCGCGACGCCCTCGCCTCCACCACGGACAACAAGCAGCGCGTCCAGGCCGCGATCGGCGCCTTCTTCGACTTCGTCTCCAGCCAGGGTGAGGCGTTCCGGCTGGTGTTCGAGTCGGATCTCCGTAACGTCGCCCCGGTCCGCCAGCGCATGGAGCGCAACCTCCGCGAGAGCGCCGAGATGATCAGCCAGGTCATCCAGGAGGACACCGGCTGCTCCAGCGACGAGGCGCGCCTGCTCGGCGTCGGGCTCGTCGGCATGGCCGAGGTCAGCGCCCGCTACTGGATCAGCAGCAACGGCTCCATTCCCAAGGACGCGGCCACCCAGCTCATCGCCCGCCTGTCGTGGCGCGGCATCTCCGGCTTCCCCCGCACCGTCGCCGACCACTGAGAGACCCCCGGCACCGCCCGCGCTCCCGGCGCCGGCCGGGCCGGTTTCCTCCGCTCCCTCGCCGGGCGTCGAGGAATCCCGCGATGTCCCGGCCTCCCGGCCGGCTGTTCGCCTGCCGCGATCATCTGTTCGCTTGACGCGATCAACCGGCGCGTCGGCCTTCCCGTGGGGCGACCATGGGACGAGCAACCCTCATCGAAAGGGAGCACGATGGAAATCAAGATCGGCGTACGTTCCGTACACCGTGAACTCGTAGTGGAGACCGACCTCACGGCCGAGCAGCTTGAGAGCGAGATCAGCGCCGCCCTCGCGTCCAGCAGCGGTGTCTTCACCATCACCGACGTCAACGGCCGGAAAATCATCGTCCCGGTCGCCTCGCTCGGCTTCATCGAGATCGGCGAGGAGGAGGCGCGCCCCGTCGGCTTCGGCGGCACGCTCTGACGGATTCCGGGCTCGCGCCAGGTCGCCTTCGCGGCATGGCGCGGTCCGCGGATCCGGCGCGAGCGTGGCCCTCAGCCGCCCGAGCACTCGTCCCGCTCGCCGAGCCCGCAGCAGCGCGGGCGTCTGACACGGCGGAGATGCTCCCGCCCCCGGCTGATGGCCGGACAGCCCGCGCCTCCCCTGCGCAGCACGGGACGCGAAGTCCAGCGGTTCGGCCCACATCTCGTCAAGGAACTGCCATAGCGGCGCGAGGCCCTCATGTCTCGCACGCTACCGGATCCGTCCGCGGCGCTCCGGCGTTCACGCCAAAGGTGAATCGGGCTCTCCCACGTAGCGGGGCGGAAAACACCGATTCGTCACCACGGCGGACCGGCACCCGGGAGGCCGCCCGCGCCCGGTCCCGCCGGGCGGAAACGGCGGTCACGACGGCCGGAAGGCCGGTGGAGACCCGGCCGCCGCGCTACGGGCCCGGGGTCAGCCCCAGGGCGGTCATCCGCTGGCCGTGCTTCTCGGTCAGCCGGGCGAACATCCGGCTGATGTCCTCCCCTGCCGCCTCCACCAGCAGGGCCGCGAGCTCGGGCCTGGCGGCGGCCACGTGCTGTCCCTGGCTCAACGCCTCCCCCACCAGGCGCCTGGCCCACAGCGCCAGCCGCCCGGCCTGCCTGGGGTCCTCCTGGAGCGCCACGCGGACCCTCTCGACGGCGAACTGCGACCGCCCCTCGTCCGCAAGGACCTCGTCGACGAGGTTCCGCGTCTCGTCGTCCACGCCGATGGCCGCCTCGCGGTAGAAGTCGAGCGCGATCCCCGTGCCGACGTACGCCTTGACCAGAGCCTCCAGCCAGTCTCCGGGAAAGGTCAGGGCGTGCCAGTCGTCCAGCGGCCCGGTGAACGGCGCCATCGCCTTCTCGGGATCCACCCCGAGGGAGGCGAGCCGGTCGCGGAGCAACTCGAAGTGCGCGTACTCGGCCGCCGCGAGACCGCCGAGCGCCGCCTGGTCGGTCAGCGAGGGGGCGTACCGGGTGGCGTCCTCGGCGAGTCTGAGGAAGGCGGTCAGCTCGGCGTAGGCGAGGACACCGAGCAGGTCGGAGACACCGGGAGGGGAATCGGTCATGGAGGCAGCCTACGAGCTGAGCGACCTCGCGATTCACCGGGAATACGAAGAAATCGGTTCTCCGTTGTGGTATCGAGTACACTGCTCTGTGAAAGTGCGACCGCACCGTGTTAATCCGGGATATCCACTCTCGGACGCCCCCAAAAGTCGGCGTGACGCCGCAGCGGTCGCTGATGACATGAGAGGGCTGGACCTTCCGCGAGGACCCGGCACGGGGAACACGTTTTCTGCCCGTGGTCCCGGCAGGCCTGCCTTCAACGGAGATTTAGGCAGGCCAAGCTGACGACGTTCCGAGACCTCGGAGTCACCCCAGAGATCGCCGATGCCCTTGAGACCGAGGGCATCATCGCGCCGTTCCCGATCCAGGAAATGGCACTCCCCCTGGCCCTCAACGGCCAGGACATCATCGGCCAGGCGCGCACCGGCACCGGCAAGACCTACGCCTTCGGCGTGGCGATGCTGCAGCGTGTCGGCAAGCCGAGGAAGAACCGCAAGAAGCCCCGCGGGCTGGTCGTCGTACCGACCCGCGAGCTCGCCGTCCAGGTCACCGAGGACCTCGTGACGGCGGCCGGCAAGCTCGGCTCGCGGATCCTCACCGTGTACGGCGGGCGCGCCTACGAACCCCAGATCGAGGCGCTCAAGCAGGGCGTCGACGTCATCGTCGGCACCCCGGGCCGCCTGCTCGACCTGGTCAAGCAGAAGCACCTCGACCTCAGCCAGATCGGGACGCTCGTCCTCGACGAGGCCGACCGGATGCTCGACCTGGGCTTCCTGCCCGACATCGAGCGCATCATCAAGCTCATCCCCGCGGAGCGGCAGACGATGCTGTTCTCCGCGACCCTGCCGGGCGAGATCGTCGCCCTGTCCAGGCGTTACCTCACCCGCCCCACCCACGTGCGGGCCGAGAACAACGACATCGAGGCCGAGGCGACCCCGCAGACGACGCAGTTCGTCTGGCGCACGCACCGGATGGACAAGATCGAGATCGTCGGCCGGCTGCTGCAGTGCGAGGGCCGCGGGCTCACGATGATCTTCTGTGAGACCAAGCGCGCCTGCGACATGGTCGTCGAGCAGCTCAAGGAGCGCGGCTTCGCCGCCGCGGCCGTGCACGGCGACCTCGGCCAGGGCCAGCGCGAGCAGGCCCTGCGGGCCTTCCGCAACGGCAAGATCGACGTGCTGGTCGCGACCGACGTCGCGGCGCGCGGCATCGACGTCGACGACGTCACCCACGTCGTCAACTACGACTGCCCGCAGGACGAGAAGGCGTACGTCCACCGGATCGGCCGCACCGGCCGGGCCGGCAAGACGGGCGTCGCGGTGACCTTCGTCGAGTGGGAGGACCTCACTCGCTGGAAGGTCATCAACAACGCGCTCTCGCTCGCCTTCCCCGAGCCGGTCGAGACCTACTCGACCTCCCCGCACGTCTTCAGCGACCTGGGCATCCCCGAGGGCACCAAGGGCGTGCTGCCGCGCGCCAACCGCTCCCGGGCGGGCCTGGCCGCCGAGGAGGTCGAGGATCTCGGTGAGACCGGCCGCATCCGCTCCCGCTCTCCCCGCAAGGGGCGCGAGGACGACTCCCGCAGGGGACGCGAGGACGATCGCGAGGAGCGCCGCGAGCGCCCCGCGCGCACGTCCCGCGAGCGCCGTCGCACCCGCGGAGGCCGTACCGGCGAGGAGATCCCCGCGCCGGTCGTGGCCGAGGAGGTTCAGCCCCCTGTCGTCGAGATCGCCGAGGTGGAGACGGACATGGCAACCCGCAGGGACATCCGTGACGAGCAGCCCGCCGAGACCGCGCCCCGCAGGGGCCGGGCTCGCAAGGCCGGGCTGAACCCCGAGGTGAGCCTCGTCGGCACGGCAGAGACCCCGGCGACCCCGGCGACCCCGGCAGCCCCGGCAGCCCCGGTGGCCGCGGTTCACGCCGAGCCCGCGGCGGAGGAGCCGGTTCGCCGGCAGCGCCGTGGCAGGCGCGAGCAGCCGGCGGACGTCCCGGCGACCCCGGCGATCTCGGAGGCCCCTTCGGCTCCGTCGTGGACCGCGGAGCGGGTGGCGGAGTTCACGGATCGCGGAGAGGACGACGACACCATGGCAGAGCGCTGGGACGACGAACCCGTGGTGGAGGCCTCCAAGCCCCGGCCGCAGCCCGAGAAGATCATCCCCCCGAGCCCGTTCGCGGTGATCTTCAAGTCGCCGGACCTCGCGTCGGAGGACGACGAGATCGCCCCCTCGGCGGCCTCGGAACGGGTGCAGAGCCGTCGCCGCCCGCCGGTGCGCGGCGGCCAGCAGCAGCGGGGAACGCGTCGCCCCAACTAGCAAGTGTCACCATGAGAAGGGGCGCGACCATGTCGGTGGCGCCCCTTTTCACGCTCCCGACCCCTCCCGGACGCACGGAGCGATGTCACCAAGAGAGGTATCGTGGGGCCACGTGAGTACGCCGCGTTTTCTGACCCTGCCTCCTGGCGTCCGCTCTCGCCAGATCGAGACGGCGGTGGGCGCCTTCGCCGTACTGGAGGCCCTGCCCGTCAGCGGCATTCCCGAGCGGTGGCCCGCCCTGCTGGTTCCCGGCCTGACCGGCAGCAAGGAAGACTTCATCGCGGTCCTGCAGACGCTCGCGCAGTCGGGCCGTCAGGTCGTCGCGATCGACATGCGCGGCCAGTTCGAGACGAGCGGCCCTGACGACAGGAGCGCCTACACCTGCGCCGCGCTCGGCAACGACGTCGACGTCCTGGCCCAGGTGATCGGCCACGGCGGCCCGATCCACCTGGTCGGCCACTCGTTCGGCGGCCTGGTCACCCGGGAGGCGGTCATCGACGGCCGCACCCGGTTCGTGTCCTACACGCTCATGAGCTCCGGGCCCGCGGCGATCGTCGGGCCCCGCGAGCGCGCGGGCCGCTTCATGATCTCGGAGTTGCCCGGCGTCGGCCTGGAGCACCTGTGGCACACCCGGATGGAGCCGGAGGCCCTGGCCTCGGGGGTGTCCGACGAGATCATCGCCTTCCTGCGCAAGCGGCTGTTCGCCAACTCGCCCGTCGGCATGATCACGATGACCGAGGAGGTGCTCTCCGCGCCGGACCGGTGCGACGATCTCACCCAGGTCGGCATCGACACCCTGGTCCTGTACGGCGAGCACGACGACGGCTGGCCACCGCGCATGCAGTCGGAGATGGCCCGCCGCCTGGACGCCGACTGCGTGGTCGTCCCCGGCGCGGCCCACTCCCCGGCGGTGGAGGCCCCGGAGACCACCGCCGCCGCCCTCATCCGCTTCTGGAACGCCGCCGAGAGCCGTCTGAGGAGCTGAGCCGGGGACCCCGTTGGACGGGCCGCCGGCCGCCGTGTAAGCATGTGCCGACCATGGCGAGCATCGAGGACATCGTCGTCCAGCCCCCGCACACCGTGACGTGGCTGGTGCACATCGACCGCTCCATGTGGATCGGCGGGGTCGGCGGCCTCATGCTCCAGGCCCTGCACCCGCTCGCGATGCGCGGGGTCTGGCAGAACTCCGACTTCCGGCGGGATCCGTTCGGGAGGCTGCACCGTACGGCGGACTTCGTGGGCAGGGTCACCTTCGGCAGTCCCGCGGAGGCCGACGAGATCGGCCGCCGCGTCCGGGGGATCCACCGGCGGCTGCGCTTCGACGACCCCGACACCGGCCGGGTCCGCCGGGTGGACGACCCGGAGCTGCTGCTCTGGGTGCACTGCGCGGAGGTCTCCTCCTACCTGTCCGTGGCACGGCGGGCGGGCCTGGGGCTCAACGACCGCCAGGCCGACCGCTACCTGGCCGAGCAGCGCCGCAGCGCCACCTATGTCGGTCTGCACGCCGAGGACGTGCCCGGCTCCGTGGCGGAGCTGGACGACTACCTCGCCTCGACACGCCCGCTGCTGAGGGTCACCCCCGAGGCCGTGTCCACGGTCCGCTTCCTGATGTGGCCGCGCCTGCCCGCCGGGCTGCGCGCCCTCACCCCCGGCAAACCCGCCTACTTCCCCTTCGGGGCGCTCTGCTACTACGCGCTGCCCGGCTGGGCCAGGCGGATGTACGGCGTGCTGCCCGAGGTGCCGCCGGGCGCGGTGACCGCGGCGCTGAGGGCGTTCCGGCTGGCCATGGACACGCTTCCCGAGCGCGTCCACGACCGGGCGTTCATGCCCGCCACCCGCGAGATGCTCGCCCGCTCGCGCGAGCGGCTCGGCGCGGCGGGCTACGACATGGCGGGAGGGCTCAGGGGACTGACCGATCCGCGCCGCTGGCCGTCCCGGCCCTCCTGACGGCACTGACGGCACTGACGGAACGCTCTCGCGAATGCGACCGCGGCCCCGGCCCGGTCGGGCAGGTCTCGCGACTCAGTCGGCGAGGGCGGCCCAGGGCTCGCGGTCGTCGCCCGCGGCCTGGCCCTCGGGGCAGTGGCGGCGGAAGTCGCACCACGAGCACAGCGGGCCCGTACGGGGCGGGAAGACCGCGTCGATCTCGGGGGGCACCGCGGGCGGGGTGCTGTCGCCGTCGCCGCGCGCCCTGGGCGGGGCGGTCCCCCTGGGCCGGGTGGTGGCCGACCACTCCTTGTAGCGCTCGTCGGCCTCGGAGGCCTCGACGGCGATCTCCTCGGCGTGGCCCAGGTGGCGGGCCAGCGACTCGTCGGTGTGCTCCCACTCCACGATCGAGGCGGTCGGCAGGTGGTGCAGCTCGACCCGGTGGCAGGGGCGGCGCATCATCCGGGAGGAGGCGATGGCGTAGATCGCCAGCGCGAGCGAGGAACGGGCGTCGTCGGTGCTCAGCGGGCGGCGGCCGGTCTTGTAGTCGACCACGACCAGCTCCTCGCCGCGCCGGTCGAGCCGGTCCACGCGGCCGGAGAGCGCCACGACGGAGGTGCGCGTGGCGACCGTGCGCTCGACGCCGACCGGCTCGGCGGACGGGTCGAGGCTCGCCACGTATCCGGAGACCATCTCCCCGGCCCGGTCGCGCCAGGTCCGCGACTGCTCGGCGTCGCGGAAACCCTCGTTGATCCATCCCCTGGTGAGCAGGCTCGCCGCGACCTCGGGCGTGCGCCGCTCGTACGGCTCGCGCCACCAGGCGGCCAGGGCGTTGTGCACGCTGGCGCCCACGCTGTTGTGGGCCCACGGCGGGCCCTTCTGCGGCGTGGGCCGGTCCAGGTAGGTGAACCGGTAGCGGCGGGGGCAGTCGAGCCAGTTGTTCAGCCGCGACGGCGTGCAGGCGTAGAGCCGCCGCGGCATGCCCTCCAGGGGAAGCTGGTCCATTTACAGCAGGTCGTTCCGGGGATTCAGCCGGATTCCCGCCGCGCGCGTGCCGTCGGTCAGCGGACCCTCCTCTTCCGGCGCCTCGGGGCCGCGGGTCAGCGAGCCGGAGAGCCAGGCGTCGAACTGGGGCTCCAGATCGCCGATGGTCGTCTCCTCGCCGTGCGCGGGCAGCACCCGGGTGCGGTGCGGCAGGGTGAACAGCCGCCCGCCGATGGCGGTCAGCTGGTCGGCCAGGGCGGGATACTCACCACCGATCCTGCCGGGGCCGTCGGCCTGGAGGGTCTTGCCGGTGAAGACCACGTCCAGGGCCTCGCAGTACAGCGACACGCCGCCGTGGGAGATGCCCGGGGTGGACATGACCTCCAGCTGGACGCCGCCGACCTCGAACAGGCCCTCGTCCTCCATGTCGATGTCCGGCCAGGTGTCGGGCCAGGTCAGCCGCCACAGTGGCCGGTCCTTCGGGTGGAGTGCGACCACCGCCTCGTCTCTGGCCGCGACCTCGATGGCCGCGCCCACGTGGTCGGGCAGGCCGTGGGTGCAGATGATCGCCAGCACCTCACGCTCGCCGACCTTCTCCAGGATCTTCTCCGCGTCGCGCGCGGCGTCGATGACGATGACATCCTCGTCGTCACCCAGGATCCACGTGTTGTTCTCGACCTTGTGCTCGACGCCGTCGACATCGACGACGCCCTCGGTCACCACTCGCTCGATACGCGCTGTCACGCTTCCGAACTTTACTGCCTCCCCCCGCCCTCCGGTTCGGACGCGAGGGTCAAGGCTCCGGAGAAGGAGCGGGCGGGGAGGGCGACGGGAGGGGCGGGTGCGCGGGCGGTGTCAGGGTGCCGGGACGTCCAGACGCGGGGAGAACGCCCCGAAGGGCAGGTCGAGGGTCTGGTCCTGGTCGCGCAGGTCGCGCAGGGACAGCTCGGCCAGGGTGATCAGGTAACCGGCCTCGGGCGGCCACACGACCGCCCAGAGCCAGTTTCCCAGTGCCTCACCCGCGTAGACGGCCCGGTCGGGGGCGGCGGTGACGCACCACAGGGCGGCCGGATGGCCCCTGACGGCGATCTTGGCGTGCGGCGGGCCCGTGTCGAACCCGGTCCCCGGATCGGTACCCTCCAGCCCCGCGAACGCCGCGCCGAGCCCCACTCCGGGCTCCTCGGCGATGATCAGCAGGTCGGCGGGACCATGGGTCAGCGAGGGACCGGAGAGCGCGACCACGGTGGCCCGCACGTCGCTGCGCTCGTCGCCCACCTCGCCGAACCCCGTGACCAGCCACCCCGTGGGCAGCGGCCAGGGGACCCAGACGGGTACGCGGGAACCTCGGGTGACGGCCTCCACCGCGGCGGAGGACGGAGGTCTGGGTGGCTGGAACGGCAGGACATCGCCGTGGGGACCGCATCTCCAGGAGCTTGACCAAGCACTCGGCGGACGAAGCGGGCCGAAACACCGTGGGCACGTAGGGGCGGCTTTCACGACTACCCACGCTGCTTCTTCGGCGGGCCATCCGTCAAGAGGCCCGGTCGTTATCACAACGTAATCTTTTCCATGTGCGCGTAAATTGTGTCGGAGCGATCATCCTTGACGGCTCGGGGCGGATGCTTCTGGTCCGCCGTGGCCGGCCGCCCGGTGAGGGCCTGTGGTCCATCCCCGGCGGGCGGGTCGAACCCGGGGAGTCCGATCCCGAGGCGGTCGCCAGGGAGGTCCTCGAGGAGACCGGCCTGACGGTCGTCCCCGGGCTCCTGGCCGGGACCGTGGACCGCCCCGGCCCCGGCGGTGTCGTCTACGAGATCCGCGACTATCTCGCCGTCGTCTCCGGTGGCACGCTCGCCGCCGGGGACGACGCCGCGGACGCCCGCTGGTTCGCCCCCGAGGAGCTTGCGCGCCTCCCCCTCGCCCCGGGCCTGCTGGACGCGCTGGTCGAGTGGGCGGTCATCGCGCCCGGGTGAGCTCACGGGGTCCGGTCACGGGACCGCCGCGAGCGTGGAGCACCGCGGTTCCCGGTGCTTCCCGGTGCTTCCCGGTGCTTCCCGGTGCTTCCCGGTGCTTCCCGGTCATCGCGACGAGGTGAGCGTGGAACGCCACAGGGTGAGGTGGTCCGCGCTGTAGGTGGTGGAGCGGCCCAGGGCCACGACCTGGCCGCCGGAGACCGCCACCGCGCCGAGCCACTGGGCGCCCTCGCCGTCCAGGCCGCCCTGGCTCGGGGTGTGGCGCTGCCACTTCAGCCCGTCCTCCGAGGTCCAGGCCGCGCTGTCTCCGGCCCCCGGCGCCCCGTGCCAGCCGACGGCCACCACGCCCTCCGGTGTCGCGGCGAGGTCCTGGACGGCGGACGCCCGGTCCGCGGGGAACCAGGAGAACTCCCAGCTCGCCCCGTTGTCGTCCGACACCGCGCCGAAGGCCTTCATGCCGTCCTCGGTCCTGGCCGTGCCCGCCGCGACGACGTACCCGCCGTACAGGACCACGTGCCGCAGGCCCGCGGACGTCGCCCCCGGGGGCAGGACCGGTTTGCGCGCGGTCCAGTTGACCCCGTCGGCCGACACCCAGACCACCCCGGTCTCGCGCTCGGCCGTGCCGGTGCCGCCGACCGCCACGTACCCGGACGAGGTCGCCGAGACGTCGTGCAGCCGCACCCCCGTACCGCCCGCGGGAAGCTTGGCCGCCCTGGAGTAGCGCTTGAGGTCGGTGGAGAACCACAGGACGGGCACGGTGGCGGCGGGTCCGCGGTCCTCGCCCGCGATGACGTAGCCGGACGGCCCCGCCGCCACCGCGTGCGGGGCGAGGAAGTCGTGGTCGCCCGCCGGAGCGAGGGGACCCAGCACCGGCACCCTGCGCCAGCTCTGGCCGTCGGAGGAGGTGAGCAGCAGCGGCTCGGTGGAGGAGGCGTCGGTCATCGTGCTGCCCGCGGCCAGCCAGCCCCGCCTGCCGTGCGCGACGTCGGCGAGCGCCTGTCGCCTGGGGCCGCCGAGGAGCTGCGCCGGGCCGCCGGCCTTCCAGTCCTCGCCGCTCGCGCTGCTCCAGATCCCGGCGTCGCCGGAGACGGCGCCGACCGCGACGAACCTGCCGTCCCCCGCGGCCACCCTGGCCGTCTCGCGGGCCGCTCTGGCGAGACCCTGGATCCCGCTCAGGGGCACCGGCCTCGGCTCGCCGCCCTCGGGCGCGGTGATGAGGACCACCCGGTTGTCCACGTCGGCGGCGCGCTCGTCGCCGCCGACGACGAGCGTGCCGGTGTCGGACAGCGCGAGTGCCCGCAGCGAGCCCGGCACCTCGCCGAGGTCGGTGGTCCTGCTCCAGTCGCGGCCGTCCTCGCTGGTGTGGACGGTGTAGCGCTCGAAGCCCGACTCGACGACCGCGGCCACCCCCGCAGAGGAGGAGGCGAGGCGCTTGACGCCCGTGCCCTCGGGCCCCAGGCCGGTGATGGTGCCGCAGGCCTTCCAGTCGGCGCCCTCGGGCGAGCAGTAGACGCGGACCTCTCCCTTGTCGCTGCGCTGCTGGGTCGGTACGAGCACGAACCCGCCGGCGGCCACGGCCAGCGCGCCCGGCTCCGGGATGACGTCGTTGAGCGCGGTGCCGGTCCGCTGCCAGCTCCTGCCCCCGTCGGCCGAGCGCAGGATGACCGAGGTGGACTGGCCCTGGGCCGGGTCGGCCAGCGCGACGACGGCGTCCCCCCTGGCGACGACCGCCTTGATGCCGCGCACCTTGTCCGGCATGCCGATCTCGCGGGTCTCCACCCGGTCCCAGGCACGCCCGTCCGGTGAGACCCAGGCGACGGCCCCGGTGGTGCCGTCGTCCAGTACTGCCGCGCCGACCGCGACGAACCCGGAGCCGGTCCTGGCCAGATCCATGATCTTGTCCCCGCGCGTGAAGGCGCCCAGCTCGCCGGGGTCGGCGGCGGTCCAGGTCTGGCCGTCGGAGCTGGTCCACAGGCCGTGCCCGGAGCCGAGGGGGTCGTTGCCCGCGGCCAGCCAGAGGCCGTCGCCGCCCGCCACCCGGCCCACCGTGGTCGGTCCCGTCTCGTATCCCTCCGAGCCGGTCACCTTGCCCAGCCGCCAGGTCGTGCCGCCGTCGGGAGAGACCAGGAACAGCGGTCTGGGGACCGGGCTGGTGGTGTCGCTGCCGACCGCGACCATGACGGAGCCCACCGAGGCCACCGCGTTGAGCACCTGGTTGGATCCGTTGCCGCCGACACCTGCCTGCGGCACGAAGTTGTCGTCGCCCGAGCTCACCTCGTCGCCGACCAGCCGGAGACCGGTGGCGAACGGGCTGCTCACCCAGCCCCACAGGACCAGGCCACCGCCGACCGCGACGGTGAGGACCAAAACCATCAGGAACGGGATCACCAGGCCCCGGCCGCGCCTGCGCCTGGTCGGGGTGGAACGGCGCACGGCGGAGGGCGCGCTGGCCGGGCGGTGGTGCCGCCCGCCGTTCGGCCCCCGCCTGTCGGGCGGGCCCTGCGCGACGAGCAGGTCGGGCCTGGCGGGCCTGCCGCCTGGCGGGCGCCCCACCCGGCGTACGGGCTCGAAGTCGTCCTCGACCGGCACGGAGGACCGCTCGGGTCCGGCAGGCCACTCAGGTCCGGGGCCGGGCGCCGATCCGCGATCCGGACCGGTGTCCGGCCTGGCCCGCGCTCCGGGTTCCGCCCTGGGCTCTGGGCCGGGTTCCGGGGCCGGTTCCGGCGTCGCCGCGATGCTCGGCTCGACCCTGATCCGGTCCTCGGGCGCGGGTGGCGGCGGAGGCTCCGTCCGTTCGTCCCTCGCCGGCTCTCGGGGGGGTGCCGAGGCGACCAGGAGATCGGGCCGCTCCGCCCTTCTCCTGCCCCTGCGCTCGGGGGCCGGCCCGGAGGCGACCAGGAGGTCCGGACGGTCCACCAGGCGCGGCCGCCCCTGCTCGGGCGTGGCGCGGCGTCCCGGCCCCGCGGGTCTCTCCTCCGCGGGCGGAGGAGAGGCGGCGGCAGGGCCGGCGGGAGGCTCCTGCGGGGGCGGCGGTCCGGCGGGCCGGGCGGGAGGCTGGGGTGCGGGGCCGTAGGGGCGGGCGTACGGGCGGCGGCGCTCGCCGCCCAGTCCCTCGGGGCGGGCCTGGGGCGGCTCGCTGTCGTCCGGGGTGGGCGCCGCGAACGGCGGGAGCATCCACGGGGAGGCCATGGGGCGCCCTCGCGCCCCGTCGTCGGAGGGGCCCGGCGGGGAGTGCTGGATCGTCGGCGGGGACGTGTGGGACTCCTGGGACCTGCCTTCGTGTACAGCATCGTCGTGAACGCCGTCGTCGTCCGCCGGCCACTCTTGCGAGCGCGGGTCGTGAGGGCCCGAGGCCACGCTCAGCACCTCCTTGCAGGAAGCCCGTTCCAGCCCGGAGTCACCACCCCGGACCGTTCCAGTCGTCTCCGTAACAGCAGGCCGCAACCCCTACGGATGCGGCAAATCGCACGCGACCCTACTACTACCCCGTTCTCCGGAAACGATCACCTCCCACGGCCGGATACCCGGCCCCGTCCGTACACAGTCAAGAGCAACACGTCCGGGCCGCGATGACGAGACCTCTCTAGTCAGATTTATCAACCGAGCGCCGGAATTGTCGGGTTTTATCCTTTAAATTTCAAAAACATCAGCCACTGGAAGATCCCCCTGAATCCTCTGTCGCGGGGACCGGACGGCCGGCGGGCCCGAGACCGCCTCGGCGCCGGCCGCCCCGCCCCCTCACGGCGTCGCGGGGCATGACCTTTTCGGCCATCAGTCACAACTTTTCCGGTTAATCCGCCTTGAATGACGCCTCGATCCGCCTAGAGTCGCGAATCACCACGATCATCAGCGGCCCGCCTCCGGCGACAAGCTCTTCGGCAAGAAGTTCTCCGCGAAGAATCCGGCTTCGTCCGCCCATGTGCGGATTAGTTCACAGACTCCCGGAACGATGGCATGTACACCTGACTTCACAACCCACCACCCCAGGGAGCAGATATGACACGGCTGGGGCCCGTATACACACTGGCGGCAGGAGCGGTGATGGCCGTCGCCCTCGGCGTGGCCAGCGCCACCACCTCACCCACCACACAGACCGTCAACGCGCAGGACGACGCACCCCCTCCGGTGGCCCAGGTCACCACGGTGGCGTCGCCGACGCCGGAGCCGGAGGTCGTCAAGACGGCCAAGCCCACCCCCGTCAAGGCCGACTACGCCGGGCGGGTCACCGGCAACGGCGGGCTGATCGCCATCTCCATCAGGAACGGCAAGGCGGTCGGCTACTTCTGCGACGGCAAGATCGAGGCCTGGATGAAGGGCAAGGCCGCCGACGGCAAGGTCACCCTGTCCGGTCGCCACGGCGCCTCGCTCACCGCCCAGCTCGGTGGCGGCAGGGCCGCGGGGAGCCTCGGTTTCGACGGCAGGAAGTGGAGCTTCAAGGCTCCGACCGTGAAGAAGCCCTCCGGCCTCTACCGGGCGACCGCGCTCGTCCGCGGCGCGAACGTCCGCGCCGGATGGATCTACCTCGACGACGGCACCAGGGTCGGCCTCACCCTCGTGGGCGACAAGGTCGCCGACGTGCCGATCCCAGAGCCGGGCGAGAACGCCGTCGTGAACGGCGTGGAGGTCGATCCGCAGGACGTCGACGAGTTCATCGAGGGGTTCTGATGAGTGACACGCAGATCACACCTGTCCAGCACCGGCAGCCGAACAACCTCGCGCCGCTCCTCGTCCCGCTCGTCGTCGGCGGGCTGGTCGCGGTCGGGCTGGGCGTCTACGGGCGGGTCCACGCGCCCACCGGGTACGCGATCGGCCTGGCCGGATTCTCCGGGGCGCTGGCCATGAAGGCCTGGCTCACCACCGGCGCGTTCCTGCTGGCACTGGTCCAGCTCTTCTCCGCACTGGTCATGTGGGGCCGGATCAAGCTGGACGTGCCGTGGATCGGGACCCTGCACCGCTGGTCGGGGCGGGTGGCGTTCATCCTGACGATCCCGGTGGCGCTCCACTGCCTGTACGCGCTGGGCACCCAGTTCGACGTGCCGCGCGTGATGATCCACTCGCTGCTCGGCTGCTTCTTCTACGGTGTCTTCACCGCGAAGATGCTGTCGCTGCCCAAGCGGGGCCTGCCCGGCTGGACCCTCCCGGTCCTCGGCGGGCTGACCTTCGTCGCCCTGACCGGCCTCTGGCTGACCTCGTCGTTCTGGTTCTTCACCACCATCGGGGTCAAGTTGTAGGCGGGGTGAAGGCCGTGGTGCGCCGCAGACCTGCGGCCCTGCCCTTCGCCGCGACCACCAGCGCCATCTTCCTGGACGCCTCGTCGATCATCTCGTCGCCGAGCATGACCGCGCCGCGCCTCTCGACCGTCGTGTAGTACTCGTACGCGTCGAGGATCAGCTCGGCGTGGTCATAGTCCTCCTGCGACGGCGAGAACACCTCGTTCGCGATCTCGATCTGGGAGGGGTGCAGCACCCACTTCCCGTCGAATCCGAGCGCCGCGGCCCGCCCCGCCACGCGGCGGAAGCCGTCCAGGTCCCTGATCGCCAGGTACGGGCCGTCGATGGCCTGCAGGTCGTGTGTCCTGGCGGCCATCAAAATCCGCATCAGGATGTAGTGGTAGGCGTCGCCCTCGGTGTAGCCGGGCGGCTGCTCCCCGACCACCAGGGTCCGCATGTTGATCGAGGCCATGAAGTCGGCCGGGCCGAACACGAGCGCCTCCAGGCGCGGGGACGCTCCGCCGATGGCGTCCACGTTGACCAGGCCCCTGGCGTTCTCGATCTGGGCCTCGATGCCGATCCGGCCGACCGGGAGGCCGTTCGCCCTCTCGATCTGGGTGAGCAGCGTGTCGAGCCACATCACCTGGGCCGCGTCCTCCACCTTGGGCAGCATCAGGCAGTCGACGAACTCCCCCGCGCCCTCCACGACCTCGATGACGTCCCGGTAGGTCCACTGGGTGCCGAGGTCGTTGACCCTGACGACCCTCGTCCTGCCCGACCAGTCGCCCTCGCGCAGGGCGGCCACGATGTTCTTGCGCGCGCCCTCCTTGGCGAGCGGCGCGACGGAGTCCTCCAGGTCGAGGAAGACCTCGTCGGCGGGGAGCCCCTGCGCCTTCTCCAGGAATCTGGGGTTGCTGCCGGGCACCGCGAGGCACGATCGTCGGGAACGCATGGGGAACACGCTAACGCCCGTCGGGGGACGGACGACAGACCGGACGGACGTTATGGCGTCCGCACAAAGACCCCGCTTCGTTCTTGGCGATGATCTCGTAGGACCCTTGCCGGAGATGTCAGAAGAATGGACATCAAGAATCTGCCAAAGGAGACACGCACCATGGCAAACGCTTCTTCGGTGGCCAGGCCCGCCGTACTGTCCGACCTCATCCCGGCCTCCCGCGTCCGCGACGTCGCGCTCGTGGCCGGTGGCGCCGCCCTGACGGGCCTGGCGGCGCAGCTCAGCTTCCCGCTGCCCGGCTCGCCGGTGCCGGTCAGCGGCCAGACCTTCGCGGTCGTGCTGGTCGGCGCCGCCCTCGGCATGAACCGCGCGGTGCTGAGCATGGCGCTCTACATGCTGGCCGGTGTCGCGGGCGTGCCGTGGTTCGCCGACGGCGCCTCCGGCTTCGGCGGAGCGTCCTTCGGGTACGTCATCGGCTTCATCGCCGCGGCGGCCGTCGTCGGCAAGCTCGCCGAGCGCGGCGGTGACCGCACCGTCCCGCGCACGATCGGCACGATGATCCTCGGCAACCTGGTCATCTACGCCTTCGGCCTGCCGGTCCTCGTCGCCGTCGCCCAGGTGGATCTCGCCACCGGCCTCGCCCTGGGCGTGGTGCCCTTCCTGCTGGGCGACGCCCTCAAGATCGTCGTCGCGGCGGGGCTGCTCCCGGCGGCCTGGAGGCTCTCGCGACGCTGACCTCGCGGCGTGTATGGCCTGTACCGCCATTCGGGGAGGCACAGGCCGTACATTCGTCTCATGGGTGTGATCGAGGAGGGCGCGAAGAAGTCGAGCGTCCTGTGGCTGTCGCTGGACCGGCCCCGGCTGGCCTGGCACACCTGGCACGACGGCGCGATCTACCTGGTCACCGGCGGGGGCGAGCAGCCGCTGCCGGGGCTGGCCGAGGCCGGGGAGGTACGGGTGACGCTGCGCAGCAAGGACAACGGCGGGCACCTGGTGGCCTTCGAGGCCTCCGTGGAGGTGGTGGACCAGGCGAAGGCCCTCGACGCGGTCGCGGCGCTCGCCAAGGAACGGCTCAACGCCCCCGACGGCACGAGGCTCCTGGAGCGCTGGGCGGCGGCCTCCAAGGTGATACGCCTGGTCCCTCGCGAACCCGCCTGACCGCCGCCGCCTTCCGGCACGACCCCGCCGGCCGCCGGGCCCATCCGGCGACGCTCATCCCGGCTCATCCCGGTCCACACCGCCTCATCCCGGCATGCCGGCTCCTCCCGGTCCACCCCGGCTTATCCCGGTTCACCCCACGGGAGCCGGTTCCCCGGTCTCTCGCACGGGTGCGGGCGCCGGCAGCGCGGCCGTGGCCCGCTGGGCCAGGTAGGCGCCGACCAGGACGATCGCCCCGCCCGCGACCTGGAAGGGCCCGAGCGCCTCGCCCAGCAGGATCCAGGCGACCACCGCCCCGGCGATGACCTCCAGCGAGGCGACCGTGGAGCCGATGGCGGCCGACAGGCGGCGGATCGCGAGAACGCCGAGGATGTAGGCGGCGGCCGTGGCGACCACGATCAGCCAGACCAGCGCCCCGACGACCGGCAGCGTGTGGCCGCCCTCGGGGGTGGCGGTCCCGCTGAGCGCCCCCCAGGGGATGTTCCACGGCCGGGAGATCGGCAGGAGCGCCACGGCGGCGCCGAGCAGGCCCCAGGCGATCAGGCCGAGCGGGTCGACGTCGTCGCCGAAGCTGTCGCTGAGCAGGAAGTATCCGGCGCAGCCCGTCATCGCGGCGAAGGCGAGCAGCAGTCCCACCGGGTCGAGGGCGAGACCCGACCAGACCTCCACCACGATGCCGAGCCCGACCACGGCGACGACGGCACCGACGAAGGCCGCCCGCGGCAGCCGTACCCGCCGGACGAACCGCACCCAGAGCACCACCACCACCGGCGAGGTGTACTCGATCAGCAGGGTGACGCCGACCGGCAGCCGGGTGATCGCCGCGAAGAACAGCGCCTGCACACCGGCGACCGCGATCATCGCGTACGCCAGGAGGAACGGCAGCCGCGAGCGGGGGATGCGCAGCGCCGAGGGCCGGGCGACCGCGAGGATGCCGACGAGCAGCAGCCCGGCGCCCGCCATGCGGACCCAGACCGCCTCCAGCGGGGCCAGTCCCGCCGCGCCCAGGTATTTGGCCATGGGTCCCGAGAAGGCGAAGCACAGGGAGGACGCGAGCGCGATCAGCAGTCCTGCACGTCTCATGACCCACCGTTTCTGTAATTACCGTTAAGCACGTTTGATGCTGGCATGTCGAGATATCGGACAGCAAGCCGATTCCGGATCGTGAGCCGGGGTGCGTGGCAGCGACCGGTCGGCCCGAGATGCGGCCTACGCTTCAGATGTGAGGATCTTCATCGCGCGTCTCGCCGGCACCCCGGTCTTCGACCCCGCCGGGGACCAGATCGGCCGGGTCCGCGACGTGGTGGTGGCCATCGCCGGCAGCACGCCGCCGCACGTGCACGGGCTGGTCGTCGAGGTGCAGCCCCGGCGCAGGGTCTTCCTGCCGATCACCCGGATACGGTCGGTCAAGGCCGGTGCCGTCGTCTTCAGCGGCCAGCTCAACATGCGCAGGTTCGAGCAGCGGGCGACCGAGACCCTGGCCATCGCCGAGCTGCTCGACCTCGGCGTGCAGGTCGACGGCGAGCGGATGACGGTCCTGGACCTGGCCATGGAGGAGACGAGAGGCTCCGAGTGGCTGATCACCAAGGTCGCGGTGGTCGGGGGTCCCCCCGGCATCGGACTGCGCCGGCGCGGCGCGACCAAGATCGTCGACTGGGGTGAGGTCCGCGGCTTCGGCGCCGTCCAGAAGGACCAGGGCGCAGCCAACCTGCTGGTCGCCTTCGAGTCGATGCGTGCCGCCGACCTGGCCGGGGCCCTGCACGAACTGCCCGACAAGCGGCGGGTCGAGGTGGCGGCGGCCCTCGACGACGTACGGCTCGCGGACGTGCTGGAGGAGCTTCCCGAACGGGACCAGATCGGCATCCTGAGCAGGCTCGCCCCCGAGCGGGCCGCGGACGTGCTGGAGGAGATGAACCCCGACGACGCGGCCGACCTGCTCCAGGATCTCCCCGCCGAGCAGGCCGAGGCGCTGATGGCGCTCATGGAGCCCGAGGAGGCCGCACCCGTCAGGCGGCTGCTGATCTACCCCGAGAACACGGCGGGCGGGATGATGACGAGCGAGCCGGTGGTCCTGCCCCCGAGCGCGACGGTCGCCGAGGCGCTGGCCAGCATCCGCCAGCGCGAGCTCACCCCGGCGGTGGCCGCGCAGGTCTACGTGGCCCGGCCGCCCGTCGAGACGCCCACCGGCCGCTTCCTCGGCCTGGCCCACTTCCAGCGGCTGCTGCGCGAGCCGCCCTCGACCCTGCTCGGCGGCATCCTGGACACCTCCCTGGACCCGATCAGGCCGGGGTTCAGCCTGAACCAGGTGACCTCCTACCTGGCCAACTACAACCTCGTCGCGGCTCCCGTGGTGAACGAGGCGGGCCGCCTGGTCGGCGCCGTCACCGTGGACGACGTACTCGACCACCTGCTGCCGGAAGACTGGCGCGAGCAGGACGACCGGCCGAGGGAGGGCGATGATGCCTGACCGCCTCGACCAGCCCAGGCAGCCCGGCCTGCGGTTGCGCCCCCACTACGACCCCGAGGCGTTCGGGCGGCTGTCGGAGCGGATCGCCCGCTTCCTCGGCACCGCCAGGTTCCTGGTCTACATGACGGGTTTCGTCGCCATCTGGGTCCTGTGGAACGCTTTCGCCCCCCAGTCGATGAAGTTCGATCCCTACCCGTTCATCTTCCTGACGCTGATCCTGTCGCTCCAGGCCTCGTACGCGGCGCCGCTGATCCTGCTCGCCCAGAACCGGCAGGACGACCGCGACCGGGTCCAGAACGAGCACGACCGCAGGGCGGCGGAGCGCAACCAGGCCGACCTGGACTACCTCACCCGGGAGATCGCCGCCCTGCGGATGGCGCTCGGCGAGGTGGCGACCCGCGACTACATCCGCTCGGAGCTGCAACGCCTGCAGGAGGACCTCCAGGAGCCCCAGGAGTCCGTGGAGTCGTGAGCCGGGGGTCGGGCGGCCCGGCCCCTCCCGCCAGGCGGACGCGCGGGCTGAGCCCGTACCCGGTGACACGGGACGGGGGGTGAGCCGGGCGGGATACCCGGCTCACCCCCCGCGGGCCTCCCGAGGATCGGAGGCTCCTGGAGATCACTCCTGGATCAGAAGAACTGATTCTCCGGCTCCGGCAGGTCCAGCTGCCTCGGGCCGCTCCACCTGGCCGTGTCCTTCGGCACGTCGGTGCTCCGCAGGGTGCTGATCGCCAGCGGCAGGAGCACCCTGCTCCCGGCCAGGTCGACGGTGACGTTCGCGCCGGTGGCCGTCTCGTCGCTGTAGGTCGCGTCGGTGCCCGCGATCACGAGGGCCAGCCTGTGCCCCTTCTTGAAGACGTAGTCCTGCGGCAGCGTCTCCCAGCTCACCCTGCCGTAGGTGCCCGCGGGCAGCGGCGAGGGCGTGCTGAGCGAGTCGCGGTTCTGCACGTCGATCCAGCCCCGGGCGACGATCTCCAGCGGGCGGGTGGCCCGGTTGGTGACGACCTGCCTGTAGCAGGCGTCGTCTTCGGCCGTGCTCTCGCCGTGGCAGCTCTCCTCGGTGACCGTGGTGATGCCCTGGCCGCGCCGCCAGTCGATCCGGGTGTCCTCGCCGAAGTCGACGAGGAGCGCGGTCAGGTTCGAGGTGGGCTTGTCGAGCGCGACGCGCAGGTCCACCACGGGCGTGCCGGACAGGCGCAGGTCCAGCGGCAGCGCGCCGGTGGTGAAGGCCACCCTGCCCGGCTTGACCGTCCCGACGTCGGCGACCATCGCCTCCTCGGACTGGCGGATGTCGGTGAACGTGGCGGTCTGGCCCTTCTTCGCCGGTACGAGGCCGAACGAGCCGTCGGCCGCGGGGCGGAAGGGGATCTTCAGGGCGAGCGGGGCGGGCCAGTCGCGCTGGGTGGTCCAGCGGTCGAGGCTGCTCTGCACGTCGGCGCGGGGCTCGCGCATGATGCCGTTCTGCACGCCGAGCAGCCAGTGGTCGAACCAGCGGTGCAGCGTGTCGACCCAGATGTCACGGCGCCCCTCGAAGTCGAAGGGATCCACGTGCTGGTACTGCCCGACCCAGATCTTGCGGGGCACGTTCCGGTCGGCCAGGGCCTTCCACCATGTGGAGAAGTTGTCGGGCATGACGTTGAGGTCGTTGACCGTGTGCACGGCGAAGACGCTGGCGCGCACCTTGGAGACGTCGGCCAGCGAGCCCGCGATGTAGTCGCGCTCGGCCCAGAAGTCGTTGTAGTTCCCGGTGTCGTCGCCGTCCTCGGCGTCCAGGCGCGCCCAGGTGGCCGCGCACTTGGCCGTGGGGTCGCTGTCGACGTAGTTGCCCAGCCACGACATGTAGTCGTAGTTGTAGATCACCCCGTTGGAGCGCTGGTACTTGTACCAGGAGCTGATCGCCGAGATCGGGACGATCGTCTCCAGTCCCTGCACGCCGGTCGCCGCCACGGCGTT
Source organism: Streptosporangium sp. H16 (assembly GCF_051918855.1). Lineage (NCBI taxonomy): Bacteria > Bacillati > Actinomycetota > Actinomycetes > Streptosporangiales > Streptosporangiaceae > Streptosporangium > Streptosporangium sp. H16. The sequence goes on from NZ_JBPXMD010000009.1 coordinate 88,513, forward strand.
GGCCAGCGTGCCGTCGTACGACTTGCCGATCATCGCGGCCTTGCCGGTGGTCCAGTCGGCGACCGCGGGCGTGCCGTCGGCGCGGTAGGCGGTGGCGCGGCCGTTCAGCCAGTCGATGACGGCCTTGCCGCCCAGCACGTCGGCCCGCCCTCCGACGTCGGGACAGCCGTCGGACCTGGTGGTCCCGATCATGTCGACGTTGAGGACGGCGTAACCGCGCGGCACGAAGTAGTTGTCGTAGTACAGGGGGAATTTCGTGACGTTCCCGGCAGCGTCGTAGACCTTCCGCTCGGCCTCGTTCCCCCGGCCGGAGTTGTCGTAGTACGGGCTCTCGTCGATGATCACCGGCACCTTGAGCCCTGGACCGGACTCCTTCGGCCTGATGATGTCGACCCGGACCCGATCCGGCCTCCCGTCGGCGTCACTGTCGACGCTCGACTCGACGTAGACGTGCTCGCGGACCGCGTCGGCGTACGAGAAGACCGGCTGGGTCCGTCCCCGCTCGACGGTGAGAGAGGGTTGGGCGGCCGCGTGGGCCGGGGTGACACCCGCCGCGACCACGATGAGGGCGGTGAGGGCTGCTCGTAACGTGGGCATCGAGCCTCCGCATTAGTCGTGAATATCCGCAATCTCCACGAGTGTCCGTATAACCGGCAAGATCCTTTATGTGTTCGACATCACTCTGGGTCTGGCATGTGACATGGCGCTCAACGGCCTTGTCCGAAGGAGGGTCAGAACGGCCGAGCCGGATCGCGGCAAGCCGGATACCCGTCATGTCGCTAGAAAGAGCCCGCGGCCGTGTCCCGGGAACGCCTCGGTGACACTCCGCGCCGGATACGGCCCGGTCCGGCCGGGAACCGCGACAGGCCGGTATGGGCGGTACCTGGACGGGACCCCGCGACCCGGGCAGGGCCGGTGCCGGCACGGGGCCGTTGCGGCTCAGGACAGGCCGGTGCCGGCCCCGCGGCTCAGTACGGGTCGGTGTCGGTCCGGGGGCCGGGGAAGAGCTTGGTCAGCATGGCCGCGCACCGCCGCAGCTCGTCGGCGTCGAGCATGTCCGGGAACTGGGCGCGGACCCCGCGCAGGTAGGTGGGGCCGGCCTCGGCCAGCCGCGCGGCGCCCGCGTCCGTCAGGACCGCGAACAGGCCGCGCGCGTCGCTCGTGCAGGCCTCGCGCTCGACCAGGCCGTCGCGCTGGAGGCGGTCGATGAGCCTGGTCAGGCCACTGCGCGAGAGCAGCACCCGGTCGGCCAGGTCGTTCATCCTCAGCCGCCGCTCGGGCGCCTCGGACAGCTGCGACAGCACCTCGTACGAAGCCAGGGCCAGGTCGTGCTCGACCAGCAGGTCGGCCTCCAGAGCCCGGGTGATGCGGACCTGGGCCCGCTGGAGCATGCGCCAGACCACCAGCTCCGCCGAGCCGAGGCTCTCTCTTGACTCGCCCGCCGTGAGGGTCACGGAGTAACCTTAGAACGTTGCACGCGCATCTACACAGCGAATTGTCCGAATTCAGTGATCGTCGCCGGATTCGGAATTCCTTCCGGTGTCCCCGGGTTCATACCATGGACTCACGACGCCGACCGTTCCCCGAGGGGATCGGCCTCCTGCCAAGCCATACGGGCACCACGACGGGCGGTTCCCGCCCGTGAGACGCCTCATCGATAACAGACAAGGAGGGACGGCATCCCCGTCGCCCCCGGGTGGCGTGATTGCCGACACTTCGATGGCACCTACCCCGGAACTGGTGATGGCCGCCCTCGCGACCGTCAACGACCCTGAGATCCGTCGGCCGATCACCGAACTCGACATGGTCAAGAGCGTCGACATCTCCCCCGAGGGAGCCGTACGTGTCGCGATCTTCCTGACGGTGTCCGGCTGTCCCATGAAGGACACCATCACCCGGGACGTCACCGGCGCGGTCTCCAAGATCGACGGAGTGACCGGCGTCTCCGTCGAGATGGACGTCATGAGCACCGAGCAGCGCAAGACGCTGCAGACCAAGCTGCGCGGCAACAAGGGGCCGGAGAAGGAGATCCCCTTCGCCCAGCCCGGCTCGCTGACCCGCGTCTTCGCGGTCGCCTCCGGCAAGGGCGGCGTCGGCAAGTCGTCCGTCACCGTCAACCTCGCCGCCGCGATGGCCGCGAGCGGCCTGAAGGTCGGCGTCGTCGACGCCGACATCTACGGTCACAGCGTTCCCCGCATGCTCGGCGTCTCCGAGCGCCCCACCAAGGTCGAGGACATGATCATGCCGCCGGTGGCGCATGACATCAAGGTCATCTCGGTCGGCATGTTCAAGCCCGAGGGCAACACCCCGGTCGTGTGGCGCGGCCCGATGCTCGACCGGGCCCTGCACCAGTTCCTGGCCGACGTCTACTGGGGCGACCTGGACGTGCTGCTGATGGACCTGCCCCCGGGGACCGGCGACATCGCGATCTCCGTGGCGCAGCGGATGCCGTCGGCGGAGCTCCTGGTGGTGACCACCCCGCAGCAGGCCGCCGCCGAGGTCGCCGAGCGCGCCGGGTCGATCGCCGTCCAGACCCACCAGCAGATCGCCGGTGTCATCGAGAACATGTCGTGGCTGCCCTGCCCGCACTGCGACGAGCGGATCTCGGTCTTCGGCGAGGGCGGCGGCCAGACCGTGGCCGACGCGCTGACCCGCACCCTCGGCTCCCGCGTGCCGCTCCTGGGCCAGGTGCCCATCGACATGCGCCTGCGCGAGGGCGGCGACGAGGGCAAGCCGCTGGTGCTGACCGACCCGGACGCCCCCGCGGCCACCGAGCTGAGCCGCATCGCCGCCTCCCTGAGCAAGAAGTCGGGCAGCATCAAGGGCCTCCAGCTCGGCATCTCGCCCACCCGGCGCGGCTGAGCCCCGGCCACCGTGGCCTCTGTGGCCACCCGTCCCGCCGGACCGGCCGCACGCCCCGGGAGAACGGACCGGCTCCACCCGGCCGGTCCGGGCTCTCCCCCGGCACGACGACGGCGGCGCCCCTTCATGGGGTGCCGCCGTCGGCCGTATGAGACGCGTGTCAGCCGGATGAGGCCCGAAGACAGGATGAGGCCCGAAGACCGGGCGAGGTCCGGCGATCAGGTCGCGTCGGAGTCGTACGGGGGGATCTCGCCGTAGCCCAGCTCGTCGGCGCCGCTCATCGCGTGGTCGGCCGGTTCGGCGGTGGCTGTGGTGGCCGAGGTGGCCGAGGTGCCGTTCCAATCGTCCTCGAGGTCGGCGGTGAGGTGCTTGCGGACGAAGTTCTTCGGGTTGAGGTCGGCCGGGTCGAAGTCGGCGAACTCGGGCCCGAGGCCCGTCCGCAGGTCGTCTCTCGCGTTGTTGGCCATCCGGCGCAGGTTGCGCAGCGTCTTGCCCGCCTGCGAGGCGGCCTGGGGAAGCTTCTCCGGGCCGAAGACGAGAAGGGCGATCACCACCAGCGCCACGATCTCAGGCCAGCCGAGTCCGAACACGGTGATCTCCTACCGGGAGGATGCCAGAAGCTCCTCTCCGGCCACACACCGGAGAGGTTCCACACTAACGCCCCTGCTCGTGAGCACGCGCCCCGCCCTCACGCTCAGGAGGGTTTGGGAGAGGGCTGCTCGGGGGCGGCGCCGACGGTCACCGTCGCGGTGTTCTCCTGGCCGCCACGCTGGTACTTGATCGAGAGCTTCTCCCCGGGGGCCCTGTTGCGGATCATGGCGATCAGCTCGTTGCCGTCCTGGAGCACGACACCCTCGACCTCCAGGATGACGTCTCCGGGCTTGAGCCCCGCCTGGGCGGCGGGACCGTTCGGCTCGACCGGCTGGGTGCCCTGCCTGGGCTCGGTGGCGATGCGCACCCCGACGCCCTGGTACGTCGGGTCGATGGCGACGCCGATCCGCGACTTCTTGGCCTTGCCCGTGGTGATCAGCTCCTGGGCGACCCGCCGGGCGTGGTTCACCGGGATGGCGAAGCCCAGGCCGATGCTGCCGCTCTGGCCGCCGACCGACCTGCCGAGCGTGGCGATCGCCGAGTTGACGCCGATGACCTCACCGTTGACGTTGACCAGCGGGCCCCCCGAGTTGCCGGGGTTGATCGCGGCGTCGGTCTGCACGGCGCTGAGCCAGGTCGCCTCGGAACTGTTCTCCTCGCCCGCCTGGACGGGACGGTTGAGCGAGCTGACGATGCCGGAGGTGACGGTGCCGGTCAGCCCCAGCGGGGATCCGATGGCGATGACCGGATCGCCCACGACCACGTTGTCGGAGTTGCCGAGGGTGATCTCGGGGGCGCCGAAGGTCTCCGCGGGCTTGACCACGGCCAGGTCGGACTCGGGATCGGTGCCCACGACGACGGCGGAGGTGGACTTGCGGTTGTTGAACTGGATCTGGATCTGGCCGCTCGGCTCGGCGTTGGCCACCACGTGGTTGTTGGTCACCACGTAGCCGCCCTTGATCAGGAAGCCGGAACCGGTGCTGGAACTCGCTCCGCCCTCGACCGCCAGCGACACCACGCTGGGCAGGACCTTCGAGGCCACACCCGCGACGGATTCGGGGGGCCGGATGCTGGAACCCGTCGGCGCCCCTCCCAGGCTGAAGGAGGGGTCGCGCCCCGAGCCCGCGGGCTTGGTGAGGAGGTAGGTGCCGACGCTGCCCAGCGTGGAGGCGAGCAGCGCGACCATCAGGGCGAGGATCACCAGCGTGGCGGTACGCGGCCCGCGCCGGACGGGCGCGGGTGGGGGCGGCGGGCCGCCGAAGCTCCCGGGAGCCCCCAGGCTCCCCGGAGGCGGCGCCCAGCCCGGTCCCATGCCGAACGCCTGGGCGGGCGGCGGGGGCGGCGGGGGTGGCGCGGCCTGGGAGGCGAAGGCCGCCGTGTCGTGCCTGGGTCTGCCCGAGGGGTCGCCCCAGTGCTCCCCGGTGAAGCCGGGATCCCGGCCGCCCTCGCCGGGCGGCACGTCCCTGTCGCCGTACCTGTCGTCGTGGCGGAGCAGCTCGGGCTGGTCCTGCCGCCCGCCCCACCGGGCGCGGTCGGGCGGGGCGCCCAGCTGGCTCCAGCCGTCGTCGCGGGGCTGCTCCGCCGGGAAGGGCCCCTCCCCGGCGGGCAGGAACTCCGGGCGGGAGAACTCAGGGCCTGAGGAGTCGGCGCGCCGGGACTCGGCAGTGCCGTGTCCGCCGTCGGTGAAGTCCGACGGCGTACGCCCCTCAGCATCGTGCGCCTCATGGGAAGTACGGGCATCGTCGGTCATCGAATACTCACTACTCCTTGCCTCGCAGGCGGCCGCTCACCGAGTCAACCCGGCAATCTTCCCCCGAGCGGCATACGAGATGTGTAAAGCACGCGTTATCCGAAGGGATTGACCCAGGAGAGCAGGCGGCTCGCGCCTCGGCCGAGCCGCGTCCAGAGATCGGGAACGGGCTCGTGCGGCAACGCCGCGACAGCGGCGTCGACCATGTCGGCCGGCGCGTCGGCAAAGACGGTGTAGACATGACCCCCACTCGCCCAGATCGTCTCCTGCCCAGCTGGGTCTCGAACCCAGATCGTATGCCCCTTGCGCTCCTCCGCATGCCAATCACGGAGGCGTTCCTCATCAAGCATCCCAGACTGGATAAAAACCGACACAACCGACAGGCCGTCTGAGTAGCCCAGATACAAGTATCCAGGAGGGATGTCGTGCGCGGCGAACAGCTCCAGACGCCCGGGCAGGGTGCGGGGGAACCGCCGGCCTTCGGCTTCCAGCCGGGGAAGCTCTGCCAGGTCCGGGCCGCCGGCGGCCATCACCGGCACCGTCCCCCTCGCCACCGGGTCGAGCGTCAGATCGACGAAGGCCCCGGCGCTGACGACCCGGCCCTCCGCGTCCATGAGCTCGCGGCGCAGCACCGGGCCCCCGGACTCGTCGAGCCAGTATCGGGCGGCGGCCGTGCCGTCGGCCCGCAGGACGTCCACGAGGCGGGCGGGGCGCCCGCAGGCGAAGCCCTCCCCCGCCGTCACGACCCGGTAGTTGCGGGCCAGGACCTCGAGCATCGCCTCGGACGGGCTGGACATGCCCCCGGCCGGGGTGCCGGGATCGGCCTTCCGCACGGAGCCTGAGGGCTCGGCGCGGACCGTCATTCCCTCCCCGGGGACGTTTCGCACCTCCAGCACCGACGCGGCGGCGCCGGAGGAGCCGTCGGCGCCCCAGGCGGTGACGTACTGGGTGCCGGAGTATCCACGGGACCGGCCCGCGACCGCCGCCTCACGGAGCAGGTGCAGGCCGGTGTCCTCGCTCTCGACGTCGTCCGGCGGCACGGCGTGCGGGGACCGGACGGCGTACGCCGGACCGCCCGCCACCAGCCCCAGCAGCAACAGGGCGGCCAGGATGACCGTGGCGGGCAGCCGGATCACGGAGAGGGGGAGAGAATCGGCGTCGCCGATCCGCCATAGGGCGCGGTGTTCCTGTGCTGGTTGGCGAACATGTCGACCGGTGGCACGACGCGAGGGTTGGGGTCGGTCCCGCCTACCACGAACAGCGTCCCGATCGCCACGGCCGCCGAGGCGACGCCCACCGCGACGTATCCCGCCCTCCGGGCACGGCGAGGGCCCCCGGAACGGCCCCGGGGCCGGTTGTCGGGGGGAGCGACGCTGTGCATGCTCGGAATGGGCGCGCCGCCGAAGGTGCGTGAGGCCGGAAAGGGGCGCTCACGCGGGGGCAGCGGGCCGCCGGGCTCCGCCATCCGCAGCAGGGACATCGTCAGGTCCGTCGGCATCGCGGGACCGTCGAGGGAGCGCAACCGGCTCTTCAGCGCCCGCATGGCGTCGACCTCGGCCCTGCAGGGGGCGCAGAAGGTCAGATGCGACAGGGCACGGTCGCGCTCGTGGTGATTCAGCTCACCGTCGACCAGTGCGGAAACGCGTTCTCCAAGGTGACTCATGCGCACTCCTTGCCAAGTGGCTCGTCGTGACATTCGTCATGACTGTGGTTTCTCATGCGAATTCCTCCCCGTGGGTAACGCTCGGGGGGAATTGGTCGTTCCGCGGCGCGCGATGCTCAAGCGCCTCACGCAGCTGCGCCCGCCCACGGTGGATCCGGCTGCGTACCGTGCCGAGCTTCACGCCCAGCGTCGCCGCGATCTCCTCGTAGGACAGCCCCTCGATGTCACACAGAACGACGGCCGCGCGGAACTCGGGCGCGAGCGCGTCGAGTGCCGCCTGGATGTCGGGCTCCAGATGGGTGTCGTCGTACACCTGTGCGGGAGAAGGCTCGCGCCCGCGCAGCCGCTCGGCGGCGTCGTCGGCGAGCCCCTCGAACCTGATGCGCTGCTTGCGCCGCGCCATGTCGAGGAACAGGTTGGTGGTGATGCGGTGCAGCCAGCCCTCGAAAGTGCCTGGCGTGTAGTTCGACAATGACCTGAAGACCCGGACGAAGACCTCCTGTGTGAGATCTTCCGCATCGTGCACGTTGCCGGTCAGCCGATAGGCCAGCCGGTAGACGCGCGCCGAGTGCGTCCGGACCACCTCCTCCCATGTAGGAGGCGTCCAATCAGACACGGGAGCTTCGGCCTGGTGGTCGGACTCCTCCACCAGCACTCCTCTCTCCGGGACCACCGCTATCGCCATAGTGCCTGGTTTCGTCCCTTCGTGCGCACTGACTACCTTCAGGACCGGCAAAGGCCGCTTAAACCGTGCAACGCACCGGGGGTGACATGAGTTCCCGATCGGGCCTGCCTCCCTTAGGCTGCGACCCAGTGCCTATATGACTGTGTACGGAGAAAGCGGGAGGAGAGGCCGATGGCAGAGACGCCGACAAGTCCGTTGGAGGCCACTCTGGCCTATGCCGACGAGTTCCACAGGGAGGACGACATCCTGCGGGCCGCGCGCATGCGCGGCGCGGAAGTGGGAGCGCCCCCGATCCTGCCCGGTGGCGGCGCCGCTCTCTGCTTCCTCGCCACCGCCATCAACGCCCGCGCCGTCGTGGAGATCGGCACCGGCTGCGGCGTCTCGGGGTTGTGGCTGCTCCGCGGCATGCGCCAGGACGGCACGCTCACCAGCGTGGACGTGGAGCCGGAGCACCAGCGGCTGGCCAGACAGAGCTTCGCCCAGGCCGGATTCTCCGGCGGCCGGATCCGCCTGATCACCGGCCGCGCCCTCGACGTGCTCCCCCGACTCTCCGACGGCGGCTACGACCTCGTCTTCTGCGACGGCGCCATGCACGAGTACGCCGACTATCTGGCCGAGTCCGTACGGCTGCTGCGGGTCGGCGGCATCGTCGTCTTCGACAACGCCCTCTGGGGCAACCGGGTGGCCGACCCCGTGCAGCGGGACCCCGACACGGTCTCCATCAGGGAGCTGGGCAAGCTGGTCCGCTCCGACGAGCGGCTCCGCCCGCTGATGATGCCCCTGGGGGACGGCATCCTGGCGGCCGTCAAGCTCGCCGACTGACACCGCCCCTCCGGCACCCCGGTCAGCGCTTCTGGAACCCCGACAGCCATTCGAGCAGCAGGCGCACGCCGAACCCGGTGGCCCCCTTGCTGAAGACGCCCTCGTCCGCGCCGCTGCGGCCGACACCCGCGATGTCCAGGTGCGCCCACGGCCGTCCACCGGTGAACTCGCGCAGGAACAGCGCCGCGGTGACGGAGCCGGCGCCGTAGGTCGAGCCCGCCTCGATGTTGGTCATGTCGGCCACGGACGAGTCGAGCGCGGGGACGTAGTCCTCGATCAGGGGCATCCGCCAGAGCCGCTCCCCGCTGGTCGTCCCCGCCCCGGCCAGCGCGCCGGCCAGCTCGTCGTCGGAGGCGAAGACCGCGCCGAGGTCCTTGCCCAGGGCGATGCCGATCGCCCCGGTCAGCGTGGCGATGTCGACCATGACGTCCGGGTCCAGCTCCGCGTCGGCGTAGGCCAGCGCGTCGGCCAGGACCAGACGCCCCTCGGCGTCGGTGTTGAGCACCTCCACGGTCCGGCCGCCGTACTGCGTGATCACGTCGGAGGGGCGCTGGGCCGTGCCGGAGAAGGCGTTCTCGGCGGCGGCGACGAGGCCGGTGACCCGCACCCGCACGCCGAGCGCGGCCAGCGCGCCCAGGACCGCGATGACGACGGCCCCGCCGGCCATGTCGGTCTTCATGAACACCATGTTGCTCGTCGGCTTGAGCGAGATGCCGCCGGTGTCGTACGTGATGCCCTTGCCGACCAGGACCACGTGGCCGGTCGCGTCCTCTGGCTCGTAGGAGAGCTGGATCAGCCGGGGCGGGTTCACCGACCCCTGCCCGACGGCGAGGATGCCGCCGAACCCGCCGGAGCGCAGCTCCCGCTCGTCCCACACCCGCACCGCGACGCCCTGCTCGGCGGCGCGCTCGGCGAGCCAGGCGGGGGACTTCACCGAGGAGGGGGTGTTGGCCAGGTCCCTGGCGAGCGCCACGGCCCCGGCGATCACCTCGGCCTCGGCGACCTCCGCCTCGACCCCCTCGCCGACGAACTCGAGCGTCACCGGCGCGGACTTCACCTCGCCGACCCTGAAGGTGTACGTGGCCAGCAGCGCGCCCTCCACGAACGCGGCCACCGGCCCGCTCGGGAGCACGATCCTGATGGCGTCCCTGCCCTTGCCGCGCCGCGCCACCGCCGCGCCCGCCCTGCGCAGGGCGGGCGCGGAGCCGTCGCCGACCCCGTAGAGGAGCACCCGGCCGACGGCGTCGCCGTTCGCGACGGGAACCTCGACGATCTCACCCGCCTCGCCCTTGGCCTTGTGGTGGGCGAGCAGTGCCGCCGCGGGCACCGGCAGCTCGATCTCGGGCGCGAGGTCCTCGGCGAAGGGGACGGCCAGCAGCTCGGCGTCACCGGGGAGCCCGGAAAGCACGGTCCCGGCTTCCTCCCCGGTGGCGGGCTCCGCGCCCGCGGGGGGCGCGGCGGAGAGCCCCTGCGCGTAGGGAACGCGAGGCAGGAGCAGATAGGGGGAGATGGGCATAGGGGTAACTCCAGTCATCAGGCCCGGCGTGGTGGAGAACGCCGGGGAGAACACCGCGGCCCTGGCGCGAGCCGCCGTGAGGCGGTCCGGCGGCCAGGGCCGTGTTCGTCGTCGGTCGCGCGGGCCATCGCAGGTGTCATGCTCCCCGAGCAAGCTCAAATAGGGCCCGGCTCCACCACTTCTGTCTTAGATCGGGATCAACCGACTATTTTCTTCAGTTCCTCAGCGAGGGCACCGGCTTCGTCCGCCGAAAGCTCGACGACAAGGCGGCCGCCACCCTCCAGAGGAACCCGCATGACGATCCCCCTGCCTTCCTTGACGACCTCCAGCGGACCATCACCGGTCCTCGGCTTCATAGCCGCCATGCGTGTATCCCTTCCTGCTTCGGGCTCCGGATCTCCGACTGACCCGAGGGTGGCCGACGCATTCACGTCTTCTGTGATGTCCTATTATCCCGCCTCCGCACGGAGAATGGGAACGATCAGTCTCAGCGTCGGCTCATCCGGCGATCAAGACCGTTGTCCGGGGCCCCTCGGACGACCAAACTTGTCCTCGTGAACGCCCGCGCCGCTCTCTTCGATCTGTACGGGGACCACCTCAGGTCCCGAGGCGGTCGCGCGTCCGTGGCCGCCCTCGTCCGGCTGCTCGCCCCGCTGGACATCGCTGCTCCCGCCGTGCGCACCGCCGTCTCGCGGATGGTGCGGCAGGGCTGGCTCGCGCCCGCCCGGTTGCCCGGAGGCCCCGGTTACGAGGTCACCCCCAAGTGCGTGCACCGCCTCGACGAGGCCGCGCTGAGAATTTACCGAGTCGGAACGATCACGTGGAACGGCCGGTGGCACATCCTCGTGGTGGAACCCGTACGCGAGCGGTCCAGGCGGGAGCGCCTGCGCTCGGATCTGGCCTTCATCGGGTACGCGCCGATGTCGGAGACGACCTGGATCGGGCCGCGGCCCTCCCCCGAACTGGACGCGATCCTCGAGGGCGAGGACCTGTCCGTGGACCGGTTCGACGCGGTGCTCGACGGTGACCCCGCGGCGCTGGTCGCCAGGACCTGGGACCTGGACGGCATCGGGGCCGCCTACGAGGAGTGGATGGCCCAGGCGATGGACCTGGTCGGCAGGCTGCCCGGCAACGCGGGCGACGACCAGGTGTTCGCCACCCGGAGCAGGCTGCTGCACGGGTGGCGCAACTTCCTGTTCCGCGACCCCGGGCTTCCCGCCGAGCTCCTGCCCCGGGGCTGGCCCGGGGAGAAGGCCAGGATCTACTTCGAGCACGAGGCCGGGCGGCTGCTCCCGGCCGCCGCCGCCTTCGTCGACCGCCACCTCGGCGAGGCGTAGCGGAGATCGTGCCGCAACCGTGACGGACAACCGTGACGGGGACCGTGGCGAGCCCCCGGCCCCCCGGCGGACGTCCCGGCCGGCGAGCCGGACACCGCGGCAGGGCCGTCGGCGGCTTCCTGGGGCCGCTCCCGACCGCGAGGGCGTCAGGCCCGGCGTGTCCAGCAGTCGGCCAGGTGATCGTTGACCAGGCCGATGGCCTGCATCAGCGCGTAGGCGGTGGTCGGGCCGACGAAACGGAAGCCGTGCGCCTTGAGGTCCTTGGCCAGGGCCTTGGAACCGGCGGTCTGGGCGGGCACGTCCGCCAGGGTCTTCGGAACGGGCGCGCCGGGGTCCGCGTGCTTCCAGACGAGGTCGGACAGGCCACCGCCGAGCGCGGCCCGCGCGTTGGCGATCGTCGCCTCGATCTTGGCCCGGTTCCTGACGATGCCCGCGTCGCCGAGCAGGCGGGCGACGTCCTCGTCGCCGAATCCGGCCACGGCCGGGATGGAGAACCCCTCGAAGGCCCTGCGGAAGTTCTCCCGCTTGCGCAGAATGGTGATCCACGACAGGCCGGACTGGAACGACTCCAGCGCGATCCGCTCGAAAACCCGGTCGTCGCCGGTGACCGGACGGCCCCACTCCTCGTCGTGGTAGGCGACGTAGTCGGGGGCGGAGGTCGCCCAGCCACAGCGCACGAGCTCCACAGGCTCCACGGCCTCGACGTGGCCCGCGGCCCGCGAGGTCTCGGTCACCGCGGGCCCTCCGTCTCCTGCCGCTCCCCCGTACGAAGGCCGACGGAACCGGGAGACGACTCCTTCGAGGCCGAAGTCCCGGAATCCGAAGTCCCGGAAGAGGACGGCGAGGACGGCGAATCCGGCACCGAGGACGTCTCGGACGGTTCGGCCGGCCTGGCGAACCGCGACCTGCCGGACGGCCTGGCGGCCTCGGCCGTCCCGGCGGCCTCAGTGGTCCCAGTGGTCTCAGGGGCCTCGGGAAGCTTCTCCGGCTCGGACGGTTCGTCCGGCTCGGAGGGCCTGGCGAACCGCGACGCACCGGACGACGTGCCGCCCTCGGCCGCCCCGGTGGCCTCAGGGTCCTTGGGGGCCTTCTCCGGCCCGGAGGGCTCACCGGACCCCCTGGGCTCGCGCTCGGCCGGCGACCCGTTGGACAGCTCCTCGGCCGCCCCGAAGCCGTCCCTGGCGGGAAGCTCGTACGGCGCCTCGAGCCCGCGCTGAGGGGGCGGGGAGCCGGGGTTGAGCTCGTGGCGGGCCTGGAGCCTGCCGGCGAGCAGTTCCGAAACCCGCTGCTCCAGCACGGCGATCCTGGTGTCACGCTCGCTCAGGGCCCCGGCGACCCGGTTCAGGGTCTCATCCACGCTCTGCGTGTTGTATCCGACGAGGCTCACCGGGAGCTGGAGGGCCATGAAGTCGACCGCGCCGAGCTGACCCGCCTGGGGCAGGTTCAGCGGGGGCACGTCGGGGGCGAACTCGCTCAGCTCGCCTCCCCGGCCCATGGCGACCACCGTGACACCGGCGATGACGGCTACGGCAGCGAAGGCTAATACGACCAGCACATACGAATCGTGCCACATCTCCGCTGGCCTAGGATCGGATCATGACGTTCGTCGTGCTCGGACCCGGTGACCGGGATGAACCCGGCTGGGTCGAGGCCCGTTCGATCGAGGAGGTCGAGGAGCTCGTCCGTGCCGGGCACACCGTGGTCGTCACCCCCGCCCGGCTGGCCGCCGCCGAACCCGCCCCGTCCGCCGCGTCCGCCGAGAACGCCGAGAACAGCGGCAACAGCGGGGACGCCGGAGCCGCCGTCGCGAGAGAGCGGGACGCCGAGGCCGCGGAACTCACCGCGGCCTCGATCTGCGCCTGGGCCGGCGCCCGGGTCTTCCGTACGGAGCGCGTCGACCAGGTGCGGCTCGCGGTCGAGATGACCGACTCCCTCGCCGGGCGGCGTCCGCCCGCGCTAACCCGCCGTGGCCTCGCCTAGCTCCTCCGGGCTCGGCTCCAGGTGCCTGGTCGACTTCTCCAGCAGCCGGAACGCCTCGTCGACCGTGGTGGTCCAGGAGATGGCGTCGAAGACGTTCGGGCGGGTGAAGCCCGCCTCGTCCATGCCCTCGACCAGCTCCCGCAGCGGCGCGTAGATCCCCCAGGGGTCGAGGAGCACCAGCGGCTTGTCGTGCAGGCCGAGCGTGCGGGACGTCCAGATCTCGAACAGCTCCTCCAGCGTCCCGATGCCCCCGGGCAGCACCAGGAAGGCGTCGGAGCGGGCGTCCATCACCCCCTTGCGCTCGCGCATGTCGGTGGTGACCACCAGCTCGTCGGACTCCTCGTCCGCGATCTCGATGTCCACCAGCGACTGGGGGATCACCCCGATGGTGCGGGCGCCACCCGCGCGGGCCGCGCGGGCCACGGCTCCCATGCAGGAGACCCTGGCTCCACCGCTCACCAGGGCGTGCCCGCGCCTGGCGAGCTCGGAGCCGACCTCCTCCGCCAGTTTCAGATACTTCTTGTCGATCTTCTGACTCGATGCGAGGAATACACAAATGAACACGTGCCGACCTTATTCGGCGTCGCCGACCGTGGTCATGGCCGCCTTCCGCTCCTCCTCCAGTCGCCCGCCCCTGTTGTTGTCGGCCTCGACGATGATCCGGACCGCCTCGTCCACGTCGTCGGTGACGTGAATGAGATCCACGTCCGCCGGAGAGATCTTTCCCGACCCCATGAGGGTGTTCTTGATCCAGTCGAGCAGGCCGCCCCAGAACTCCGTTCCCATGAGCACCACAGGGAAAGAAGTGACCTTCTGGGTCTGGACCAGGGTGAGCGCCTCGAAAAGCTCGTCCATGGTGCCGAAACCGCCGGGCAGCGTGACGAATCCGCAGGAGTACTTCACGAACATGGTCTTGCGGACGAAGAAGTAGCGGAACTCGATGCCGAGGTCGACGTACTCGTTCATGCTCTGCTCGAAGGGCAGCTCGATGCCCAGGCCCACCGAGACGCCTTCCGCCTCCACGGCCCCCTTGTTGGCGGCCTCCATGCAGCCGGGGCCGCCACCGGTGATCACGGCGTAGCCCGCCTCGGACAGCTTCCGGCCGAGCTGGATGCCCATCTCGTACTCGGGGCTGTCCACGGGGGTTCGCGCGGACCCGAAGACGGTCACCGCCTGGGGCAGTTCGGCGAGCTGGCCGAAGCCCTCGACGAACTCGGCCTGGATGCGCAGCACCCGCCACGGATCCATGTGCAGCCAGTCGGCCGGCCCCCTCCGATCGAGGAGTCGCTGGTCGTGGGTGGAGTCGGAGACGAGATCGCCGCGAACCACCGCGGCTCCCTGACGACGTTCTGGACGTGTTTTCTTCATGCGGGTCACCGTAGCGCCGTCCCAGAAAAATCTTGAAAAATCTCCATGAAAACATGGAACCGGACTTTGAACAGGGTGCGTCTAACTGCACGAGGGTGCTGCTCGGGACTGAAAGTGGCTTTCCCCGCCAAATGGCCGGCGAGGAAAGCCACTTTCATTTGTACCGGCCCCTCCCGGGTCCCGCACACCGAGGATCTCGCGAACGGCGCACCGGCCCCGAGGGCCCCGGCCTCTCTCAGGACAGCCAGCCGAGCATTCCGCGCTCGCAGTCGGCGATCTTCCTCAACGAGACGAACTCGTCCTTCTGGTGCGCCAGATTCGGATCTCCGGGACCGTAGTTGACCGCGGGCACGCCCAGGCCGGAGAAAAGCGAGACGTCGGTCCAGCCGAGCTTGGCGCGCGGCGTGCCGCCGACGGCCTCGACGAAGGCCGCCGCCACCGGATGGGTCAGGCCGGGCCGCGCCCCGGCGGCGGCGTCGGTGAAGCGGACCTCGTACCCCTCGAACACCTCGCTCACGTGGGCGCGCGCCTCGTCCAGCGACAGGTCGGGGGCGAAGCGGTAGTTCACGGTCACCACGCACTCGTCGGGAATCACGTTGCCCGCGACGCCGCCGCCGATGCCCACCGCGTTCAGGCCCTCGTGGTACTCCAGCCCGTCCACGACGGGAAGCCTGGCCTCGTAGGCGTTCAGGATCGCGAGCACCGGCTGGGCCGCGTGGATGGCGTTGACCCCGAGCCAGGACCTGGCGCTGTGCGACCGCTTGCCCCGGGTGACGATCTGGGCCCTGAGCGTGCCCTGGCAACCGCCCTCGATCACGCCGTCGGTGGGCTCCATGAGCACGGCGAAGTCACCCGCGAGCCAGTCGGGGTGCCTGCGGCTGAGCCGGAGCAGACCGTTGCGCTCGGCCTCGATCTCCTCGCAGTCGTAGAAGACGTAGGTCACGTCCCTGCTGGGCTCGGGGAGACCGGCCGCCAGTTTCAGGGCGACCGCGACGCCGGCTTTCATGTCCGAGGTGCCGCAGCCGTACAACCGGTCGCCCTCGACCCGGCTGGGCAGGTTGCCGACGACGGGGACGGTGTCGAGGTGTCCGGCGATCACCACCCGCTCGCCGCGGCCCAGGTGGGTGCGGGCCACGATCGACTCCCCGTCGCGCTCGACGGTCAGGTGCCGGAGCGGCCGCAGCGCCTCCTCCACGGCGTCGGCCAGGGCCTTCTCGCCGCCGCTGACCGACTCGACGTCCACGATCCCGGCGGTGAGCTCCCCGACATCCTGTGTGAGGTCCAGACGCGTACTCATGCCCGCGACCCTAGTACTCGTACGGGATCCGGCCCGCCCCGGCCCCGCTCACGCAGGAGAGAGATCCGGCCCGCCCCGGCCCCGCTCGCGCGGGAGGCGGTCACCCGTGCAGGAGGCGGTCGAGTTCGGCCCTGCCGGGCCGGTGGCCCTCCTCCAGGCGTTCGAGCACCAGGACGCAGCGCAGGCCGAAGCCGCCGCCGGGAAAGTCGTGCCACCGGGTGCCTCCGGTCGCCACGCACCAGTCGGGGACTCGCCCGCGGCCCAGTTCCTCACCCGTCCGCACGTCGACGACCGGGGTCGAGCCCGACAGGACCGTCCCGGCGCCGACCACGGCGCCCCGGCCCACGCGGGCCCCGTCGACGATCACGGCCCCGCCGCCGATCAGCGCGCCGTCCTCGACGACCACGGGCACCGTCCCCGACGGCTCCCCGGTGGCGCGGGGGTCCTCCGCGCCGTCCTGGCCACCGGTCTCACCGACGCCCGCTCCCTGGGACAGGCGGACGTTCCTGCCGATCTGGGCACCCGCGCCGATCGAGACCCACGTGCCGACCGTGCTGCCCTCGTCCACGTGGGCGCCGATGTCGACGAACGAGGGCATCAGCACGACGCCCGGCGCCAGGTAGGAGCCCCAGCGGGCGATCGCCCCCGGCACGACGCGCACCCCCTCGACGGAGGTCTTCAGCGGGACGCGGTCGTGGTGGTGGAAGTCGCCCACCTGGGACCTGGCCATGCCGAGCACCCGGAACGCGAGCATGACGGCCCGCCGGGCGCGCTCGTCCACGACCACCTCGCCGGTGCGGGAGACCTCGGCCACCCTGGCCTTGCCGCTGTCGAGCATGTCCACCGCGCTCACCACGACGGCACGGGCCTCGGCGTCGGCGGGGCTCAGCTCGGCCCTGCGCCACCACAGCTCGTCGACGGCCGCGGGCAACGGGCTGACATCGCTCTGGGTCATGGCCCGGAGCCTATGTTCGCGGGGTTCTACCAGACCGCGCAATCGCTGGGGGCCTGTAGGTTCTTGACCGTGCGACGGCGCTTCTCAAAAGGGGTCATCGCGATCATCGTGATCGTGACCGTGCTCGCGGTGGCCATCACCGTGGGTCTCTTCACCTTGCTCAGGCGGGTGACACCGCTCGTCGACCTCGGCGAGGGATGCAAGATCACGACACCGGAGGGCTCGCTGGAGCTGGATCTCGAACAGGCCAAGGTGGCGGCGGTCATCGCGGCCGTGGCGGCCCGCAGGAAACTGCCCGAGCGGGCCGTGGTGATCGCCTACGCCACCGCCATGCAGGAGTCCAAGCTGGAGAACCTGACGGGCGGCGACCGCGACTCGGTCGGCGTGTTCCAGCAGCGCCCCTCCCAGGGCTGGGGCAGGCCCGAGCAGCTCGTCGACCCCGTCTACGCCTCGGGGAAGTTCTTCGCCGCGCTGGTGAAGGTGAAGGGCTACCGGAAGATGCCGCTCCACGAGGCGGCCCAGGAGGTGCAGCGCTCGGCCGACGGGTCGGCGTACGCCCAGCACGAGGACGACGGGAAAATCCTCGCCGCGGGGTTCACCGGGCGCGTGCCCAAGGCCGTGCACTGCTGGTTCCCCGCCCCGGCGGGCAAGACCCCTCTCCCCGACGAGCGGGGGGCAGAGCGCGGGCTCGCCAGGGCCCTGGGACCGGGGGACGCCTTCGAGGCCCCCTCGCGCAGGCGCGGCTGGCTGGTGGCCGCCTGGTCGATCGCGCACGCCAAGACGTTCGGGCTGTCCAGGATCCGCTACGACGGCCAGTCGTGGGTCTCGGCGAAGGGCCACGACGGCTGGAAGGCCGAGCCGGGGTCCTCCGCCAGAAAGGTCCAGCTCTCCTAGCCGCCGCCCTGCTTCTTCTCGATCCTGATCGTGCCGGGGGCGAGGGGCTGGGCGTGGGAGGAGCTCCAGCCCTTGCCCTGGAGTCGTTCGAAGCTGAGCAGGCGGCCGTCGGCGGCCCGGTAGTCGGCGAAGTCGAGCAGGCCCCGCTCGGGCATCGAGGTGACGCCCTCCCCGCGGAAGGCCGCGGTGCCCCGGTCGACGGGGAAGAAGTCGACCCCCTCGACACTCAGCGTGGCCTTGGCGGGGATCATGCCCTCGGTGGGCACCGGCGTCCACAGCAGCACCTCCAGGTGCGGCGGTTCGCCGCCCAGGCCGTCGCGCATCTGGATCGACAGCCACTGGTAGCGCCGGGTGCCGTCGTCGAGGAGGTATTCGGTCCACTGGCTGCCCTGCCATGACAGGTACAGGGCGCCGAGGACGCGGCTGCGCACCCCCTGACAGTCGATCGTGTCACCGACCTTGATCGTGCGGGGGTCGGGGTAGTCGATGCCGACACGGCCCATGGACGGTTGGGCCTGCGGCTGCGTGGCCTCAGCCGAGAGGAGGGGGGTCTCGCCGGAACGCTCGGAATCGCCGGCCTTCCTGTCCTGGCGCGTCGTCGCGAAGAACGCGCCGAGCAGCAGGACGAGCGTGGCCACACTCAATCCGAGTATCACGGCGACCTCGGTGGTCATGCCGCGCGATCCTACTGGAGGCGGCGCACCGCCGCACTGATGCGTTCGTCACCGGCCGTCACGGCGATCCTGATGTGCCGGTCGCCCGCGGTGCCGTAGAAGTCGCCGGGCGCGACGAGGATTCCCCTGCCGGCCAGCGCGCGGACCTGGTCCCAGCAGCCCGCCCCGTTGGACGCCCACAGGTACAGGCCCGCGGTGGAGTGCTCGATCTTCCAGCCGGCCGCCTCCAGGGCGGGACGCAGCGCCGCGCGGCGGGCGGCGTATCGGGCCCGCTGCTCCTCGGCGTGCTCGTCGTCGTCCAGCGCCACGGCCATCGCCGCCTGGACCGGCGCGGGCATGATCATGCCGGCGTGCTTGCGTATCTCCAGCAGCCGCTTGATCAGCGCGGGGTCGCCCGCGACGAACCCGGCCCGGTAACCGGCCAGGTTGGAGCGCTTGGACAGCGAGTGCACCGCGAGCAGGCCCTCGTGCGAGCCGCCGCAGACGTCCGGGTGCAGGATCGAGATCGGCCGCTCCTCCCAGCCCAGCTCGATGTAGCACTCGTCGGAGGCCACGACCGCGCCGTGCTCGCGCGCCCACGAGACGACCTTGCGCAGGTGCTCGGCGGGCAGGACCCTGCCGGTCGGGTTGGACGGGGAGTTCACCCAGACCAGCGGCACCCGCTCGGGCCCGAGCGTGAGCAGCCCGTCGGTGGCGTACGGCTCGGCGCCCGCGAGGCGCGCCCCCACGTCGTAGGTGGGGTAGGCCAGCTCGGGGAGGACCACCCGCTGCCCCGGACCGACGCCGAGCAGCGTCGGCAGCCAGGCCACGAACTCCTTGGAACCGATCAGCGGCAGCACGTTCGCCTGGTCGAGGATCACGCCGTGCCTGCGTCGCAGCCATTCGGCGGCGGCCGAGCGAAGGCGCTCGGTGCCGTACGTCAGCGGGTATCCGGGACTGTCCGAGGCGTCCGCGAGGGCCTGCCGCACGACGGCGGGCACCGGATCGACGGGAGTGCCCACCGACAGGTCGACGATCCCGTCGGGGTGCGACGCCGCGAGCTCCTTCAGCGGCGTGAGCCGGTCCCACGGGAAGTCCGGCAGACCGTTCATCGGAACCTCGCCGGGACGCTCGTGGCCTCTGACGGGTCGGGAATGGCGTTCATGATGATCAGCCGTCGTCCTTCACTGGGGCGGGTCTGCCTGAGACGGGACCGGAGGAGGGCGGCCGTCATGGCCGCCTCCCTCCGGCACCCGCTCCTAGTGGCTCTCGGCCTGCGGGGGCAGGGCCGCGACGACCGGGTGGTCCTTCTCGATCTTGCCGACCTTGGAGGCGCCGCCGGGCGACCCCAGGTCCTCGAAGAAGTCCACGTTCGCCTTGTAGAAGTCCTTCCACTGCTCGGGCAGGTCGTCCTCGTAGAAGATGGCCTCCACCGGACAGACGGGTTCGCACGCGCCGCAGTCAACGCATTCGTCGGGGTGGATGTAGAGCATCCGCTCACCCTCGTAGATGCAATCGACGGGGCACTCCTCGATGCACGCCTTGTCCAGGACGTCCACGCAAGGCTGCGCGATGACGTAGGTCACCTCGGGCTCCTTCTTCTTTACGCACCTAGGCACGACTTCGACCGCGAGTTGCTACGCCCTAGTATTGCCGTGCCTGCCATGTGTCTGAAACGGGAGGGGGCAAAAGCCGATGGCCCTTGGTTTCAGCGCTCGCCTGAACATCACCATAACCCCTTCCGACGTGGGCAAAAGAGTCACCACTCGGAGACGGGTTCCTGAAGGGTTCCGCGACGCGGTGGGTGAGCTGGAGTTCTGGCGCGACGGCGTGCTCGGCGTGCGCAGGCGAAACGGCGTCCTGGTGGAAATCGATGAGGAGACGCTCGCCGCGGCGAAGGTCGTCCCGGAATCTCCGCGAACCCCGCGCCCGCGCGCGTGACCGGCCCGGTAGTCCCCGCGCCCACGCGCGTGACCGGGGCGGCCCACCCGGCCGACCTCGGGCACCGACTTTCGGGCACCGACTTTCGGGCACCGGCTCTCGGGCACCGGCGGAGTCCCCGCGCGGCGCGTGCGGACGACGGCCGGACCCCGCCGGGTAAGCCGCTCGCCAAGACACGTGTAAGCCGTTCGCCAATAAGGGCCGCGCCTGCTCGACCAGACGAATGACAGCGGAGAGTATTCCGTTCGTGACCGTACGTACCAGCGCCGCAGCCGCCGTGATCCTCACGGCCACGATCGCCGGATGTGGCGCCCCGGCTCCTCAGAACGTCCAATTCCCGCCCCTCAACACGCAGGCCGCCTCCCTGAAGGAGGGCTTCTCGACAATGGAGCGCCTCGTCGAGGCGGCCAGGAAGGAGGGGGCTCTCACGGTGATCGCGCTGCCGCGCGACTGGGTGAACTACGGCGAGATCATCGACACCTTCTCCGAGGAGTACGGGATCAAGGTCAACCAGCTGGAGCCCGACGCCAGCAGCGCGAGGGAGATCGCGGCCGCGGCCACGCTCAAGCCGGACGTGTTCGACCTGAGCATGGACGTCGCCGCGGCCAAGTCCGCCCTCTTCGCCCCGTACAGGGTCCAGGGCTGGCAGGACATCCCCGACCGCCTGAAGGACCACAGGGGCCTCTGGTACGCCGGGTACGGCGGCTACATGTCCATCGGCTACGACCCGAACAAGGTCGCGGCCCCCGCGTCCTTCTCCGACCTGCTCAAACCGGGACACAGAGTCGCACTGCCCGGCGACCCCCGGGAGGTGTCCGCGGCCTTCAACGGGGTGATGGCCGTCTCCCTGCGGGGCGGCGAGGCGAGGGCCGAGCGGGGCGTGGAGTTCTTCCACCGCCTCAAGGGCGAGGGCAATCTCGCGGCCACGCCCAAGGCGGCCTCGGTGCTCGTCGACTGGGACTACCACAACGCCGAGCGGGCCGCCGTCGACAAGGCGTGGAAGGTCGCGATTCCCGGTGACGCCGTGCTCGGCTCGTACTACGTCCAGGCCATCAACAAGCAGGCCCCGCACCCGGCCGCGGCCCGGCTCTGGCAGGAGTTCCTGTTCTCCGACAAGGGTCAGAACCTGTTCCTGAAGGGCTATGCCCGCCCGGCCAGGATGGAGGCCCTGCAGATGCGCGGCACCCTTGACCGCGAGCTGGCCGCGAAACTGCCCGCGACCAGCGCGAAGCCCGTGATCCTCTCCATCCCGGAGATCGACAGGGCCAGGGCCTACCTCCAGCGCGAATGGGTCAAGAAGGTGAGATGAACCTGAGGCTGCCGAGACTGATATGTCGTGACTTCCCAGAGGCTCTAAAGTGTCTGGAGAGGCCGACAGAGGCCTCGCGTCTCAGAATGTGAGCTGATCGTCTTGCGATACGACACCCCGAGCTCGATGAGGTGGAGCGCTCGCGCCTATGACAGCAGCTTTGGGTACGTTTCAGCGCACGGCGCCCCCCTGGTCGAGCTTCTCGACCCGCAACCGGGGGAGCGCATCGTGGATCTCGGCTGCGGCACCGGGATGCTGACGGCCGAGATCACCTCCCGGGGCGCCCGCGTCCTGGGGATCGACGGCTCGCAGGCGATGATCGAGAAGGCCCTGGCCCAGTATCCGGGGCTGGACTTCATCGTCGGCGACGGCCGCGACTTCACGGTGGCCCAGCCGTACGACGCGGTCTTCTCCAACGCCGCCCTGCACTGGATGGGCCGGGAGCCGGACGCGGTGATCACCAGTGTCCGCGAGGCCCTCACCCCGGGCGGGCGGTTCGTGGCCGAGATGGGCGGCGCGGGCAACTGCGCCGCGCTGACGGCGGCGCTGTCCACCGCCTGGCGGGAGTACGGGCTGCGCGAGCCCGACCTGCCGTGGTACTTCCCCACCCCCGCCGAGTACGCCACGCGGCTGGAGAAGGGCGGCTTCACCGTCCGCCTGCTGGAATACTTCGACCGGCCGACCCCGCTCGACGAGTGCCCCGGCGGGGCGGCCGACTGGGTCCGCATGTTCGCGGGTTCGCTGCTCAAGGAGGTGCCCGCGGAGATGATCGACCCGCTGCTCCGCCGGGTGAACGAGCTGGCGGCCCCCGCCCTCCGGCGGGAGAGCGGTTGGATGGCCGACTACGTGCGACTGAGGTTTGCGGCCGTACGCCGCTGAACCGACCCAATGTGCCGCGGCGATTTGCCAGACTATGGTCTGTTCCATGAGTCTCGTTCCCCGGCCACATGGAGTGACTCGGGCGGCTTGAGGGGCTGGTGAAGGGAACGGATGAACTTCTGTCTGAGTGACCTCGTGCCGCCGCTGCGCTGGAGCGACGCGGCCACGATCCCACTTCTGCGCGAACAGCCCGACCTACCGGACGCTTGGTGGCGGAGCCTGCCGATGGCCCGCGTGCTCGCCGTGCTGGGCCCGGAGAGGCTGGCCGACATCCTCGCCTCGGTCGCCCTGAACCACTGGCCGGCCGCCGCCGTGGGTGACGTGCTCCCCGCTCTGCACGTCCTGGACCCGGACGACGCGGACGAGCCCTGCACGGCCATCGCCCTCGACCGGGCCGGGTCCTGGCCGGGCCTTCTCGCGCTGACCGGCCACGACCTGCGCGACCAGCCGTTCATCCAGCCGGTCCCGCTGCTGCACGCCCTCTTCACGGCGGTCTTCACGCGCCTGGCGGCCCCCGCACACGCGGTCCCGGTCCCGGCGGCGCCCACCGCCGGAGCCGCCCGGACGCCCGTCTCCCCGCGTGAGACCTCCGAGTCCTCCCCCGAGCCGGTGGTCTCCCCCGCGCCCGCCGCGAGCGAGCCCGCCGCCGAGGATCTCCCGGAGCAGGACGCTCCGCCCGTCGCGGCCCACTCCGGGAACGCGCCGGAGCCGGAGTCCCTCGCCGAGCCCGTGGCCCTGCCGAAGCGCAAGCCCCCCCGGGAGCGCGACGCCCTGCCGGTGCCCGAGGCCCGTCGCACGGCGGATCCGGACGCCGGCCCCCAGGAGGCCCCCGGGTCGCTCTTCCAGCCCGCCTCGGCGAGGAGGAACCGGCCGTCGAGCATCTCCGAGGGGGAAGAGCGGTTCGCGCCCGCCCCCGAGGACGTGAGGGCCGCCGAGGCCGGGTTCGCCGCAGAGGCCGGACCCGCGGAGACGGAGGCCGTCTCCGAGGCCGAGCCCGTCGCCGGGCCCGCGGCCGAATCCGGGGACGGCCGCGAGGACGACCGGGCGGGCGACCCCGTGCCCGCCGGCGCCCTCGAGGCGGAGGACGTCGCCGAGGTGAAAGACGTCCCCGAGCCGGTCGCGGAGAGTCACGAGGACCACGAGCACGCCGAGGACCACCAGGACGCGGAGGACCACCAGGACGACGGGGCCGCGCGTCCGCCGGTGCGGCCGGCGCCGAAGAGCCTGCACGCGCTGGTGGACGGCGTCTTCGCCAACGTGGAGGACAAGCGCTGGGCGGTGGCGCAGAACAGGCTGTTCAGCGACGCCCCGGCGACCGTGGAGGCGCTGGCCAAGCTCTTCGCGGTGCCCCCGGAGGTCATCGGCGACATAGAGGCCGACCTGCGCCGGGAGCTCGACGAGTGGACCGCCTCCGACGAGGCCGCCCCGTACCGGGAGCACCTGGAGGAGGTGAAGGGGATCCTCGGCAAGGCCGCGCCCAGGGAGCGGCTGATCAACGCGGTCCCCTGGCACACCCAGGAGCTGCACTCCCTCGACGTACCGGCCTGGCAGTTCGTGCTGGCCACCCTCCCCGGCTACCACCTGGTCGACGAGTGGCTGGTGGAGGGCGACATCACCGAGCTGCGCCACCGCACCCGCGACATGATCAGCGGCGCCAAGCCGCCGCTCACCATCAACAAGGCCCTCGACATGGTCTCCTCGCTGGGCATCCACCCCGAGGTGTCCAAGGAGTGGCTGGAGAACGTCCCGCAGCTCCGGATCCTCGGCGCGGGCGAGCGGCCTCCCCAGCGCTCGAACGGCGCCCCGGCCCTGACCGCGGAGAAGCCCGGCGACCTGAGCGGCGGGGCCGGCGGGATCGGCGGGGCGAACGGCGGGAGCTCCGGGCAGGAGCCGAGGAAGGCGCCGTTCCGCCCGCTGAAGGACGTCTCGCTGACCAGGCGCTGCTTCCGGCAGCCGGACGGCCGCTGGTGGCTGAGGATCGACGTCACCCAGGAACACCTCGGGGGCGCCGAGTGCCCGCTGCCCAGCGGGTTCGCCGCCTACCTCGGGATGTCGCCCGGTGACGGCCGTACGGTCAGCAGCGCGGTCGGGGAGCTGGTCCTCAGCTGGCAGGACAGGCCCGTGCTGGAGTCGCTCATGACGCTCCTGGAGGACGTGGGCGCCAAGGAGGGCAGCCACCTGTTCCTCACCCTGTCGGACGAGGGCGTGCTGCGGGCCAGGCACCTGCCGGCCGCGGGCGAGGAGGTGGAGGCGACGGCGCGGGCACTGCGGCTCGTCGGCTACACCGCGACGGGCGGCACCCCCGAGCAGGCCGGGCGGGTGATCGCCACCCGGGTCGGCATGACGGGACCCGTGGCCACCCCCGAACTCCTCACCCGGCTGCGAGAACGCGGGGACCGCGATCTCCTGTCACTGTTGGCCTGACCCATGCCCCGCCTCGCCATCTCCCCGGACTTCCCCGTCGAACTCGGCGCCCTGGCCCAGCCGGTGCGCCGGGACGTCGTGGTCTCGGCGCGCAGGTTCCTGCAGAACGTGGCGGGCGCTCCGCACCCCGAGCGGGTCAGGGGGGCGAGGGACCCCCGGGTGGCGACCCTGAGGCTGGCCGACCGGCACCGGGGCGTCGTGGTCAAGCAGCGGGACGTCTACTGGCTGCTGACCGTGCTGCCGGACGCGGAGGCGTGGGCGTACGCGCAGCGCTACCGGTTCGGCGTCAACACGGCGCTGGGCGTGGTCGAGATGTGGGACGCCGAGGCGCTGGACCGGGTGCGGCCCGCGGTGCGCAGGGCGGCCGAGGCGTCCGCGACGCGGCTGTTCTCCGACTTCTGCGACAGCGACCTGGCCGAGCTGGGGGTCGACGGCCGGTTCCTGCCGCTGGTCAGGCAGATCACCGACCAGCTCACCCTGGAGGCACTCGAACCGCTGCTGCCCCCGACGCAGTACGAGCCGCTGGCGGCGCTCGCCAGGGGCGAGTCGATGGCCGGGGCCTGGCGGGAACTGGAGAACTGCCGCGCCGTCGCCGCGGACCCCGAGCCGATCAATCCCGAGGACTTCGGTGCCGCGCTCCTGCGCAGCCCGGACCGCGCCGTCTTCACCGACGACCCGCGCGAGCTGAACCGCGTGCTCGACGCGCCGGGCTGGTGCGTGTTCCTGCACCCGCCGCAGCACCGGCTGGCGTACTGGGAGTCCTACCAGCAGCCGACGCTGGTCACCGGCGGCGCGGGCACCGGCAAGACGCTCGTCGCCCTGCACAGGGCGGCCTACCTGGCCGGGCGCGCGAGCGGGCAGATCCTGCTCGTCACCTTCTCCCAGGGGCTGAGCGCCGAGCTCGCGGCCAGGCTCGACCAGCTGATCGAGGACGAGGTGATCCGCAAGCGGATCGAGGTCGGCAACGTGGACCGGCTGGCCCACCGCATCGTCGCCGAGGCCGAGGGCCGCCCGCCCGCCCTGGTCGGCGCCGCCGAGCTGACCGCGCTCTGGGAGGAGACCGAGACCGGTCACAGCCCGGCGTTCCTGCTGCGCGAGTGGGAGCAGGTCGTCCTGGCGCAGAACCTGCGGACCCTGGACGAGTACCTGAACGCCCCCCGTCCGGGCCGCAGCGTCGAGCTGGCGGCCGAGGAGCGCACCTTGGTGTGGAAGGCCATCGAGCACGTCACCGGGCAGCTGCGCGAGCGCGGCAAGCGGACCCTGCTGCAGCTGGCCTCCGAGGCGTCGACGCTGCTCGGCCAGACGACCGGGGACCTACTGGAGGAGACGGAGCCTGCGCGGGAGCCGTACCGGCACATCGTGGTGGACGAGGCGCAGGACCTGCACCCGGCGCAGTGGCGGCTGCTGCGGGCGGCGGTGCCGCACGCCCGCGACGACATGTTCATCGTGGGCGACCCGCACCAGCGCATCTTCGACACGCGGGTGACGCTCGGCGCCGTCGGGATCGACGCGATCCAGCAGCGCCTGCGGGTGTCGTACCGGCTTCCCCGGGAGATCCTGTCCTGGGGGGTCCGGTTGCGCGGGGGCGGTCCCGCCGACGGGCTCGTCAAGGGTGTGCAGGAGCTTTACGGCTTCAGGGGCACCCGGCACGGGCTCCGGCCGATGGTCCGCGCCTACGATTCACCGCAGGATGAGCTGACGGGTCTGGTGGCACAGGTGGGACAGTGGGTGAATGAGGGCGTGACGCCCGAGGAGATAGCGGTGGCCGCCAGGACCGCCGGCCTCGTGCGTGACGCACGGTTCGCTCTGCGTGATCTGGGGGTACGGGTGACGACACTGCACGCCATGAAAGGACTGGAGTTCCGGCGGGTCGCGGTGATCGGCGTGGCCGACGGGATCGTGCCCGACCCCGACTCCCTGACCCCGGTCGGCGAGGATCCCGCCGCCAGAGCACATGATCTCCAGCGGGAACGCGGCCTGCTCTACGTGGCCTGCACCCGGGCGAGGGAACTCCTCTACGTTTCTCATTACGGACGGGCCAGTCCCTTCCTTCCTACCTGACCACATAGTCTGAACTGCGGATATATTCCCCTTTGCCGGTTGGACCTCAATGAACCTCAGCCTGAGCGACATCGCGCCACCCTTGCGCTGGACCTCTCCCGGCCAGGTAGCGCCGATCGCGACCGACCCCCGCCTCCCCGAGGCGTGGTGGCAGGCGCTTCCGCTCGACACCGCCTGCTCGACCATCGGGACGTCCGAGGTCGCCGGTCGCCTGACCGACCTCGCCCTGGCGTGCTGGGGTCACCTGATGCTCGGTGACGTTCTGCCCCTGCTCAGGTTCGCCGACCCCGCCGCGAGCGTCCGCACGCCCGAAGGGCTCGGCCGCGAGGTGGTGCACAAGCTGTTCACCGGGGTGCTGGAGCGACTGCTCGAACCGGTCACCGAGGAGAGCGTCGCCAGGATCCGCCCCTCCCGGCCCGACCGGCCGCTGCCCGAGCTGATCGACGAGGTCTTCGCCACGCTGGACGAGCGGCAGCGGGCCATCGCCAGGGACCGGCTGTACGCCTCCCAGCGGGCCACGCTCGACGACCTCGCCCAGCGGTTCTCGGTCACCAGGGAGCGCATCCGGCAGATCGAGCGCGACCTGCGCGACCACGTCGAGGCCTGGCTCGCCAAGGACGACGCGGCGCCGCTGATCGCCCACGTGTCGTGGCTGCGGGGCCGGCTGGGCTCCGCCGTGCCCGCCGACGACCTGGCCGCCGCCGTGCCGTGGCACCGCACCGAGCTGGCCACGCTGGGCATCCCCTCCTGGCGGTTCGTACGGACCCTGCTGACCGGCTACGAGCAGGTGGACGGCTGGCTGGTCGCCGGGGGGGCGGACGAGCTCAGGGAGAAGACCCGGCAGCTGTTCACCGACGGGCCGCGCCCGCTGGACGAGGCCGTGACGATGGCCAGCCAGCTCGGCATCCGCGAGGACGTGGCCGAGCGCTGGCTCGTCGCGGTGCCCCAGCTGCGGGTGCTGGAGAACCACGTGGTCCCGTGGCCGCGCAGCGTCAACGACAAGGCCGAGGCCGTGCTGGCGGTGGCGGGCGGCCCGCTGACGCCCGAGGAGATCCAGGAACGCATCGGCGAGGACTACAGCCTCGTCGGCATCCGCAACCAGCTCACCGCCGACGACCGCTTCCTGCGGGTCGACCGGAACAAGTACGGGCTGTCGCGCTGGGGCGGCGAGCAGTATCTGGGCATCCGGGAGATGATCGTCAGGGAGATCGAGCGGTCCAACGGCGAGGCGTCGGTCAACACGATCGTCACCAACCTCACCGGGCGCTACGACGTGAGCGAGAGCTCGGTCCGCGCGTACGCGGGCGGGCCCGGCTTCGAGCGCACGCAGCGCGGGTGGATCAGGGTGGCCGGGGCCGAGCAGGCCGACTACCAGCCGCGCCGGGACGTCTCGGAGACCCGGCGCTGCTTCCGCAGCCGCGACGGGCGCTGGTGGCACCGGGTGGACGTCAACGCCGAGCACCTGCGCGGCTCGGGTTCCCCGCTGCCGACCGGCTTCGCCGCGCACCTGGGCATGGCCCCCGGCGGCCAGCTGACCGCCTCCACCCCCTCGGGCGACGTGGTGATCAGCTGGCACAACCAGCCGACCATGGGGTCCATCCGCCCCGTCCTGATCGCCGCCAACGCCTCCGAGGGCGACCACGTCTTCCTCACGGTCTCCGACGGCGGCGAGCTGCTCACCCGCTACCTGCCCGCGGCCTCGCCGGCCCTGCCCGCGCTGAACCGGGCGCTGCACCTGATCGGCTACACGGCGCCGGTGGCGTCGGAGGCCGAGGGCATCCGCCTGATCGGCGCCCGCATCGGCCTGCCGGAGGGCTGCACCCGCGAGGAGGTGATCGCCCGCCTGCGCGACCGGGGCGACCGCGAGATCCTCGCCTTCCTCGAGGGCTGAGCGTCGCGCCCCGGGCCCGGACACGACCGGGCCCGGGTGGGCTTCCACGCGGTGGGGCCGGACAGGATTGCGTAGGCTCGACCCATGCTGAGCCTGTATGACACGCGGAATCGCCGGGTTGAGCGGATCGTTCCCCAGGGGACCCGCTCCCTGCGGATGTACACCTGCGGCCCGACCGTCTACCGGTCGGCCCACGTGGGCAACCTCCGGGCCTACCTGCTGTCGGACCTGATCAGGCGGGTCAGCGAGCGGCAGCGGGTCCGGGTGGTGGCCTGCCGCAACATCACCGACGTCGGGCACCTGGTGGACGACACCGCGATCGACCCCTCGGGCGAGGACAAGGTGCTCGCCCAGGCCAGGGCCGAGGGGCGGAGCGTCCTGGAGGTCGCGCGATTCTACGAGGACGCCTTCGTGGCGGACACGACCGCGCTGAACATCCGCCCGCCCGAGCACTCGCCCCGGGCGAGCGAGACGATCGACCTGATGATCGAGATGATCGCCAAGCTGATCGAGAAGGGGCACGCGTACGCGGTGCCCGACGGGTCGGTCTTCTTCGACGCCGCCTCCTTCCCGACGTACGGGGAGATCTCCGGCAACCGGCTCGACCGGCTGAGGCCGGGCCACCGGATCGAGGCCGTCGACCCGCGCAAGCGGTTCCACGCCGACTGGGCGCTGTGGAAGCCCTCGGAGGCGGGACTGACCTGGGAGACCCCGTGGGGCCGCGGCTTCCCCGGCTGGCACATCGAGTGCTCGGCCATGTCGCTGCGGTTCCTCGGCGAGCACATCGACCTGCACACCGGCGGGATCGACCTGCGCTTCCCGCACCACGAGGACGAGCGCGCCCAGTCCGACGCCACCGCCGGGCACGAGGTGGTGCGCCACTGGGTGCACGGCGAGCACCTGCTCTTCGACGGGCGCAAGATGTCGAAGTCCACCGGCAACGTGGTCCTGCTCAAGGATGTGGCGGACGCGGGCCTCGACCCGCTGGCCGTGCGGCTGGCGCTGCTGGAGCACCGCTACCGCCAGCAGATGAACCTCACCTGGGACACCCTGCGGGCCGCCGACAAGACCCTGCGGCGCTGGCGCGGCCAGGTGGCCGAGTGGTCGGAGTCGCCGAGCGGCCCGATGCCCGCCGACCGGGTCTCCCGGATCGAGGCCGCCTTCGACGACGACCTCGACACCCCGCTGGCGCTGCGGCTCCTGCGCGAGCTGGAGCGCGACGACTCGATCTCCCCCGGTTCCCGCTTCGAGGCGTTCCTGCACCTCGACCAGGTCCTCGCCCTGGACCTCTCCCTCGACATCGGCAGGGCGGTCAGGCCGAGAAGCCTGCCCGAGGGCGCCGCCGGGCTGCTGGAGCGGCGCGCGCGGGCCCGCGACGCCAGGGACTGGGCCGCCTCCGACAGCCTCCGCGACGAGCTGGCCGCCCTCGGCGTGAAGGTCGTCGACACCCCGGAGGGCCAGACCTGGTCCTGACGGCCGCCCCGCCGGGAGGGACGAAAGCAGCAGATCACCCGTAATGTCGGTCGCGACCGATAGCGTCCTGATCATGAGTGAGATCGTCGTCGCCGTACGACCCGGCACGATCGCGGATGTGGACGGGATCGTCGCCTGCAGTTCCGCGCTGTTCGCCGAGGACGCCGGAACCCGTGACCCCGCCCTGAACGTCAACTGGCCCCAGGAGCACGGGCGGGCCCGTTTCGTGGACGCGCTGGACGATCCGGACCGCCTGGTGATGGTCGCCGAGGACGGCGGCCGGATCGTCGGCCACCTGACCGGGGCCCTGTCCGGGCCCACCGCGATGCGGCCGGTCACCGTGGCGACGCTCGGCAGCATGTACGTCGAGCCGTCCTACCGTGGCCGGAAGATCGGGTCCAGGCTGGTGGAGGAGTTCAGGCAGTGGGCCCGCCACCACGGCGCCCGCTACGCCGGGGTGACCGCCTACGCGAGCAACGAGGCGGCCGTCCGCTTCTACCGGACCAACGGCTTCGCCGCGCGGTCCACGGTCCTGGAGACGGTGCTGTAGGAACGGCGGGAACGTGCCAGGCCCGGGAGACCCGCGGCGCGGGCGGGCGACGCGCGGGGCCGAGGGCGGGTAGGGGCGATGTGGACGGGAAGCGCCGGGCGTTAGGTGTTGAATTGCCGGGTGACAAACATCGCGCCCACCGGCGCCCAACACGCCATCGCGGCCGGCGGCTTCCAGGCCGTCATCACCGAGCTCGGGGCGGGCCTCAGAAGCCTCACCCTGGACGGCAGGCCGCTCGTCGTCGACTTCCCCGAGGACCAGTCCCCGCTCGGCGGGGCGGGGCTGCCGCTGCTGCCCTGGCCGAACAGGGTCGAGGACGGCCGCTACACCTTCGACGGCGAGGACCGGCAGCTCGCGCTGAGCGAGCCCAAGACCGGCAACGCGATCCACGGCTTCTCCCGCTCGTTCCCCTGGCAGGTCCTGTCCCATGACGACGCCTCGATCCGGCTGGGGCTGCGGCTGTTCCCCCAGCTCGGCTACCCGCACGTCCTCGACCTCTCCATCCGGTACGCCCTGGGCGCCGACGGCCTGGAGGTCGAGGTGGGCGCGGAGAACGTCGGCGCCGGCGACGCGCCGTACGGCTTCGGAGCCCACCCCTACCTGTCCCTCGGCGCCCTCTGCGCCCTCGACGACGCCGTGCTCGAGCTCCCCGCCGAGCAGTGGATCGCGGTGAACGACCGGAAGATCCCCACCGGCCGCCGCGACGTCAAGGGCACCGAGTACGACTTCAGGACCGCCCGCCCGATCGGCGGGACGGAGCTCGACACCGCGTTCACCGGCCTGGAGCGCGGCGCCGACGGGCGGGTGCGGGTCACGCTGGCCGGCCCGGACGGGACCGGGGTCGAGCTGTGGGCGGGCGAGGGCGTCGAGTGGCTCCAGCTCTACACCGGCGACACCCTGCCGGAGGGCCACCGCCGCCAGGGGCTGGCGGTGGAGCCGATGACCTGCCCGCCGAACGCCTTCCGCACCGGCGAGGACGTCATCCGGCTGGCCCCCGGCGACCGCGCCGTGCACCACTGGGGAATCGGCCCGATCTGACGTCCGACGCCCGGCCGTCAGACCGGGCCCCGCCGGAGCGGCCCGCCAAAGGCGCGGGAACTCTTTCGGGAACGAGAAAAGGCCCCTGGTCAGGAGGGGCCCCTCAACGTCGCGGAAAGACCCTCAGGAAAGTTCCGAGGAAAGGCCCCTGGTCAGGAGGGGCCCACCAAGGTCGCGGAAAGACCCTCAGGAGAGTTCGGCGGGGCTGACGAGGATGCCGTCCTCGTCGCTGTAGAGCCAGGCGCCGGGGGTGAAGACGACCTCGCCGAAGGTGACCGGCACGTCGAGTTCGCCGGTGCCCCCCTTGGCACTCTTGGCCGGGTTCGAGCCGAGTGCCTTGACCCCCAGGTCCAGTCCGGCGAGGGCGGCCGTGTCACGGACGGCACCGTTGACGACGACGCCGGACCAGCCGTGCGAGACGGCGGAGGCGGCGATGACGTCGCCCATCAGGGCGGTGCGCAGGGAACCCGCGCCGTCCACGACCAGCACGCGGCCCTCGCCCGGGGTGGCCAGGACCCGCTTGACGAGGGCGTTGTCCTCCAGGCAGCGGACGGTCGCGATCGGCCCGGCGAACCGGGGACTCGGGCCGTAGGAGCGGAACTGGGTCAGGCAGCTCGCGACCGCCGAGCCGTGGGCGTCGACCAGGTCGGCCGTGGAAAGTCTCATGCGTGCATCTTCACAATTACGGCTGCGCCGACACCACGGGGGTGATGCCACACTTGCGGGAGCTTGTCGCCTAGGAGGTTTTTGTGAGGTTTCGCCCGTACGCCTGGATGCCCCGCCCGCTCACGTGGCTGGCACGGGTGCTCACCGTGTTTCTGGTGCTCGGGCTGCTACTCGCCGGAGCGGGCGTGTGGAGCGTGCGGGCGTCGTTCCCGCAGCTCGAAGGCGAGCTCAAGGTGAAAGGCTTGAAGGGGAAAGTCACCGTATATCGCGATAAGACGGGTATCCCGCACATCTACGCTGACTCCCCCGACGACCTGTTCCTGGCCCAGGGCTACGTGCACGCCCAGGACCGCTTCTTCGAGATGGACTTCCGCCGCCACGTGACCGCCGGGCGGCTGTCGGAGATGTTCGGCTCGGCGACGCTGACCGAGGACAAAGTCATCCGGACCATGGGCTGGCGGAAGGTGGCCGAGAAGGAGCTGCCGCTGCTCGGCGAGCAGACCCGGCACTACCTGGACGCCTACGCCCGCGGGGTGAACGCCTGGATGGCGCGCAACGACGGCTTCGCCGACAGGAGCCTGGAGTACGTGCTGCTGCGGGCGACCAGCCCGGACTACCGGCCCGAGCCGTGGACCCCGGTCGACTCGCTGGCCTGGCTCAAGGCGATGGCCTGGGACCTGCGCTCCAACATGGCCGACGAGATCGGCAGGGCACTCGCGGCGAGCAAGCTGCCGCGCGGCCGGGTGGAACAGCTCTGGCCCGGTTACCCGTACGGCACCCACCAGCCGATCGTCACCCGGGGCTCGGTCGGCGAGCGCGGGTTCGACCAGGGCCAGGAGCCGAAGAAGGTCGACACCGAGCAGTCCGGGGTGGCTCCGGCGACGGGAGCGCTGACCCGGGCGGCCGAGGCCATCCGCGCGGTGCCGAGCCTGATGGGCGACCCGGCGGGCGGCCACGGCATCGGCTCCAACTCGTGGGTGGTCGGCGGTGAGCACACCGCGTCGGGCAAACCGCTGCTCTCCAACGACCCCCACCTGGGGCCGGGCATGCCCTCGGTCTGGTACCAGGCCGGGCTGCACTGCCGCGTCAAGAGCGCCGAGTGCCCGTTCGACGTCACCGGGTTCACCTTCTCCGGCGTGCCGGGCGTGGTCATCGGCCGCAACGACAAGATCGCTTGGGGCTTCACCAACCTGGGCCCGGACGTCGCCGACCTCTACATGGAACGGGTCAGGAACGACTCGTACCTGTTCATGGGCGACTGGAAGCCGCTGACCACCAGGACCGAGACGATCAAGGTGGCCGGCGGCGCCGACGTACGGCTCAAGGTGCGCGACACCATACACGGGCCGATCATCTCCGACGTCATGGAGAACGTGAGGAACACGCTCCCGGGCATGGACGCGGTCTTCAAGGAGCAGGCCGACGCGGTCGCGCTCAAGTGGACGGCCCTGGAGCCCGGCCGGACCGCTGACGCGATCTTCGCGCTGAACACCGCGCAGGACTGGCAGCAGTTCAGGGCCGCAGCCGGCAGGTTCGAGGTGCCCGCGCAGAACCTGGTCTACGCCGACACCGCGGGCAACATCGGCTACCAGGCCCCCGGGCGGATCCCGGTGCGGACCCGCGGCGACGGCACCTGGCCGGTGCCCGGCTGGACCGGCGAGTACTCCTGGCAGTCGACGATCCCCTTCAACGAGCTGCCCAGCCTCTACAACCCGCCGGAGGGCTACATCGTGACCGCGAACAACGCGGTCGTCGACCCCACCCGCTACCCGTACACCCTCACCAAGGACTGGGCGTACGGATACCGCTCCCAGCGCATCCTGAACCGCCTCCGCGAGGCGGTGAAGGACGGCGGCAAGGTGGACGTGGCCGCGATGAGCGAGTTGCAGCAGGACAGCGACAACGGCCTCGCCCGGTTCCTGGTGCCCAAGCTGCTGGACGTCGAGATGGCCGGGCCCGCCAAGGACGCCCGCGAGCTGCTGCGCGAGTGGGATCGCACGCAGGGCGCGGAGTCGGGGCCCGCCATGTACTTCAACGCCGTCTGGCGGCACCTGCTCGTCGAGACCTTCAACGACGATCTTCCCGAGGGTGCCCAGCCCCAGGGGGGCGACCGCTGGTTCGAGGTCGTACGGGTCATGCTCGACAAACCGGACGACGCGTTCTGGAACGACACGGCCACCCCGGGCGCCGAGACCCGCGACGACATGCTGCGGCGGGCGATGGCCAGGGCCTACGACGAGCTGAACGACCTGCTCGGCCCGAACGTCAAGGACTGGCGCTGGGGCGACCTGCACTCCCTGGAGCTCGTCCACCAGAGCTTCGGCACCTCGGGAATCGGCCCGATCGAGTGGCTGTTCAACCGGGGCCCGTTCCCGGTGTCCGGCAGCGACGACGCGGTCAACGCCGCCGGGTGGGACGTGCGGGACGGCTACGCGGTGAGCTGGCTGCCGTCCATGCGGATGGTGGTGGACCTGGCGGATCTGGACAAATCCCGGTGGATCAACCTGACCGGCGCCTCCGGTCACGCGTTCCACGACAACTACTGGGACCAGGCGCCGCTGTGGGCGGACGGCGAGACCGTTCCCATGCTCGCCCGCCGGGACTCCGTCGAGAAGGCCGCCACCCACACCCTGACGCTCAGCCCCTGACGGCGCAAAGGCCCTTCCGGGCCGCGGGACGAGCGCGTCCGCGGTCCGGCGGCCCGCCCTTCGGGCCGCCCGCCGTCAGGACGCGGGACGTCAGGTCATCAGGACGTCAGGACGCGGGACTCCCCGATGGCGAGGTCCCACAGGTCGGCGCGGTCCAGCCCGGCCTCCGCCCAGGCCACCCTGGCCTCCTCCACCGGCGCGAGAAGCGACTCCCCGGACAGCACGAACGTGCCCCAGTGCATGGTCGCCATCCGGCGGGCTCCCACGTCCTGGCAGGCCCGTACGGCCTGCGCGGGATCGACGTGCGCGGCCTTCATGAACCAGCGGGGCTCGAAGGCCCCCACCGGCATCAGGGCCAGGTCGATGCCTCCCGGATAGCGGGCCCCGATCTGGGCGAAGCGCTCACCGTACCCGGTGTCGCCGGCGAAGTAGATCGTCTGGTCGTCGGAGGCGATCACCCAGCCACCCCAGAGGGACTTGCAGGTGTCCCACACCGACCGGCGGCTCCAGTGGTGGGCGGGGACGAAGTCGAAGCGGACGCCGCCCACCCAGGTGCTCTCCCACCAGTCGAGCTCGGTGACGTCGCGGAACCCACGCCGGGTGAACCAGGACCTGAGCCCCGCCGGCACGAGGACGGGCGTAGCGCGCGGCAGCCGCCGCACGGTCCGCGCGTCCAGGTGGTCGTAGTGGTTGTGGCTGATCACCACGGCGTCGATCCGGGGCAGGTCCGCCCACGCGACCCCGGGCGGGGTGAGCCGGGGCCGGTGAATGCCGGCGATCTTCCTCGCCCAGACCGGGTCCGTGAGGATGGTCAGCCCGCCGATCTGCACCACGTACGTCGCGTGTCCCACCCAGGTGACGACCGCGTCGGTACCCGTCGCCAGGGGAAGTCCGTCCCGGTGGACCGGGATGCGGTCCTCGTCCCCGACGCCGGGCCGGAGCGTGCCGTGCCAGGCGACCGCCAGCAGCTCCTGGAACGTCGGGATCGGCGAGGTCAGCCGGTCCTTGAAACCACCCGGCCACGACCTCCGCGGGAGGGGCTCGGGCCGCCTCGGCGGCGCCGGTCGCACGGGAGGCGCGGACCGTGTGTAGGGCACCGGCCGCGCGGATCGCCCGGATCGCGCGGATCGCTCGGGGAGTTCGGGAGGGCGGGGTGCCGCCCCGGGTACCGCGGCCCGCCGCTCGGCGGGCCGATCCCGGACCGCCCTGCCGGCGGTCCGGCCCAGCTGCCTGAGCGCGCGTACCGGTCGTGTGGTGAAGCGAGCCGACCACCCGGAACGCCGCGGGGACTCTTCGAGAAGGCCTTCGGGTTCCGCGGGCACGTGGGAGGCGATTGCTGGGTGGGATGTCTGTGACATGGGCGGCCCCCTTCGGTCATCAACAGCTCACCCCTTGTAGATCCCCTCCCAGAGAGATTCATTCCTTTTGCGGGGGTCTAGTGTGAAACCACCAGGGAGATCTGCGGGTGTAGTTGCCGTCCTCCAGGTTCGCCAGCCGCTCGAAGAGGTTCCACGAGGCCTGGTTGCCGCAGATCATCATGGAGACGACCACCGCGACGAGATAGAGCGGGAGCATCGGCAGGCCCACGCAGCACATGTACTGGGAGGCGTGCCGGTCCTCGTGCCTGAGCAGGGCGCCGGTGAGGAACCCCTCCGGGTGCTTGGTCAGCACCACGTTACCCACGGTGAACGCCGAGGCGATCGGGAACCGGAAGCGGTAGCCGTACGCCAGGATCAGCCCGTCGGGCCCGGCGGTCACCCGGGCACGGCCGAGGCGTGCCAGGAGCAGCCCCAGTGGGGTGGACAGGTTGACGTAGTTGAGCGTCCGCCGTACCCGATGCAACCGCCGCATACCGGGATTGTGCGTCATCCGGCCGACCGGCGACAGTGGCTTTCCCTGGCCTTTCCTGGCCTTTCCCAGCTTTTCCCGGCTTTTCTCGCGTGTGACGAGGCTGTCAGGGAGCGGTCGGGCCCGGCGGTACGGGCGGGACCTGCGGGCCGGGCGGTGCATGCGGTGCATGCGGGCCCGGCGGTGCCTGCGGTACGGGCGAGGATCGCGGTCCGGAGCCGTACCCGTGCGGGGTGAGCAGCCACGACCCGGCCACGGCGGCCGACGGCGAGAGCAGGACCCCCGTCACGACCGCCACCAGGCCCCCGTAGAGGTAGAGGTAGCCGGACAGGTCGTTGGCGATGACCAGGTCCCCCTCCGGCCGTGCGGAGATCCAGATCACGGTGACCAGCGCCCAGCCCGCCGTGAACGACAGGGGTGCCGCCTTGCCGTGCGTCATCCGGCCCGCCCCGTAGGTCACCGCGAACAGCAGGGCGAGGCAGCCGATGGCGGAGACCGGGACGGGCCTGACGTACCAGGAGTGCTGGAACCCGCCGAGGACGCCCGCCAGGAGCCCGAGCATGACGAGCACGGCGTTGGCCGCCACGGTGACGACCGTCTCCGAGGGCTCACGCACACCTGGTACCTGCTCCATCACAAGCATCGAGGCTAGTGGATCCCGGCGAAGAGGTCGTCCTCACGGTCGTACGGCTCGCCGAGCCCTCCCGCCTCGATCGGCGCGCCGGGACCGGCGGGCCCCGGCGCGCCGGAGCGGAGGATGAAGTGCTCGACCCCGAGCACCTCCTGGCCGACGTTGTTGGACAGGGCGAACCAGGGCGGACTCACGCTGATCTGGGTGGCGTGCGCCCGCATCGCGTCGATCTTCCGGCCGACGTGGGCGCGGGCGTCGATCTCGGTGGTGACGTCCTTGTCCTCGCAGCCGAACGGCAGGTCGTCGACCGGCTCGGCGAGGAAGGGGGCGCCCCTCTCGCGCATCGCCTCCTCGGTCCTGTACATCACGGATCGGGGCATGGCGGTGTGGTAGATCTTGGCGACCCGCCACGGCCCGCCCGCACCTGAGCCCGATCCGGATCCGGGTTCGGACCCCGATCCGGCCTTCGGTCCGGAGACCGCTCCGGGCCCCGCTCCGGGCCCCGATCCGGACACCGGTTCGAACGCCGGGTCGGCGGCCAGCTCGACGGCCCGCCAGGCGACGCGGTGGGCCTGGATGTGGTCGGGGTGACCGTAGAAACCGTTCTCGTCGTAGGTGACGAGCACCTGGGGCCGCACCTCGCGGATGATCCTCACGAGCTCGCCCGCCGCCTCGTCCAGATCGGCCCGCCAGAAGGCGTTCGCCCGGTGGTTGGAGGCGACGCCCATCATGCCGGAGTCCCTCCAGCGACCGGGACCGCCCAGGAACCGGTGGTCGGTGACGCCGAGCGCCGCGCAGGCCGCGGCGAGTTCCCCGACGCGATGCCCGCCCAGGGTGTCGTCGCGATCGGCGGCCAGGTGGGCGAGCTCCGGGGGGATCACCTCCCCCTCCTCCCCCAGGGTGCAGGTCACCAGCGTGACGTGCGCGCCCTCGGCGGCGTACCTGGCCATGGTGGCTCCGCTGCCGATCGTCTCGTCGTCCGGATGGGCGTGCACGAGCATCAGGCGCCGATCAGTCATGCGTCCGAGGGTATCGACGCCGCCCATCGTGCGGAACGCCGGATTCCCGGTCCGTCCGCGCCTCGGAAACAAGACACTCGATGCGGAACTGGCAAGATGGCTCGTATGAGTGAGAGCTTCCCTCGCCTGCACGCCAGAACCCGTCGATTCACCCTCGGAGTGCCGCGCGGCTTCACGATCGCCCCGGGCGGTGACCGCGTCGTGTTCCTCCGGAGCAGGGGCGGCTTCGACCCGGTGACCTGCCTGTGGGAGTACGACGTCCTCAGCGGCGCGGAACGGCTGATCGTCGATCCGCGCGCCCTGGCGGCCGACGAGGAGGACCTGCCGCCCGAGGAGCGGGCGCGCCGCGAGCGGAGCCGGGAACAGGCCGGGGGCATCGTCGGATACAGCACCGACGCCGCGGTGACCGTCGCGGCGTTCGCGCTCTCCGGCGGTCTCTACGTCGTCGACCTGAAGACCGCGCATGTGCGGCGGCTGAAGACCTCCGGGCCGGTGATCGACCCCCGGATGTCCCCCACCGGCGTCCACGTCGGCTACGTGACCGGCGGCGCGTTCCACATCCAGGACCTGGAGGACGAGGTCGACCACGCGCTGGCCCGCCCCGAGTCCCCGGAGGTGACGTACGGCCTGGCCGAGTTCATCGCCGCCGAGGAGATGAACCGCATGCGGGGCTACTGGTGGTCGCCGTCCGGCGACGCGATCCTGGTCGAGCGGGCCGACGAGTCGCCGGTGCAGCGCTGGCACATCGCCGACCCGGCCAACCCGGCCCGGCCCGCCACCGAGCAGCGCTACCCCGCCGCCGGCACGCCCAACGCCGGGGTCGAGCTCTTCGTCCTCACCCTCGACGGGGCCCGCATCGCCGTGCCCTTCGACGACGAGTACCTGGTCAACGCCACCTGGGACGCCCACGGCCTGTCGATCGTCACCATGACGCGCGACCAGCGGACCATGCGGCTGCTCGACGTCGACCCGGCCACCGGCACCTCCACGGTCGTGCGCGAGGACACCGACCCCGCCTGGGTCGACGTCGTCACCGGCGTCCCCGGCCACCTGTCCGACGGCAGCCTCGTCTGGGCCGCCACCTCGGAGGGCGGCCACCGCCTCATCGTCGGCGACTCCCCCGTCACGCCGCCCACCCTCCAGGTCCGCGAGATCCTCGACATCGACGGCGAGACCGTGCTCTTCCGGGCGAGCGGGGAGCCCACCGAGATCGCCGTCTGGGCCTACCGGAGGGGCCAGATCACCCTTGTCAGCCCGGCCGAGGGCGGCGTCTACAGCGGCCACACCGCGGGCGGCACCCTCGTGATCACCGGCCAGACCCTCGACAGCGAGGGCTCGGTCACCCGCGTCCTGCACAACGGCACGCCCCGCGGCCACATCACCTCGCACGCCGAGCGCCCCAATCTGGACCTGCGGGTCTCCCTGATCAGGGCGGGCGAGCGAGACCTGGCCACCGCCGTGCTCCTGCCCACCGGGCACGTGCCCGGCTCGGCGAGGCTGCCGGTCCTCATGGACCCGTACGGCGGACCGCACGCCCAGCGCGTGCTGGCCGCGGCCGGGGCGCACCTGACCAGCCAGTGGTTCGCCGACCAGGGCTTCGCGGTGGTCGTGGCCGACGGCCGGGGCACCCCGGGCCGCGGCCCCGAGTTCGAGCGGGCCGTCCTGCACGACCTGGCCACCCCGGTCCTGGAGGACCAGATCGACGCCCTGCACGGCGCCGCCGCGCGGTTCCCCGACGACCTGGACCTGTCGCGGGTCGGCATCAGGGGCTGGTCGTTCGGCGGCTACCTGGCCGCCCTGGCCGTGCTCCGCCGCCCCGACGTGTTCCACGCGGCCGTCGCCGGGGCCCCGGTGACCGACTGGCGCCTGTACGACACCTGCTACACCGAGCGCTACCTCGGCCACCCCGACGAGGGCCACTACGACTCCTCGTCCCTGTTCGCCGACGCGGAGAAGCTGGACCGCCCCCTCCTGCTGATCCACGGCCTGGCCGACGACAACGTGGTCGCCGCGCACACCCTCCGCCTGTCCTCCGCGCTCCTGGCCGGGGGCCGCCCGCACAACGTGCTGCCGCTGTCGGGGGTCACCCACATGACGCCGCAGGAGGCCGTGGCGGAGAACCTGCTGCTGCTCCAGGTCGACTTCCTGAAGAAGGCGCTGTCCTGAGCTCTCCTCGGTAAGGCTCTGGCCTGAGCCTTACCGAGGGCCTCAGTGGTTCTGGCCGGGAGGAAGCGGAACCGTGTAGCCCTGCTGCGGGTTGTACGCCTGCGGGGCGATGTAGCCCTGCTGGAGGTTGTGGCCCTGCGGGGCGATGTAGCCCTGCGGGGCGTAACCCTGCTGGGGGTTGTGCCCCTGCGGTGGGTAGTGCTGCGGAGCCGGGGGCTGCGGGGGAGGCTGCGGAAGGCGAGCGGTCCGGCGCTCCGCGGCTCCGCAGGCGGCGCCGGCGACCATCAACGCGACACCCCCCAGCGCGAAGACCTGTGCCCGTGGCATGTTCATGGGATCCCCCTCGTCCATGGCCAGCAAGAAGGCGACGCACAGCACCATGCAGCCAAAGGTGAGAAAGACGATGCGGCCTATACCCATGGGGCGAAAGTGTAGCTTCCCGGACTGAAACGCTTCGGCCCCGCCAGACACGCCTCTCCCGGCCATTGCGGACGGACCGCTATACCGGATCTGCCGTCTTTCAAGATTTCGTCAACACGACGGTCCTAACATAAGTGCCCAAACCGGTCGCGAGTGGTCCGTACAGCAGACGGGATTCCTTGTCCTCCAGACCAGGTTCCGGACCATGGACGCATCGGCACGAATGCACGCTTCGCAGGGGGGGCGCCACGGGGGTGGGGTAGTTCCTGTCGCCGTGGCCTTCGTCGTCTTCACGGGAGGATCCACCACTG
Source organism: Streptosporangium sp. H16 (assembly GCF_051918855.1). Lineage (NCBI taxonomy): Bacteria > Bacillati > Actinomycetota > Actinomycetes > Streptosporangiales > Streptosporangiaceae > Streptosporangium > Streptosporangium sp. H16. The sequence goes on from NZ_JBPXMD010000009.1 coordinate 130,161, forward strand.
ATGATGGTCACTCGCACGAGAATCGCCGCAGGCCTCGCGGGCCTCGTCCTGGCCGCCGGGACGACGGCTCCCGCCGCCGCGGCGACGGCCGGTGTCACACCGTCCTTCGACGTGGTGGCGCTGGGCGACTCCTACGGATCCGGCACGGGAGCCGGAGACTACGAGCCGGGCACCGAGGGGACCTGTTACCGCAGCCGCAACTCCTCCTCCGCGATCCTCGTCGAGGAGCTCCGGCAGCGCGGCACGAATGTGAAATTCACCAACGTCATGTGCAGCGGCGCGGCCATCCAGGATCTGCGGCAGACGTTCAAGGGAGAACCCCCGCAGCTCGACGCGCTCCGCCGGAACACCGATCTGGTGACGCTGAACATCGGCGGCAACGACGTCGACTTCGCCGGATACGGCAACGTGTGCGTCCAGGCGGACTGCACGGGCGCGCCCACCGCGGCGATCCTCGACCGCATGCCCGCCCTGAAGCGGTCCCTGAGCGGCCTCCTCACCGAGATCAGGCGTCGCAGCCCTCGCGCCCAGATCGTCATGACCGGGTACGGCAGGGCGGTCACCCGTGGCCAGAACGCCACCGGCGTACAACTCGACCCGATCTGCGACGCCGGTGTCTTCAGCCCCGAGGAGCGTCTGGCGGGGGCGAAGGTCTCCGGCGCGCTGGACGCGACCCTGTCCAGGACCGCGCAGGCCGCCAGAGCACGCGGGGTCAACATCCGGTTCGTCGGCCCGCACCTGAACTCGACGACCCTGCGCCCCGAGTTCGCCGGGCACTCGCTGTGCGAGTCGACCGACCCGTTCTACCGGGGATTCGATGCCCTCGCCCCCGGCCAGGAGGGCGGCGTCGCGGTGCTGCACCTCAACCGGCAGGGCCATGCCGCCCTCGCCGCCCTCATCCAGCGCAAGGTCCCGATCCTCGCCGCCCCCTGACCCGGCTTCCGGGAAGCGGGCGGAACGAACCGGGGACGGCGCCCTCCAGGTGAGAGCCACAGAAACCCGCTCTCACCTGGAGGTTCCGTGCCAGCTGCTCCACAGCGCCGCGTACGAGCCTCCCGCCGCGACCAGCTCGTCGTGGGAGCCGAGCTCGCTGATGCGGCCGTCCTCCACCACCGCGACGCGGTCGGCGTCGTGGGCCGTGTAGAGGCGGTGGGCGATGGCGATGACGGTGCGGCCGTCGAGGACGGCGGCGAGCGAGCGTTCCAGGTGGCGGGCGGCGCGGGGGTCGATCAGCGAGGTGGCCTCGTCGAGGACGAGGGTGTGCGGGTCGGCCAGGACCAGCCGGGCCAGGGCCAACTGCTGCGCCTGGGCGGCGGGGACGGCCTCGCCGCCGGAGCCGACGGCCGTGTCGAGTCCTTCCGGCAGGGCCTCGACCCACTCCCAGGCGTTGACGGCCTCCAGCACCTCGCGGACCCGCGCGTCGTCGGCGTCCGGCCGGGCGATGAGCACGTTGTCGCGTACGGTGCCCCGGAAGACGTGGTGCTCCTGGGTCACCAGGGCGACATGGCCGCGCAGGTCGTCCAGGGGCAGCTCGACCAGCGGGACGCCGCCGACCGTGACCGCGCCGGTGCGGGGGCCGTGGACGCCCGCGAGCAGGCGTCCCAGCGTGGACTTGCCGGCCCCTGACGGGCCGACCATGGCGAGCCGCTCGCCGGGCCTGACCGTCAGGTCGATGCCGTGCAGCACGTCGTGGCCCTCGCGGTAGGCGTAGCGGACGCCGTCAGCGTTCAGCTCGCTACCCTCGGGGGCGGCGGAGCCGGCCTCGCGGTCGTCGGGCACCTCGGCGACGCCCAGCAGGCGGGCCATGGAGGCGCCGCCGACCTGGAGCTCGTCGATCCACATGAGCAGCCGGTCGAGCGGGTCGATGAGCTGCTGGACGTACAGCGTGGCGGCGGTGACCTGCTCCAGCGAGACCCAGCCCCGGATGTAGAAGATGCCGCCGATGACCAGCGTCGCCACGATCGGGATCACGTAGCCGAGCTCGACCGAGGGGAACCAGACCGTGCGCAGCCCCATCGTGTATCTCTCGGCCGCCCACGACTCGGCGATGTCGGCGTCGGTGCGCTGGTGGCGCCGCCTCTGCAGGCCCAGGGCCTCCACCGCGCGAGCGCCGTTGACCGTCTCGGCCAGGCCGTCGGTCATGTCGGCGTACGCCGCGCTCTCGCGCAGGTAGCCGTCCCTGGCCCGCTTGAGATACCAGCGGGTGGAGATCCACAGGATGGGGACGGCCAGCAGCGAGGGCAGCGCGAGCAACGGCCCGACCAGCACCAGCGCGCCGACGGTGATCACGCAGGTGACCAGCGCGATCAGCGTCTCGGGCACGGCGTGCCGCACCGTGCGCGACAGCGAGTCGACGTCACGCGAGGTCCGCGAGATCAGGTCGCCCGACCCGGCGCGCTCGACCGTGGACAGCGGCAGGCCGAGCACCCGCTCGACGAACTCCTCGCGCAGTTCGGCGAGGACCTTCTCGCCGAGCCTGGAGGAGGCGTAGACGGCGAACCTGACCAGCACCGCCTGGGCGACCACGAAGCCGCCGATGGCCAGCGCCACCTGGGTGACGTCGATCCCGGAGCCGTCATGGACGCCCTGGACGAGACCGCCGAGCAGCCACGGCACCGCCAGGCCCGCGACGGCGGCCAGGGCGTGCAGGAGCAAGGCCACGGTCAGGTCGCGGGGGTACTTCAGGGTGAGCCTGCGGGCGTACGCCCGGACCTGCGCCTGGTCGGCGACGGGCAGAATCTGCCTGCTCATGACGTCTCCCTCCGGGTCCTGCTCATGACGTCTCCCCCCGGGTGACGACGGCGGTGTAACCCGGGTGGGCGGCGAGCAGCTCCCGGTGCGTGCCCTCGGCGCGCACGACGCCTCCCTCGACGTAGATGACGTGATCGGTGCGGTCGAGCACCAGCGGGCTGGTCGTGCAGACCAGCGTGGTCTTGCCGGCGCGGGCCTTGGCCAGCCGGTCGGCGATGCGCGCCTCGCTGTGGGCGTCGACCGCGCTGGTGGGCTCGATGAGGATGAGCACCTCCGGGTCGAGGGTGAGCGCCCTGGCGAGCCGGAGCCGCTGCTGCTGGCCGCCGGAGAACTCCCGGCCCGCCTCGGCGACGCGCCCGTCGAGACCGCCGGGCAGCGCCTCGACGATGTCCTCGGCGCACGCGGCCCGCAGCGCATGGCCGAGCTCCTCGGCCGTGGCCCGGCCGGTGACGTCGAGCTCCTCCCTGAGCACCCCGGCGAACAGCTTGGCGTCGTTGTCGGCGACGAGGACGCGGCGGCGCACCTCGGAGATCGGCAGGGTCTCCAGCGCCACGTCGCCGAAGTCGACGTCGCCCTCGCTGTAGCGGCCGAGCCGGTCGGCGATGGTCGCCGCCTCCTCGGGAACGGCCGCCGCGACGGCGGTGAGCACGCCGGGGCGCACTGCCACCCCGGAGGCCACGTCGCGCAGCAGGCCGCCCTCGGAGCGTCCGGTGCCGCCCTCCACCTCGGGCCGCAGCGCGAGGATGCGCACCACCCTGCGGGCGGCGACGTGCCCCTTGGTCAGCTTGTCGGCGGCCTCGGTGAGGGTGCGCACGGGGGCGATCAGGAAGGCGGCGTAGCCGTAGAAGGCGACGAGCTGACCGGCGCTGATCTCGCCGCGCATCGCGAAGGTGGCGCCGAGCCAGGTCACGCCGGTGACCAGCAGCCCCGGCAGCAGGACCTGCGCGCCCTCCAGCAGGGACTCGACGGAGGCCACCCGCACGCCCGCGTGACGCACCCGCTGGGACTCGGCGCCGTAACGGTCGGCGAAGACCCGCTCGCCGCCGATGCCGCGCAGCACCCGCAGGCCGGTGACGATGTCGGCGGCGCGGGTGGACAGGTCGCCCTGCAGGTCGCGGTGGGCGTTCTGGCGGCGGTGCAGCGGCTTGAGCAGGGGGGCGACGGCGACCGCCATGAGGGGCAGGCCCACCAGGACCGTCAGGCCCAGCGGCGGCGAGCTGCTCATCAGGATGACGGTCACGACGGCGATGGCGACGATCGCGCCGCTGCCCCGGAGCATGATGTCGACCGCGTTGCCGATGTGGGCGATGTCGGAGTTGCCGACGCTGACCACCTCGCCGGTGGACATGCGCTTGGGCAGGGTCGCGCCCAGCCGGGTCGACTGCCTCGCGGTGACCTGGACGGTCCGGTAGGCGGCGGCCAGCCAGTTGTAGACGGCCATCCGGTGGCGCAGGACGCCCGTGACGGCCTGCGCGATCCCCAGGGCGAGCACCACCCCGCCCCAGGTGGTCAGGGACGACACGTCCCTGGCCGTGATGGCGTCGATCCCCTTGCCCATCGCGTACGGCACGAGCGCCATCGCGAGCCACCACAGGATGGCGTAGACGATGCCGAGGACCATCGGGCCCCCCTGCATGCGGATCACCCACCGCAGGTATCTGACCGGGCTGCGGGCATCGGGAACGCCGGGATCGGCGGCGGGTAAGGAGCGCATGGCTCTGCAAGGGTCACAAACTCCGCCCTGACCAGGCAAATCATTTTCGGCCCCTCGGGCGTGTCGCCGTCAATCAGAGTTGACAAATGGCTCATGTCAACTTAGATTGACGACATGAGTGATACGGCGCAACTGGCATCCGACGCCGGTAGCCGCGATCCGGCCGTGGGCCTGCGGGCCGTGCGGGCACTGCGGACGCTGGTCGACCGGCTGGAGGCCCTCCAGGTGGAGAACGCACGGGACCAGGGCTGGTCCTGGCAGGAGATCGCGCACTGCCTGGAAGTGACCCGGCAGGCGGTGCACAAGAAGTACGCGGGTGGCCGAGGTTTGCTGAGACGGGAGAGATAGCGATGTTCGAACGGTTCCACCGCGAGGCCCGCCAGGCGGTGACCCTCGCGCAGGAGAACGCCCGCAGGCTGCGGCACGACGTCATCGGCACCGAGCACATCCTGCTCGGCCTGCTCGACCAGCCGGAAAGCCTCTCCGCGCGGGTGCTGGGCCGTCACGGCCTCGACCACGACGGCGCCTACCGGTCGGTCGTCCGCCTCACCCCGCAGAAGCCGGGCGACGCGCTCGACGCCGAGGCTCTGGAGTCGATCGGCATCGACCTGTCGGCCATCAGGGAGAAGGTGGAGGCGGCCTTCGGGCCGGGCGCCCTGGACCGCAGGCCCGACACCGAGCGGCGGGGCCGCGTGTTCGGCGGCTTCCACGTCCCCTTCAGCCCCCGGGCGAAGAAGACCCTGGAGCTGTCCCTGCGCGAGGCCATCAGCCTCAAGCACAACTACATCGGCGACGGCCACATCCTCCTGGGCATCCTGCGCGAGGGACAGGGTCTGGGCAGCAAGGTGCTGGCCGACGCGGGCCTCGACGCCGCGAGCCTGCGGCAGGAGATCGTCGCCGAGCTCGGCTAGCCGTACCGGCTGGGGAGGCCGGGTACGCGGCCGGCGGGCGGGCGCGTCGCCACTCACCGTCCCCGCTCACCGGCGCCCCTCGCCGCTCACCGTTCTCCGTGTCCCGCTGAGCGCTCAGCGGGATCGGGCGAGCCGGAACCCGAGGTCGTCGACGCGGAAGGTCGGGTGGCTCTTGCGGCGACACGACGCCCGGCATCCCCGGGGGAGGTCGTACGCGCCTCCGCCGCGGAACACGCGGTAGGGACCGTAGACCTCGGGGTCGTAGACGTCCCAGCACCACTCCCACACGTTGCCGATCATGTCGTGGAGGCCCCACGCGTTCGGCGCCCTGGTCGCCACGTCACGCACCTCGCCGCCGGAGTTCCCCCGGTGCCAGGCGATGTCGTCCAGCTCCCCGTAGCGGACGCCGGAGGTCCCGGCCCTGCACGCGTACTCCCACTCGGCCTCGGAGGGGAGGCGATAGCCGTCGGCACCCCAGTCGCAGACCACGTCCTGCCCGTCACGGTCGTCGCCCGTCGAGTAACAGGGGTCGAGCCCCGCCGTCCGGGAGAGGAGATTGCAGAACCGGACCGCCTCCATCCAGGAGACCTCGGTCACCGGCGTCCGAGGGCCCGCAGGACTCGCGGGCACCTCGCCCAGGACGGCGCGGTACAGCTCGCGGGTCACGGGATGCGGCGCCAGCCGGAAGGCCTCGATCTCGACCTTCCAGATCCTCTTCGTCCCCTCGTCCCGCAGGAAGGTCCTCCCCCCGGGAATCTCGGCCATGTGCTCGGCCATGCGCTCGGCGACCGCCTGGGGCGGCGTCGGTTCGGGACTCATCGCGGGTTCTCTCCTCTGCGATCGGTTCGTGCCGGCGGCAGGCCGGGGCGACCCCGATCCGGAACGGGAAAACGGGAGCCGCCCCCGACAGGGGCGACTCCCGTCTCCGGGGAACCTACTTGGCGGCGCGCAGGTAGTCGCGGTTCATCTGGGCGATGGTGTCCAGCGGGATGCCCTTGGGACAGACCGCCGTGCACTCGCCGGTGTTGGTACAGCCGCCGAAGCCCTCCGCGTCCATCTGCTCGACCATGGCCTTGGCGCGGGAGTCGCGCTCGGGCTGGCCCTGCGGCAGCAGACCCAGGTGGGTGATCTTGGCGGCGGTGAAGAGGGAGGCCGAGCCGTTCGGGCAGGCGGCGACGCAGGCGCCGCAGCCGATGCAGGTGGCCGCGTCGAACGCCGCGTCGGCGTCGGCCTTCTTCACCGGGACGCTGTGCGCGTCGGGGGCCGATCCCGCCGGGACGGAGACGAAACCGCCCGCCTGGATGATGCGGTCGAACGCCGAGCGGTCCACGACCAGGTCCTTCACCACCGGGAAGGGCGCGGCGCGCCACGGCTCGATGGTGATGACCGCGTTGTCCTCGAAGTGCCGCATGTGCAGCTGGCAGGTGGTGGTGGCCACCTGCTCGCCGTGCGCGACACCGTTGATGACCATGCCGCACATGCCGCAGATGCCCTCGCGGCAGTCGTGGTCGAAGGCGACCGGGTCGTCGCCCTCCAGGATGAGCCGCTCGTTGAGGACGTCGAGCATCTCCAGAAAGGACATGTCCGGGGACACGTCCTCGACCCGGTAGGTGACCATGCGGCCCTTGTCCTCGGGACCGTTCTGCCGCCAGACCTTGAGAGTGAGATTCACTTGTAGCTCCGCTGGCTCATCTTGACGTACTCGTAGTCGAGATCTTCCTTGTGCAGGATCGGACCCTGCTCCCCGTACTCCCAGGCGGCGACGTAGGCGAAGTGCTCGTCGTCGCGCAGGGCCTCGCCGTCGGCATCCTGCGACTCGGCGCGGAAGTGGCCGCCGCACGACTCGGTGCGGTGCAGCGCGTCGATGCACATCAGCTCGGCCAGGTCGAAGAAGTCGGCCACCCGCCCGGCCCGCTCCAGCGCCTGGTTGAGCTCTCCGGCCTCGCCGGAGACCTTCACGTTCCTCCAGAACTCCTCGCGCAGCTCGGGGATCCGTTCCAGGGCCTTGCGCAGCGACTCCTCGGTGCGCTCCATGCCGCAGTAGTCCCACATGATCTTGCCCAGCTCGCGGTGGTAGGAGTCGGCGGTGCGGTCCCCGTCGTTCGACAGCAGCCTGGCGATCTTCTCGCGCACCGCGACCTCGGCCTCGGCCACGGCCTCCTCGTCGACCTCGCCGTACGGACCGTTCGCGAGGTAGTCGCCGATCGTGGTCGGCAGCACGAAGTAGCCGTCGGCCAGGCCCTGCATCAGCGCGGACGCGCCGAGGCGGTTGGCGCCGTGGTCGGAGAAGTTGGCCTCGCCGATCACGAACAGGCCCGGGATCGTGGACTGCAGGTCGTAGTCCACCCACAGGCCGCCCATCGTGTAGTGGACGGCCGGGTAGATGCGCATCGGCTGGGCGTAGGGGTCCTCGCCGGTGATGCGCTCGTACATCTCGAAGAGGTTGCCGTACTTCTTCTCCACCGCGTCGCGGCCCAGCCGGCGGATCGCGTCGGCGAAGTCGAGGTAGACGCCCAGCCCGCCGGGGCCGACGCCGCGGCCCTCGTCGCAGACGTTCTTGGCGGCGCGGGAGGCGATGTCGCGCGGGACCAGGTTGCCGAACGCCGGGTAGATGCGCTCCAGGTAGTAGTCGCGCTCCTCCTCGGGGATCTCCGAGGCCGGGCGGGTGTCGCCCCGCTCCAGCGGCACCCACACGCGGCCGTCGTTGCGCAGCGACTCCGACATCAGGGTCAGCTTCGACTGGTACTCGCCGCTGACCGGGATGCAGGTCGGGTGGATCTGGGTGTAACAGGGGTTGGCGAACATCGCGCCGCGCCGGTGCGCCCGCCAGATCGCCGTGGTGTTGCAGCCCTTGGCGTTGGTCGACAGGAAGAACACGTTGCCGTACCCGCCGCTGGCCAGCACGACCGCGTCGGCCAGGTGCCGCTCGATCTCGCCGGTGACCATGTCGCGGACGATGACGCCGCGCGCCCGGCCGTCGGAGACGATCAGGTCGAGCATCTCGTGGCGGGTGTGCATCTCGACGGTTCCTGCCGCGATCTGCCGCTCCAGCGCCTGGTACGCGCCGAGCAGCAGCTGCTGGCCCGTCTGACCCCTGGCGTAGAAGGTGCGGGAGACCTGCGCGCCGCCGAAAGAGCGGGTGTCGAGCAGGCCGCCGTACTCGCGGGCGAACGGCACGCCCTGGGCCACGGCCTGGTCGATGATGTTCACGCTGACCTGGGCGAGCCGGTAGACGTTGGACTCGCGGGCGCGGAAGTCGCCGCCCTTGACCGTGTCGTAGAACAGCCGGTAGATCGAGTCGCCGTCGCCCCGGTAGTTCTTGGCCGCGTTGATGCCGCCCTGGGCCGCGATGGAGTGCGCGCGCCGGGGCGTGTCCTGGTAGCAGAAGGACTTGACGTTGTAGCCCAGCTCGCCGAGCGTCGCGGCGGCCGAGCCGCCCGCCAGCCCCGTGCCCACGACGATGACGTTGAGCTTGCGCTTGTTGGCCGGGTTGACCAGCTTGGCGCCGAACTTGCGCTTCTCCCAGCGGTCCTCGATCGGGCCGTCGGGGGCCTTGGTGTCGCGGATCGGCGCGCCCTCCGTGTATCCCGTGTATCCCGTGGTCATGCCCCGCTCACCGCTCCTCGCTCGCCATGCGGAAGGTCCGCCTCTCGTCCGCCGTACGGGAGATCCGCTCCTCGTACGCCGTCGTGCCCGTCACGCCGGGCCCCGCTCACTTGATCACTCCGATGACGACCGCGACCGGGACCGCGAGGAAGCCGACGACCAGCAGCGCCGACAGGCCCGTGGCGGTGGCCTTCAGCGAGCGGTAGCTGCGGCGGCCCGCCAGGCCGAGCGTCTGGAAGGCGCTCCACAGGCCGTGGCGCAGGTGCAGGCCGACCATGACGACCGCGAGCACGTAGAACAGGGTGATCCACCAGCGGGACGGCGCGAAGCCCTCGACCAGGCGCTCGTACGGGGTGGAGCCGGCACCCGCCGGGTTGACCGCGCCGAACGTCAGGTCCAGCAGGTGGTAGACCACGAACAGCACGATGACGACGCCGCCGTAGCGCATGGTGTGGACCGCGTAGCCGCTCGCCCGGGACTTGCGCCTGGCCGCGTACCTGACCGGACGGGCCTTGCGCGCCCGCCGGGCCAGGGAGATCGCCGACCACATGTGCAGCCCGACCGTGACGACCAGCCCGATCTCGATGGCGGTCAGCAGGGTGCGGTACGGGAGGATCGGCTCGCCCACGGTCCGCAGGAAGGCCGCGTAGGAGTTGAAGGACTCGGCGCCGAAGAAGCTCTTGAGGTTTCCGACCATGTGGCCGACAAGGAAGAGCACCATCAAGGCGCCCGTGACGGCCATCACGGCCTTCTTGCCGTTGGAGGAGCGGAGGAAACCGCCCCGCCGCCTGGGCGGCGCCGGCTTCACTGGGGCGTCCGCCGTGGGTTTCACCGACGCGGTGGCGGATCCGCGCTCAATCGTGGCAGTCACGTTCGTCACGCTAGGTAGGAGGGTTTACCGGCGTCCAAGTCATCATGGATGTGGTTTCCATAGCCTGCGGCTATTGACTCTGCGTCCTGCGGCTTCCGGGGCCGCGGCCCCGGGGTGGTGCGAGCAATCTCACAACTTCCCCGCCAAATCCTCACATCGTCTCGCACGCCACCGCCCGCCCCGGATCCGAGGCCGCAGGACCCGTGCGCTATGGGTCCCGCGTCCGGGATCCCAGACGCTCGAGGTCCCCGGCGGGTCCTCGGCGCCCAGGACCTCACCCGCCCGGCGACTCGCCCCCCGGCAACGCGCACACCCGGGGGGACCGTACGCGAAAGAGCCCCTACGCTAGGGAAACGTGCAGCTCCAGCAACTGGCCTACTTCGTGGCGGTCGCCGAGGCCCGGCACTTCACCCAGGCGGCCGAGGGGATGCGCGTCGCCCAGCCTTCGCTGAGCAAGCAGATCAAGGCCCTGGAGTCCGAGCTCGGCGCGCCGCTGTTCAGCCGCGCCCGGGGGAACGTCACGCTGACCCCGGCGGGTGAGGCGCTGCTGCCGCTGGCCCGCAGGATGCTGGCCGACGCCGAGACCGCCAGGAGCGAGGTCGGCGAGCTCGCGGGACTGCGCCGGGGACGGGTCCGGCTGGGCGCGACCCCCTCGCTCTGCGCCGGGCTGCTCGCCGACGCGCTGGCCAGGTTCCACCACGCCTACCCCGGCATCGAGCTGTTCGTGGAGGAGGGCGGCTCCCGCGACCTGGTCCGCACCCTCGCCCGCGGCCAGCTCGACCTGGCGCTGATCATCATGCCGCTGCACAGCGACGATCCCGCCCTCGTCACCGAGGAGATCCTGCGGGAGAACCTCGTCGTCGCCTCCCCCTCCAACGATCACCCCCGCCGGCCGTACGTGCGCATCGAGGAGTTGCGGCGGCGGCCGATGGTGATGTTCAGGCGCGGGTACGACCTGCGGGAGGCGACGCTCAGCGCCTGCAGGCAGGCCGGGTTCGAGCCCAGGTTCGCGGTGGAGGGCGGCGAGATGGACGCCGTGCTGCGCTTCGTGGAGGCCGGGCTGGGGATCGCACTGGTTCCCTCGATGGTGCTGGACGGCCGCCCGGGACTGTCCGGGACGCCGCTGGCACCCCCCGGGCTGCGCCGCACCATAGCCATCGCGCACCGCAAGGACGTCGAGCCCACCCGCGCCGCGCAGGCCTTCCGCTCGGCCCTTCTCCTCTTCCTCACCGAGGCCGCCCGCGACGGCAGCCTCCCCCAGGGACTCGATCTGATCACCGAGAGCTGATCACCGAGAACCGGTCGCCGGTCGCCGGTCGCCGGTCGCCGGTCGCCGGTCGCCGGTCGCCGGTCGCCAAGAGCTGATCACCGAGGACCGGTAACCGAGAGCCCGCCCCCGTCCGGCGGATCCGCTCAGGAAACCGTCACCGCGGCACGCGGCGCGGGCGCTCGCCGCGTGCGACGGCGGGGGTTTGCGGGCCGTGCGGCCGGGCCGCGGCCATGGATGCCCGGGCGGGCGTTCGACGGGTGCTCGACGGCCGTTGTGACGCGTTCCTGACGTGCGGCAGGTCACGATATCGGCCGCGTGGATCACGGGAACTGATCAACACCCTCTAAGTCCCGGTGTCACACTATTCTACGTAGCGTCGACAGGTTCTCCCGATCTCACGAAGAGGCGTCAGTGACCGCCCCCGCCAATGAAACGCTCACACTCCTCCTCATCGAGGACGACGCGGGCGACGCCTTCCTCGTGGAGGAACTGCTCAGCGAGGCGGACAACCCACCCAAGATCATTTGGGTGCGCAGCATGGCCGAGAGCCGGGAGCGCCTCACCGAGGACGTGCGGTGCGTGCTCGTCGACCTCTCCCTGCCCGACGCGACCGGCCTCGAGGCGCTGGAGCAGGTGCTGTCGATGGCTCCGCACGCCGCCGTGCTCGTGCTTACCGGCCTGAACGACACCCACGTCGGCGTGGAGGCCGTCGCCGCCGGCGCCCAGGACTTCCTGGTCAAGCAGGACGTGGAGGCCCGCCTGCTGGCGCGGGCGATCCGCTACTCGATAGAGCGCAAGCGCGCCGACCTGGCCCAGCGCAGGCTGGTCGAGGCCGAGCTGCTCACCAAGGAGAACTCCCGCCTCGAACGCGGGCTCCTGCCGGTCCCGCTGCTGGCCCCCGGGGTCCTGGACCACCAGGCCCGCTACCTGCCGGGGCGCAGGCGCGCCCTTCTGGCCGGTGACTTCTGGGACACCGTGCAGAGCCCCGACGGCGCCGTCCACGTGGTGGTCGGCGACGTGTGCGGGCACGGCCCCGACGAGGCCGCCCTGGGTGTCGCGCTCAGGATCGCCTGGCGGACCCTGGTCCTGGCCGGCCACACCGGCAACGAGCTGCTCGGCACCCTGGAGTCGGTGCTCCGCCTGGAGCGCAAGTCAGCGGAGATCTTCACCACCCTGTGCATCGCCACGATCGACCCCACGCTCGACCGGGCGCGGATGCACGTGGTCGGCCACCCGCCGCCGCTGCTGATCCGCGACGGCGTGATCGGCGTGGTGCCCGGCACCCCCTCGGGGCCCCCGCTGGGAATCTTCCAGGACGTCCAGTGGACGGCGATCGACGTTCCGCTCGGCGACGACTGGTCGCTGCTGCTCTACACCGACGGCCTGATCGAGGCCACCGTGGGCGGCGGGCCCGACCTGCTCGGCACCGAGGGCCTGCTCAGGCTCGTCCAGGAGCAGGGCGGGATCGAGCTCGACCGGCTCATCGAACGCGTCATCGAGCTGAACCGCGACGCGCTCAGCGACGACCTGGCGACCGTGCTCATCTCTCGAAGCGGAAAACGATGACCGACCGTTCGGACCGTCCTGACCGTTCGGAGCGCCCGGATCACGGCCTCAGTCCTCGCCCCCTGCCCGCGCTCACCCCCGCGAAGGGGTTCGGGAACCTTCCGGTGGGACGCTGGTTCACGCTCGCCGGGGTGGGCATCGCGCTGGTCTTCATGGTCTCGGCCGTCATCACGATCAAGGCGATCGAGGAGACGCGAGAGGCCAGGGAGTCGCTGGTCGACGTCGTCGACCCGGCGGCGCTGCGCCTTCTGGAGATCTCCAACGCGATGACCTCGCAGGAGAGCTCGGTGCGGGCGTACGGCAGGACCAACGAGGAAACCTCCCTGCGGGACTACCGGAACGCGATCGCCGCGGAGAAGACCTCGCTGGACACGCTCGTCGCGCTGCTCCCCCGAATGCCGGAACGGCAGGCGGTCACCGCCGAGGTGGCCGAGCTGAGAGCCGCGGGAGATGCCTGGCGGCGCGACTACGCGGAGACGGTCATCGCCGCCGTACCGACCCTGAAGACCGACGCCGCCCGGCAGAACGCCTCCATCAACGCCACCCGGTTCAACGAGGTCCGCCAGTCCCTCGCGGGGCTACAGAGCCACCTGAACCGGCTGCACGAGGCCGGTGTCGTCCGGTTCGACCTCGGCTGGCGGGCCCTGTACCTCGCGCTCATCGGGGTGGCCTCGGCGCTGGTCGTGGCCGGGATCGCCGCGGTGCTCATCGTGCGGTACGCGGTGCTCCGTCCGCTGGCCGAGCTGAACCAGCAGGTCCGCGCGGTCGCCCAGGGCGATTTCGACCACAAGCTCAGGGTGGAGCGTCCGGCCGAGCTGTCCGAGCTGTCGGGCCATGTCGACGCGATGCGCCGCCGCATCCTCGCCGAGTGGCGCCGGTCCTCGGAGACGCGGCGCAAGCTGGAGGACCAGGCGGCGGAGCTGAAGCGCTCCAACGGCGAGCTCGAGCAGTTCGCCTACGTGGCCAGCCACGACCTGCAGGAGCCGCTGCGCAAGGTGGCCAGTTTCACCCAGATGCTCGATCAGCGCTACGGCGACCAGCTCGACGAGCGCGCCAAGCAGTACATCGCCTTCTCCGTCGACGGCGCCAAGCGCATGCAGATGCTGATCAACGACCTGCTCGACTTCTCCCGGGTCGGCAGGATGGGCGGCGAGCGCACCAGGATCGACGCCACCGTGCCGTTCAAGGCCGCGCTGAACAACCTCGGCGCCACCATCGAGGACGCCGGGGCGACGGTGACCCACGACGAGCTGCCCGAGGTGTACGGCAACCGGGCGCAACTGACCCAGCTCTTCCAGAACCTCATCGGCAACGCGATCAAGTTCCACTCGCAGGAACCGCCGGTGATCCACATCGGGGTGCGGCGCGACGGGGACATGTGGGAGTTCTCCTGCACCGACAACGGCATCGGTATCGACAGTAAATACACTGACCGCATCTTCCTCATCTTCCAGCGCCTGCACGGCCGGGACGTGTACGCGGGCACGGGCATCGGGCTGGCGCTCTGCAAGAAGATCGTCGAGTACCACGGTGGCCGCATCTGGGTGGACACCGAGGCCGCCGGAGGCGGCGAGACCGCCAAGAACGCCAAGAACGCCGAGAACACCGCAATCGCCGAAAAGACCGAGAACAGCGAGAACGTCGGGAAAACCGCCACGTCGGGCACGACCTTCCGCTGGACCCTTCCCACAGGAGACACCGATGAATGACCTGCGCTGGATCGACGTGCTCCTGGTCGAGGACGACCCGGGCGACGTCCTGCTGACGCGGGAGGCCTTCGAGCTCAACAAGGTCCGCAACAAGCTGCACGTGGTCAACGACGGCGAGCAGGCCATGGCCTTCCTGCGCAAGGAGGGCGGCTACGCCGACGCGCCCCGGCCCGACCTGATCCTGCTCGACCTCAACCTGCCCCGCAAGGACGGCCGGGAGGTGCTCCAGGACATCAAGGCCGACGAGAAGCTCCGCGGGATCCCGGTGGTCGTGCTGACCACGTCGGAGTCCGAGGAGGACATCCTGCGCAGCTACAACCTGCACGCCAACGCCTACGTCTCCAAGCCGGTCGACTTCGACCAGTTCATCAGCGTGGTCCGGCGGATCGACGACTTCTTCGTGACCGTCGTCAAGCTGCCCAACTCCAGCCAGCACTACTGACGGCCCGCCGGGGCACGGGCGGGGGGAGAACAGGGGTCGCCCCTTCGCCACAGCCGCCTCCACAACCTCCCGAGACCTCCCTGTGATCGTCCACCTCGTGAGACGTCGCAGGCGAGGGACTCCTGCCAGACGAACGTGACAGGAATCACACCGGGTCAGTGAAATTGTGAGAGACCCCTTACACACAACCCCTGGGCTCCGTCGTAACGTATCCCCCACCAACATGCGCGCGCACGTGTGAGCCGGCGCGACGATGGCCCGGACGCGCGGCACAACTGAAACAACCCGGACCCCTGGGCGAGCGGGGTCCGCGGGAGGTGGAGAGGTCTCGATGACCCAGACAACGGCCGAGAGCCCGGCCAGAAGGCAACGTGCGCAGATCAAGGAGCGCACTCTGCGGACCGACCAGTGGTGGCGCTATCCGCTGGTCACTTTCATCATTTTCACGGCATTCCTCGTCTACGCCACGTGGGCGATCTTTGATACAAACTACTTCGTATCGCCGTACCACGCGCCGTTCGCGTCGCCCTGTCTGGCGACGAGCTGTCCGCCGGACGCGCGACTGTTCGGCCTCGCCCCCTTCGGCGACTGGTACACCCTGCCTCCCGGTCTGCTGATCCTCGGCCTTCCCGCGGGGTTCCGCTTCACCTGCTACTACTACCGCAAGGCCTACTACCGGGGGTTCTGGCTCTCGCCCCCGGCCTGCGGGGTGAACGAGCCGCACACGAAGTACTCCGGTGAGTCGCGGTTCCCGCTGATCCTGCAGAACATCCACCGCTACTTCTTCTACGCGGCGATCGTCATCGGCCTCGTCCTCGCGTACGACGCGGTGAAGGCGCTGATCGAGAAGCCGGCCGGCCTGGGCACCTGGATCCTGATCGCCAACGCGGTCCTGATCAACCTGTACACGCTGTCGTGCCACTCCTGCCGGCACATCACGGCCGGGCGCCTGAACCACTTCTCCAAGCACCCGATCCGCTACCGGGCCTGGGGCTTCGTCTCCAAGCTCAACGCCAGGCACTCGCAGCTCGCGCTGATCTCCATGTTCTCCGTCATGGGCGCCGACCTGTACGTGCGCCTGGTCGCCAAGGGCATCATCGCCTTCTCGTTCGCATAAGGATCTCCTGTGGAAATCGAGCGTCACGAATACGACGTCGTCGTCATCGGCGCCGGCGGTGCGGGTCTGCGGGCGGCCATCGAGGCCCGCCAGCAGGGCAAGCGGACGGCGATCGTCTGCAAGTCGCTGTTCGGCAAGGCGCACACGGTCATGGCCGAGGGCGGCGCGGCCGCCGCCATGGGCAACGTCAACAGCGACGACAACTGGATGGTGCACTTCCGTGACACCATGCGCGGCGGCAAGTTCCTCAACAACTGGAGGATGGCCGAGCTGCACGCCAAGGAGGCCCCCGACCGGGTCTGGGAGCTGGAGGCGTGGGGCGCGCTGTTCGACCGCACCAAGGACGGCAAGATCAGCCAGCGCAACTTCGGCGGGCACGAGTACCCGCGGCTGGCCCACGTCGGTGACCGCACGGGCCTGGAGCTGATCCGCACCCTGCAGCAGCGGGTGGTCGCGCTCCAGCAGGAGGACGAGAGGCTCCACGGCGACGCCGAGGCGTACATCAAGGTCTTCCAGGAGTGCACGGTGACCCGCCTGCTCAAGGAGACGGGGCCCGGCGGGAGCGGCGCGATCTCCGGGGCCTTCGGCTACTGGCGGGAGAACGGCAAGCTCATCCTGTTCGACGCCCCCGCGATCGTGCTGGCCACCGGCGGCATCGGCAAGTCGTACGTGGTCACGTCCAACTCGTGGGAGTACACCGGCGACGGCCACGCGCTGGCCCTGCTGGCCGGCGCGAAGCTGATCAACATGGAGTTCATCCAGTTCCATCCCACCGGGATGGTCTGGCCGCCCTCGGTGCGGGGCATCCTCGTCACCGAGTCCGTCAGGGGCGACGGCGGGGTGCTGAGAAACTCCGAGGGCAAGCGCTTCATGTTCGACTACATCCCCGAGGTGTTCAAGGACAAGTACGCCACCAGCGAGGAGGAGGGCGACCGCTGGTACACCGACCAGGCCAACAACCGCCGCCCTCCGGAGCTGCTCCCCCGCGACGAGGTCGCGCGGGCCATCAACTCCGAGGTGAAGGCCGGCCGCGGATCACCCCAGGGCGGCGTCTACCTGGACGTCTCCACCCGCCTCCCGGCCGCGGAGATCATCAAGCGGCTGCCGTCGATGCACCACCAGTTCAAGGAGCTGGCCGACGTCGACATCACCAAGGAGGCCATGCAGGTCGGCCCGACCTGCCACTACATCATGGGCGGCGTCGAGGTCGACGCCGACACCGGCGCGGCGGACGTGCCCGGCCTGTTCGCGGCCGGTGAGGTCTCCGGCGGCATGCACGGCTCCAACCGGCTGGGCGGCAACTCGCTGTCCGACCTGCTGGTGTTCGGCCGCCGCGCGGGCGCGGGAGCGGCCTCGTACGTGGACGGCCTGGCGGCCCGGCCGAGGATCTCCGAGGAGGCCGTGGCCGAGGCGAGCGCGGAGGCGCTGGCCCCGTTGGAGCGCGCGGGCGAGAACCCCTACGAGGTCCACCACGAGCTGCAGCGGACGATGAACGAGCTGGTCGGCATCATCCGCAAGGCCGAGGAGGTCTCCGAGGCGCTGGAGGCGGTGGAGAAGCTCAAGGAGCGGGCCCAGGGCGTCGGCGCGGCCGGCAGCCGCATCTACAACCCGGGCTGGCACCTCGCCCTCGACCTGCGCAACATGCTCCTGGTCTCGGAGTGCGTGGCGAAGGCGGCGCTGCTGCGCCAGGAGAGCCGCGGCGGTCACACGCGCGACGACTTCCCCGGCATGTCGTCCGAGTGGCGGACCAAGATCCTGCGCTGCGGTCTCACCCCGGACGGCTCCGGCGTCACGGTGCAGGAGCAGGTCCAGCCGCCGATGCGGGACGACCTCATCAAGCTCTTCGACCGCGACGAGCTGAAGAAGTACATCACCGAGGAAGAGCTGGCCGCCTTTGACGCGCTGGCCAAGGAGTAACCATGAGTTACAAGGCGAAGTTCCGCGTGTGGCGGGGCGAGGGCGGCGAGGGCAAGCTCGAGGACTTCACGGTCGAGGTGAACGAGGGTGAGGTCGTCCTCGACATCATCCACAGGCTCCAGGCCACCCAGGCCCCCGACCTGGCCGTCCGCTGGAACTGCAAGGCCGGCAAGTGCGGCTCGTGCTCGATGGAGATCAACGGCAAGCCGAAGCTCGGGTGCATGACCCGGATGTCCACCTTCACCGAGGAGGAGACGATCACCGTGACGCCCATGCGGACGTTCCCGGTGATCAAGGACCTGGTCACGGACGTGTCGTTCAACTACCAGAAGGCCAGGGAGATCCCGTCCTTCACCCCTCCGGCCGACGTGAAGCCGGGCGAGTTCCGCATGCAGCAGATCGACGTCGAGCGGTCCCAGGAGTTCCGCAAGTGCATCGAGTGCTTCATGTGCAACAACGTCTGTCACGTCATCCGTGACCACGAGGAGAACAAGACCAACTTCGCCGGTCCGCGCTTCCTGATGCGGATCGCCGAGCTGGATATGCACCCGTACGACGTGGCCGACCGCAAGGACTCCGCCCAGGAGGAGCACGGTCTCGGCTACTGCAACATCACCAAGTGCTGCACCGAGGTCTGCCCCGAGCACATCAAGATCACTGACAACGCGCTGATCCCCATGAAGGAGCGCGTCGTCGACCGCAAGTACGACCCGCTGGTCTGGCTGGGCAACAAGATCTTCAAGCGTTCCGGCTCGAAGACCTGACCCTCCCCACCGCTCACGACGGCGCCGTCTCCGGACTCTCCCGGGGGCGGCGCCGTCGCGTCACCCCGTTGTTTCCTCGCGCCGTTCCCGCCGGAGACCGGTTCCCGCACCGCTGAGCCCGCTGCTTCCCGCTTCGTCCGCGAGCGGGCCGCAGGGATCGCTCCCGGGCGGTCAGGATCGTTCGCGGTCGTTCGGGCCCGTTCGGGGTCAGGTGGAACGGCGGAAGAGGCCGCGCTTCTTCTTGCCGGTGTCCTGGCCGGGGAGCGGATAGACCGCCGTCGGGGTCGGCTCGGCGGGAAGCCGGTCGCCGGAACCCTTCTCACCCGGGCCCTGGGCGGGACCGCCCTGCGGCTCGGGCCCGAAGGGCCTGGCCGTCTCCCCCGCGGGACGCCCCGCCTCGCTCCGCGTTTCCTGGCCGGACGGCGTGAAGCCGTCCTGGGGACCGGCGGGCAGGGGCCGATCCGCCGAGGGACCCTGGCCGGAGGCGTCCTGGGGAGCGGGAGCGGGACCGGGACCGGCGCCGAACGGCCGGAGGTCGTCTCGCGGACCGTCGGCTCCCAGATCGCCCCGGGCGGGCTCCTGCGGGAACGGCGCCCCGGGGAACTCCGGCGCCCCCTGCGGGAGGTGCCCCTCGCCGGAGTCGAACCGCGAGGTGCTCTGGAAGGCGGCCGGTGAGCCGTCCTGGGCCGTCGGGCCGTAGGGTGCCTGTCCGGGCCGCCCCGGCTGCACGTGGCCGGTCTGCGGGTCGTACGGGTCGCGCGGGTCATGCGGGTCACTGTGGTCGGCGACCGGCTGCTGCTCGTAGCCGGGCGCGGGCAGGTACGCCGTCGTCTGGTCGTACCCGTGGGGGTACCGCTCGGGGGTGTAGCCCTCCGGGTAGACCGGGGCGTACATCTGCATGGGCACGAAGCTGATGATCGGCGCGTAGGCCGTACCGCCCTGGTAGGGGCCGGGACCGTAGCCGGGACCGCCGGGGTAGGCCATCGGCTCCATCGGGTCGCGGCCCATCCCGCGCGGACCGGCCCGGCGGATGGCCGCGGCGTGCGCCAGGCGGCGCAGCCTGCCCTCGAAGATCAGGACGGCGAACAGCACCAGCAGTACCAGGATCAGCGCCGGGATGCCGAGCTGGCGGCTCAGCGTGGCCCCGTCGAACTCGGAACCCGCGTTGCGGATCTCGTACACGGAGGTGCCGGAGGCGCTCTCGTCGAGCGCCGCGGTGTCCGACGGCGTGGGCGTGGCGGTGGGAAGCGGGGTCGGCTCGGGGCTGGTCGGCGGGAACTGGGGGTCGTTGTTCTCCGGCGGAAGGGTCTCGGCGGGCGGGGTCACCGGAGGCGTGGTGTTCTGGACCGGCGGCGGCACGACCGCCGTCTCCTGCGGGGGCGGAGGCGGGGCCGAGGACGTCTTGGGAGGCTTGGGGGGCTTCGGCGACGCCGGGACGGTGATCGTGGTGGTCACGGTCTTCTGCGGCACCGCGGTCTCCTCGGAGCCGCCGCCCTGGGGATCCTCGGTGACCGTGACGGTGACGATCGGCGTGGGCTCCTCGCAGGGTCCGGCCGGATCGACGTCACAGCCCTCGACCTGCGACGGGGTGGCACCCACCACCCTGACGGTCGCGCCGGCCGCGGAGGATCCGGTGAGCGGCGCCAGGGCGAGCAGGACGGCGCCGCTGAGTCCCACGGACATCACAACGGCGGAGACAGCTGCCCTGCGCCGTGCTCGCGTCACCGGTGCCCTCCGCGAAATCAACCATGAACACGCCAAAGTAAATACTAGTTGGGCAAAAGTAACAGCAAACCGCGTTTTACAAAACGTGTCGCGACCGGCGGCGGCGCTGGATCCTTCTCTGCAGCCACAGGAGACCGAGCAGCGCTCCCACCGCCGCTCCCACCGCCGGGAGACCCCGAACCCCTGTCAGCAGCGGGCTTGACTCGGCGACCGGCTGGACCTGGCCGCTCGGACCGTCGACGTCCTGCGGGAGGGGTGCGCCCTGCGGGCGCGGGTCCTGCGAAAGGGGCACCTGCGCGGCGGGGAAGGGACCCGCCTGCGGCAGCTGGAGGCCGTTCACGAGGCCGGGCATCTGGCCCGCCCCCGCCATTCCCATCGAGACCGGCGGCATCATGGGCCCCGGCGCACCCGGCGCTCCCGCCCCACCCGGCTGCGCGCCCGGCATCTGCTGCGCGCCCGGCATCTGCGGCCCGCCCGGCTGCTGACCCGCTCCCGGGTAACCCGCTCCGGGGTGGCCGGGAGGCAGGGGCCCGCCCATCGGCCCGCCCACCCCCCGCGGCGGCACGCCGGGCTGTCCCGTGCCCGGCTGCCCGATCCCCGGATAGCCCGGCATCATCGGCTGCCCCATGCCCTGTCCCGGCATCGCGGGCTGCCCGCCGACCCCCGGATAGCCGGGGACCATCGGCCCGACCACCGGCCGGCGCGCTCCGGGGCGGCCGGCGATCTTCTGCCCGCCCCCCGGGGGGACGGGACCGAGCGCCTGGAGGCCCGGCCCCATCTGCGGCCCCCCGGGCAGGCCGGTCATCGACAGGCCGATCCCCGGCTGGCCGGGACCCGGCCGGTCTGGACCCGCGTGCCGGAGGGCCGACCGGCCCGCTCCCTGCCCGCGCGCACCGGACCGGCCGGCCGCGTGCCGTTGCCCGCGCGCCTTCCGCCCGGCCGCCTTGCGACCCGTCTGGGAGCCCACGGCCGAGTGGTGCCTGCCGTTCTGTCCCTGAAGCGTGGGGGCGGCGGGCACTCCCTCCGGCGGTACGGCGGCCTGTCCCTGACCGGGCACGCCGGTACCGGCCTCGGGCGTGACGCCCGGGACCGCGGTGCCGTCCGGAAGCCGTGTTCCCTCCGGCGTTCCCTCCGGCGGAAGACCCGGGGTGACCGGACCCGCGGGACGGCCGGGAGCGGCGCCCGCCCCCGGGACCCGGACCGGGGCGGGGGCCACCGGAACGGCCGCGGGGGATCCTGCCTCCTGCCGCCCGCCCGGCGCGGTGATCCCCGTCTCGTGGGAGGCCGCCGGGCCTCCCGTCGCTCCCGCGTCCCCGGGAAGCGCACCCGCCCGCGGGCCCACCGGCGCGCCGGCCCTCGGCGACGCTCCCGGCCCGGCGGGAAGCGCGGAAGCCGCCGGGCCGGGACGCGCGGCAGTGCCGTTCGCCCCCGTACCCGCCGCACCCGGCCCCGCGGCCGGGGCGACGAACGACTTTCCGAGAAGATCGAGCAGGAACGCCGACGTGCGCCGCTCGGCCCTCAGTGCCTCTGCGGCCTGCGGGGTGCCCGGTGCGGCCAGGGGAGCACCCTCGGCCTCCCCAGCCGTCCGGGGAACCCTGAGGACCATGCTGGCGGCACCTGGCGCCCCGACACCGCGGGCGCCCGCGGACCTGTCCTCCCTCGCGGCGCGGGCGTGTTCCAGCGTCTCCGGCCACGCGACGGCACCCCCGCCCGGCCGCATCGCCGCGTCCGAGCTCTTGATCGTGCTCTGGGCCTGCTGCGTCACCGGCTCGCCGTCGGGCCCGCTCATCCGGGCCAGGGCGGTCACCGTGACGTCCTGCGGGCGCCGCGGCACGGCGAGCAGCACGTCGACGGAGCCGCCCCGGGCGGGCAGGGCGCCGATCACGCACACCCCCGCCCCCTTGGGCACGGGTGCCGAGGACCTGGTCTCCTCAGGGCACTCGATGCCCGCGAGCGCCTCGGCGGGGGTCGTCAGGACCGCCAGCCGCGCGTCGGAGCCCGGTCCCTGCAGGCGGATACGGAAGCGGATCGCCTGGTCGGCGCGGCTTCCCGGCGCCCACGTACCGGTGTCGGCGACGGCGGCCAGGTCGAGGGGCGGCGCGGCCGGCTCGTCCATCTGGACGGCGTACACCCCCGTGGATCCGAGAATGAGCACCCCCGCTCCAACAGCGGACACTAACCCAGCACCACGCCACCATACGGTCACCGCATATCTCCGTTCCCCGGGTACGGACACGCGACATCGCCACGTCCAGTAGCAGTTATGTCACGTTGCGGAGTCGATCAATCCTTATTGAACCGACCTTGCCCATCGTTGAGACGACCTTGTACCGCCCGGACGATTGGAAGGTCCGCGGGGAGCCACGCCACCTCGTAAAGCTCGTCCGCGCCCAGCCAGCGCAGATCCAGGTGCTCCCTCGCCTCGGGCTTGCCCTCGGCGACCACCGCGAGCCAGACCCGCAGGACGTAGCCGCCGGCGAGCGCCCAGTCGCCGCCGACCCGCTCGCCCACCTCGATCAGCACGCCGAGCTCCTCCTGGCACTCCCTGACCAGCGCCGTGTGCTCGTCCTCGCCGGGATCGACCTTCCCCCCGGGAAGCTCCCACCCTCCGGCCAGCTCGGGAGGGTCGGCACGCTGGGCGGCGAGCAGTTTTCCGTCACCGTCGACGATGGCTGCGCCCACAACGACCTTTTCCATAGCTCCCGATTCTGTCAGCCCTGCTCCCGCGCCTTGATCTGCGCGAGGATCTGAGGATGTTGCAACGGCCGGGTGAACCCCACGATCCCGGTGCGCTCCCGGTAGGTGGTGACCTTGATCGGCCCGCACAACCGGCATCTCGCCTCGACCATCTTGCCCGGAGAGACCACCATTCCCACGTGCCCGGGACGGTCTGGGCCGGTTCCTGGCCCGGAGTTGAAGAAGACGAGGTCCCCCGCCTGTTCCTCTCCCTCGGGAATCTCCAGGCCGAACGGCCACTGGCCGAACGTGGTGCGCGGGATGGTCAGGCCGACGCTCCGGTAGGCCATGTAGATGATCCCCGAGCAGTCGTAGCCGGCCGGGCCCGTGCCGCCCCAGATGTAGGGCTTGCCGCGCTGGGCCAGCGCGTACTCGAGGATCGCGGCCACCGTGCTCGTCGGCGCCGCCTCCAGCATGGGCTCGTCGCAGCTGTCGTCCGCCTCGGGCGGGGTCGTGACCTCGCCGTCCTTGGCGTACTTCCCGGCGATCTCCATGACCTGGTCGACGTACCACCACGCACGGTTGTAGACGAACAGCGAACGCCGCACGTCCTCCGGCGCGCCGTTCCGCTTCAGCATCTTCGCCGCGCCTAGGATGGCGTCCGCCGGGTTGTACACGTCGGCCCAGCCGTCTCCGTCGCCGTCGGAGGCGTAGCCGTTGAACGTGGACGGGATCTTGATCTTGGCCTTGCCGCCCCACGTGCTGATGAGAAACTGCATCGGCCCGGCGGCGCCCGCGTAGTTGGTGCCGCTCCGCACGCCGGGGAGCGTGGAGCGGCCGTGGTTGGTCTCGCGCTTGCCCACCCCGGCGAGCACGTTCCACTGCACGCCGATCTTCCGGCCGTGCTCGCGGTACAGCTTCAGATACTCCTCGGGGATGTCGGACGTCGCGGTCTCCGACAGGTCCTCCGCCGCCCGCGCGTCCTCCCCGCAGTCGGGCCGCGTCTCCCCGGTGACGGACGGGAAGGACGGGAAACTGCTGATCATCATCATCGGCGCCATGATCAGCGTGATCAGGCAGAGCCCGGCGACTCCGAGGATCAGCGCGAGCCGGAGGTGTTTGCCGTCCCTCATGCGACCTCGCCGCCCGTCCCGCAGCGCATCCGCTCTCGCCCGTACGCAGCCCCGCCGCCCGTCCCGGCACAGCCGTGCGCGACCCCGTCACGCCGGTACGCGGCCCCGCCGCCCGTCCCGCCGCGCCGGTACGCGATCCCGCCGGTCATCCGGTCGCGCCGGTCTCGAAGGGCTGGTCGTCCCCCTCCTGGCCGGAGTCGGCGGGCTGGAGATCGTGGACCCGCCATTCCGCGCCGACCTGGATGAGCGTGACGGCGTACTCCGCGGTCCTCTCGTTCACCCCGCTCCTGGCCGTGACGTTCTGGGTGCCGACGACCACGAAGACCACCGAGGCGCTGTCGATCTGCCGGATCCCCTTCACGCGCGCCGTCCCGACGGAGACGACCTCGTCGGCCTTGTTCGCCTCGACGGTGCCCGGCGAGGTGACGGTCCGCAGCAGCGCCCCCGAGAACTCCGCCGTGACGTATCCCTTGAGACGGTCGCCGTAGACCGCCGGATCCTCGTCGTAGCTGAAGGTGCCGTACTCGGCGGTGAACCGCTGCGCGTAGTCGGCGGCCGCTGCCAGCTCCTGCTTGGTCATCGGCAGGTAGGAGTAGACGTCGAAGGGCGCGTTGCTGGCCGTTGCCGCCGGGCGCGCCGGCTCCGCGGCCGGCTCCTGCCCCGCCGCCACGGTACGGGTGACGCCCGCCGGCTCCGCCCGGTCCTCAGGGCCCCCTCCGGTGTCCGACCACATGGTCAGGTAGACGCCGACGGCGGCGAGTATCACGACCAGCACCGCGAAGACGGCTCCCCGCCGGCTGCCTCCCTCGATCATTGTCAGTCCTTGCCGCGGTTGGACGGGCGCAGCCAGAACGGCGGCGGCTCACCGGCCTCCCCGCCGCGCTCCGCCCGCCTGGTGATCCAGAGCGGCGGCGCCTCGGACGACCTGCCTCCGGAGTCCCGGTTCCGCGAACCACCCGAGCCCGAGGAGCCACGCGAGGAGCCACCGCCGCCGAAGATGCTCCCGCCGGAGCCTGAGGAGCCCGAGGAGCCACGCGAGGACCCGCCGCCGTTACGCGATCCCGAGCCGGAGCCGCCCCGCGAGGAGCCGGAACCCGAGGAGCCCCGGGAGGAGCCGCCGCCAAAGATGCTCGTGCCCGAGCGACCGCCCCCCGAGGAACCGGAGGAACCCGAGGACCTGCCCGCCGAGGGCGCCGAGGGCCTGACCGCCGGCGCACCGGACGACCTGCCCGCCGAGGAGGACCCGCCGCCCGAGGAGGACCGGCCGCCCGAGCCTCCCTGCGGGGCCCAGCCGCCGGAACGGCCGCCGAACCAGCCGCTCGACCCGCCCGAGCCGGCCGAGCCGCCCGAGCCGCGCCCGGAGGAACCTCCGGACCTGGTGGGGGGCGCGCCGCCTCCCGTACCGGCTCCGGAGAGGTTGAGCGGCGGCGCCGCGCCGGGGCGGGCCGCGGTGACCGGCCTGCCGGTGCCCCTGCGCCGCCCGGCAGCCTGGGAGTCGGTGTCGAGCGGAGCCGGTTGCGCGCCCGCCGGGACCCGGGTGCCCGACGGTGTGGCCGGCGTGGCACCGCCGTCCTCGCCGCGGACCCTGCCCTGGGCGACCGAGGCGGCCGCCGCCGCGCCGACGGAGGCTCCGCCGGCCATCGCGGCCGCCTGCAGCATCGGCTCGGCCTTGCGCATGCCCCACCGGCCCGCCCTGGCCGCCGCGACCGGCGGCAGCACGGACGCGGCCCGCTGCAGGGTCGGCGCGGTCGCCGCATCGCCGAGCATCCGGGTGGTGAGCGTGTGCCCGTCCATGGACGAGAACAGGTGCTGGAACGGCCGCCGGTAGAAGAACACCGCGATCGTCAGGATCGCCATGAACATGACCTGCATGCCCCACGGCATCGCCGTGGAGATGATCAGGGCGTAGCCGTACACGAGCACGCCGAGGACGAGGGCGAGCACGGCCTGTCTGAGCAGGGTGCCTATCAGCATCTCCACCCAGCGCATGGCGATGATCCGCCCGGATCCCGGATGGACGCCGATCAGCAGGAAGACCGGCGCGAGGATCAGCAGCAGCAGGAAGCCGACCTTGAGGACCAGCAGCGAGACCGCCACCAGGAAGATCAGCAGTCCCGCGACCACCGCGGCCATGAGGGCGCCGATCGCGACCCCCAGGCGGCTCGTCCAGTCCTTGCCCTGGAAAAGGGGGAAGACCGGCGTGTTCTGCAGCTTGTCGGCGACCTCGGTCTCATATCGTGCCTGGTGGGAGTTCGCCTCCGGCATCTGCTCGGCCTTCATCTCGGCCGCGTCGATCGTCTGGATCTCCAGCAGTTTCGCGCCGAACACCTTGATGATGG
Organism: Streptosporangium sp. H16; assembly: GCF_051918855.1. Taxonomy (NCBI): domain Bacteria; kingdom Bacillati; phylum Actinomycetota; class Actinomycetes; order Streptosporangiales; family Streptosporangiaceae; genus Streptosporangium; species Streptosporangium sp. H16. Next base: position 156,672 of record NZ_JBPXMD010000009.1, read on the forward strand.
GGGCGTCGGCGTCGGCCGTGCCGAACTGGCCCATCAGCCACGGCTTGCAGACCAGGGTGGACCAGAGCGCGTCGGAGTTCTGCTCGACGCCGGGCACGCCGCTCTGGCCGTACCCGCCGCTCTTGACCTGCGGGTTGGCGTCGCCCTTGGCCGGCAGGCAGGAGGTCCCGCCCGCGCCGGGGAGCCCGGAGAAGGCGGAGTTGACCACCTCGCCGGTCTTGTCGGTGACGACCTTGCCCAGCCCCGTGAGATCGCCGGGGCGGCTGAAGAACCAGACCGCCACGGTGACCGCGAGGACCATCCAGATGACGCCCTCGGCGGTGGTGGTGGCGCGCTTGCGGATCAGCCCGTACCAGGCCAGCCAGATGGCGCCGAGGATCACCAGCGGCCGCAGGTACGGCCAGTACATGGCGTCGGCCAGGCGGACCACCATGTCGTCGACGACGTTCTTGATCGATTCCAGCGGGCCCTCGGTGGCCGCCGCCTGGTAGGTCGTGATGGTCAGCCGGTCCAGCGCCTTGGCCCACAGGAAGACCGTGTTGGCCATCGCGTTGCCCATCACCGCCGCGATGTCGTCGCAGCCGAGCAGGTGGGTGTGCCAGAACTGGCCGCTCATGCCGTACGTCGCGTAGTTGCCCTGGACCGCCGGGGGCTGTGCCGCCGGGGCGCCCGGCTGGGCGGCGTCGGGGAGCGGCGGCTGGATCAGGCCGTCGACGCCTCCGGCGACCATGTCCGGGGACAGGTCGGGAGACATGTCGCAGGGAGCCGCGGCGACGGCCGTGGACGTGTCGGCGGGGAACACCAGCGGCAGCGCGAGGAAGGCGGCCAGCGCCACCAGCCCGATGGCGATCCGCCTGCCCAGCCGTCCCCTGCGGGAACCCCTCTCGCGGGAGCCCGTCGCCTCGCGAGGCCCACGAAGCCCACGAAGCCCACCGGGCACGCCAAGCCCTTTCGGCCCCTTGAGGGACCGTCTCTCTCTAGAGCCCTCAAGCCCCTTGCGGGAGCCTTTCATGACCGCACCTCCAGCGCCGCAGCCCCCGGCCTACCGACTCTGTCGCCCCCAGGAAGATCATGCACTTTCTCGTCGGGTTTGTCGTGGGTCGGATTCGTGTCCAGCCAGCGCAGCAGCTCATCCGAGATCAGGTCCACCCCGATACGGCCCGCGCGACCGTCCAGATCCCGGAAGACGCATTCGCCGTTACCGAGCGAGCGCAGCACCGCCTTGTGCTCCTCGGACGGTTCGACCCCGAGCAGCGCCATCACGTGCTCCACCTCGACCCGTTCCGTGGAGCGGAACGCGAAGACCGACGACAGGCAGTTGGTCACCTGCTCGCTCAGCAGGTCTCCGGCGTTCTGCGAGACCAGGACCAGCGCCGTGTTGCGGGAGCGGCCCATCCGGCTGACCTCGGGCACCAGCTTGGCGCCCTCGGGGGTGGAGGTGATCGCCCACGCCTCGTCCAGGAAGATCGCCTTGGGCGTCCGCCGGTCCAGGCCGTTCATCAGACCCCGCGCGAACTGCGCGACGAGGTAGAGCAGCGCCACTGACAGCCTCTGCTCGTACGAGTAGTCGTCGCGGCCGGTGGAGGCGTCGGGCAGCGTCAGGCCGCCCAGGGTGAAGACCGTGGTCCAGCCCTCGGTGTCGATCTGGTCGCCGCCCGAGGGGTCGAAGCAGAGCCTGGCCAGATGCATGTCCGACATGGAGCGGAGCACCGCGCCCAGGTTCTTGGAGGCGGCGTCCTCGGTCCGCTCCAGGTAGTCGACGACCTTGCCCAGCGACGGGTCCTCGGCGTTGGACACCGCGGCGACCGCCTGGATCATCGCCGACTCGCGTTCCTCCGACATGCGAGGCAGCAGCAGACGCAGGGTCTCGGTGGCCATCGTCTTCTTGGCCGCCAGGTCGTCGCCGAACGAGAACGGGTCAAGCAGGCCGGGAGCCGCCGAGCCCAGGGGGATGATCCGCGCCTTCCTGCCCCGCTTCTTCAGCAACTGCACCAGCGAGTCGGCGTCGCCCTTGGGGTCGATGACCGCGACCGTCACCCCGCGCAGCGCCATCTGGTAGATCATCAGCAGGGCCAGCGTGGTCTTGCCGCCGCCGGGCTCGCCGGTGATGGCGATGGCCGTCGGCCGGTTGCGCGTCGCCGCCACCAGCGGGTCGAAGTGCACGATGCTGCGGGCCCGGCCCAGGGTCTCCCCGACGTACGGGCCCATCCAGCCCGAGGCGCTCTCGTCCACCCGGTCGCCCAGGTCGACGGTGGCGGTGGCCATGCCGCCCGCGATGGTGCGCAGCGGTTGCCGCTGCGCGTAGGCGTTGACCCGGACCCGCTCTCCCGGCAGCGTCTCGCAGAACAGCGAGAACTGGTCGCCGGTGGAGTTGACGATGTCGATGCCCATGTCGCGGTAGTGCTCCACGACCGCCTCGACCCGCTGCACGCAGATCTCCTCGGTCGGGGCCGACACGATCAGGCGGTGCCAGCCGTACACGAACGGCAGGCGCTCCTTGGTGATGCCGTGCTCCAGCATCCGGGCCGCGTCGATCTGCTCGGCCAGGGCCAGCGGCGCCTCCGCGCCCGCCTCGCGGATGTGGATGTCCATGTCGCGGGCGTGGGCGAGCTTGCGCGCCACGTCCTTGCTCGCCTTGACCGGCGGGATCAGCCGCATCCTCGAACTGATCTCCACGGGGAAGGGCAGCTGGTCGGCGAAGTGCATCCACGGCTCGCCGTCGGGGAAGGGCATGAGGTCGGGGAAGCGGGCGAAGGACATGTGCGCCACGTAGGAGTCGCCCTGCGGCTGCTCGATGCGCAGCAGCGCCCTGCCGTTGTGGATCTGCCCCTCGACGAGGGATTCGATCTCCCCCTGCCCCCACCGGCGCTTGGGGCTCGCCGAGGCCGGAGGGTCGCCGAGGGACCCGGTCGTGGCGTGCTGGAAGAGCCAGGCGAGCTCGACGGAGGTGGCGTGCCTGGCGTACAGCGCGCTGGCGGACAGCGCCCTGCCCAGCCGCTCCGCCTGCTCGGACCACTTGGCGATCTCCGCCTTGGGGACGTGGTCGTCCTCGATGCCCAGGGCCTTCTCGCTTCGCTGGTAGAAGCCGAAGAGCTGCGAGAGGACCCCGGTGCCCAGCTGCCGCCCGCGCGTGCCGAGCCGCACGCCGAGGTAGACCTCCTTGGTCCAGAAGTCCTTGGCCCAGACGTGGCGGTACATGTCCTCCAGGTAGTCGCGCCAGCCCGGCCCCTCGTCGGAGGTGGCGTTCAGCGCCATCGCCCACTCGGCGGCGGGGTAGGTGCGGTGCGCCACGCGCAGGTGGACCTCGGCGTCGGGCATGCGGATGGCGGCCAGCGCGATCGTGATGTTGGTGGCCAGCGCCTCCCGCTCCTCGGGGGTGATGAACTCGTAGCTCACGGTGGGAAGCCTGAAATAGGCCCAGACCGCCGAGTCGGTCAGCAGGATCCGATCGTCGAAGTATCGGACGGCCAGGCGGCTGCGCGTCCGGGAGGCGCGGCTCACAGCCCCTCCCCCACCGCTCGCGCGGCCCCGCCTCCGCGGCCTCCGGACCCCTCGCCGGCCCGGATCCCGTCGCACCCGCTCGCCCGCGCCTCACCCGGCCCGCCCTGACGAGCCCGGCCAAAGCGGCCCGTACCGGCCTGCTCCGGTCCGGCCCAGCCCGGCCCGGCCGTACGAACCTCGTACGGCCCGTTCACCCGCGCCCGGTCCGACCCGCTCACCCGGACGCCGGCCTGCCCGCTCACCACCTGCACCTCGTCTCGCCCGTTCACCACATCTCCTCGCGCCCGGGGGATCACTGGGCTAGTTCCTCCTCGCTGGGTCGACCCGCCTGAACCGTTCCGAAGCCCGCCACGACGACACCGGCCAGGGCGAGGTACGCCCGGCGGCCCGGTGCCCTCAGGTGGGACGGTTCCACCCGATCGGCCCTGCCGGGGGCCAGCGCGTCCTCCCAGGGAACCCGGACGATCGCCCGGCACCTGCCCCGCGCGACCGCCTCCGCCTGCTCCACGTCGGCCATGCTGCGGCGGCTCACCCCGTTGACGACCATGACCGCCCGGTGGCGCAGGTCGGCGCAGCCGTGCCCGTCGAGCCACTCGTAGGTCATGGCCACCGCGTCCGGCCCGTCCTCGCTGGCCGGGACGACGAGGACGAGCTGATCGGCGTAGGGGAGGACCCGCGCGGCCAGGGCCGCCGCCGGGTCCACGACGATCGTCTTGTAGTGCCGGTCGAGCATGTCCATCGCCTGGCCGAGCCGCCGGTCGGAGAAGAGCGTGCGGTCCGACAGGCGCTGCTCGGCGCCGGCGTCGCTGTCTCCGGCGAGGACCTCCAGCCCCGAGGCGCAGCGGCTGGTGTAGGCGCGCATGCCGAGGTATCCCTGGACGTTGTCGAGCCCGGAGAGCAGGGAGCTCAGGGTCTCGGGCGACTCGCCCTGGATCCTGCCGGACAGGGCGTGGGAGCCGGTGCTGGCGTCGACCGCGAGAATCCGGTCCTCCCGGTAACGGGCGAGGGTGTGGCCGAGCATGAGCGCGGTCGTGGTCTGCCCGGCACCGCCGGTGCATCCCAGGACCACCACCCGGCGGCTGCCGCTGAACACCGCCCTGGCCCGCGCCTCGTCGATCTCCGAACCGTCCGTACGGCCACCGCCGCCGGGTCCGATCACCACCTGGGCGAGCCGCCGCCAGCCGCCGGAGGAATCCCGGCCGACCACCGACTCCACCCGGCGGACCCTGGTCTCGGCCTCGCCGCGCGGGGAACCGGTCACCGGCACCGCGGGGGTGACCGGATCCGCCGTGGCCGATCCCGACGGGACCGCGCGGATCGACATGCCGCTTCCCTGGACGCCTCCCTGGATGCCGGTACCCGCGGGGGCACCGGGCCCTCCCTGCGCGCCCGCGTTCCTCTCCGGCGGCCACGCCTGCGACGTGCCGGACGGCCGCCCGATCGGCGCGGGCTGCCCCTTGCGGTGCTGGAGCCGCGCGCTCTCCTCGTCCTGCCTGTCCTGCGGGAGCCCGGCCGCCTCCGCGGCGCGGTGCCCGATCGGCGCCGGTCCGACGAACCTCGGCACGAAGGACGGAACGGCCGGGGCGGAGGGCTTCTGGGCGGGGTCGGGCACGACGGCCGGCCGCTCGGCGGGCACCGCACGGGCCGGGGCGGGCGCCTGCACCCGAGGCGGCTCGGGAACCGAGGGCGGCGGCACGGCCGGGGCCTCCGGCCGCTGCCGGGCCGAAGGCTTCGGGGTGGGGGCGACGGTCTCGGAGGGCGCTGCGGGCGCTGCGGGCGCTGCGGGCGCTGCGGGCGCTGCGGACGCGATCACCTCGGGGGGCGCGACCGGCGAGGTCGACCCGGGAGGCGCGGCCGGGGCGGTCGACGCGGAAGGCGCGATCGGGGCGGTGGCGGCGCGCTGGGCCTCGGCGGAGGCCGCGAGCTTGCGCAGGCGCCGCAGCGCCTCGGTGCCGATGGGAGCGGCCGGAGCCGCGGTCGCGCCGGACGCCGCCGGGGCCTCGTCCCTCGAATCGCTCACCTGCCCCTCGGCTGATCCGGCCGCCGGAACACGTTCCGCCCGCTCCCCGGACCGTCCGGTGAAGCGGTCGGCGGACGGCCCAGAGACCGAGCCCGCGACCGGCGCACCGGGCACGGACCCGGCGTCCTCGGTGGACGCGGCGGTCTCGGAGGCCCCGGAGTCCTTGGAGGCTTTGGAGGCGGGAATCTCGGAGGCGGTCCCCGGCTCGGCGAGATCGGAGGTCGGGGTCGCGACGGGCACCGAGAGGGACGACACGACGGGCAGGGGCGCGCGCGGCGCGGGAGGCGCGGAAGGCGTCGGGAGGACGGTGGGGACGGCGACCGGGGGCGTCTCAACGGCCCAGGGAGTCTCGACGGCCCGAGGCGCCTCGACGGCCGAGGGTCGGCCGAGAGCCGGGGCGGTGCCCTGGCGGGGGGCGTGGACCTCGGCCCAGGCGACGCGCTCGCGGGCCACCGGAGCGGTGGCGGCGGCCGCCGCGGCGGCGGCCACGGCGGGACGCACCTCGCGCGAGCGGGCGGCGGCGCGCTTGGACTGGGCGTGCCTGGCCTTGCGCGACGCCTTCACCCGTACGGCCGCGTGCTGCGGCGCGGCCCGCCAGATCCGGCCGGTCAGCGTGACCTCGGCGGGCTCGGAGAGAGGGGCCATCCGGCACCAGGTGCGCGGCTCCCCCACGTAGCGGGCCTGCGACTGGAGCAGCTCGGTGAGCCTCTTGCTCTCGATCACCGGCCGGGTGGAGAGCCAGGTGACGACACCGGGCGGCACCAGGTAGAGCACGTGCCAGGGGGCGGCGAAGGGCAGGCCGAGCAGGTAGAGAAGCAGCGACCACGGGGCCAGCACTCCCACGAACCCACCGATCCAGACGATCGGGAGCGGCATCGGCAGCCGTAGGTCGTACAGCTTGTAGAGCCGCTTCTCGATCCTCCAGATATTGGTGTACGTGGGCAGATCCACGTGATCCTCCTCTCCGCCTCTCCTTGTTTGACCGTTCGAACCCGGTCTCAACCCCCCGAGATGCCCAGTGCGCCCGCGATCGCCTTGGCAGTCACCTCGATGATGTTCGGCACGTAGAAGATCACTCCGATGGCGATCGCCAGGATGATGAACTGGACGAACCTGGTGATCTCACGGGTGAAGAGGAAGAAGAGGGCCACCACCGAGACGATGACCAGGAAGAGCGGGGCGAAGAAGCTGCGGAGGAAGTCAGCGAGGCCCTCGGTGTTGACGCCCGCCGGAGGAGCTGTGGGCTGAGCGAGCTCTATCGCGCTCAGCAGCATGGTCTTGAGAATCACTTCTTGTCCTCCGTACTCACGATCGTGCCCGCCGGGCGGCGACGGGCCCGCGGCGCGTAAGCGCGGGGGCCCGGACCGGCGGCTCATCGATCAGGGGGGGTCTGCTCACCGTGGACCGGCACCATTCGATCATGCGTTACCCCGCCACGGATCGGTATGCGCCGCGGATGTCCTTGACGAACCATTTGTCGCCTTGCTTGACCATGGTGAGCAAGTAGGACTGTTCCAGCTTGCCTCCCGTTTGGCCGGGGTCGGCGGGTTCCGGCTCGGCGGACGGCTCCGCCTTCGACGGGACACCCCACAGGACCGTCGCGGTCACCTTGCGGGTGGTTCCCCCTGCGAGGGGCACCATGAAGTCCTTGAGCTGCTGGAAGGTGAACGCGCCGCCGAACCCCTGCAGGGTGACCCCGGCGTCGGCGTACTGCTGCAGCGCGGTGGTGTCACCCGCGTACGCCCTGAAGAAGTCCTCCAGCGTGGTGCGCAGTTCCTGCTCCGCGGCCCGGTCGCGCTCGGGCGCGGCCTTGGGCGGCAGGTCGGCCACCCTCGGCGCGGGCAGGATGCCCGGACGCCCGGCGACGACGAACCTCTTCGCGGCCCGGTCGTGGTGAACGGGCACCGACAGGAGCTGGCGGCGGTCATCCGACTGGTAGGCGACGGTGACGACGGCGTTGTCGGCGTCGACGACCTCGATCCCGTACGGTTGCACCGCTCCAGCGCTCATCCTGCCGAAACCGTCCCAGCCGAACTGCGCCTCGGCGCCCTCGGGCAGGTAGGGGGCGAGTCTCGACTCCCTCTCCGAGAGGCGGGCCCCGTCGAAGTTCAGGTAGACCTCGGCGAACTGGGCCGCGAAGACGGACGCCTGGGCCGTGGGGAATCCGCCGTCCGGCACGGACACCGCGCCGGAGGGGGCGTTCTGCTGGGTGAAGCGCTCGAAGGGCGCGCGGACCCCGTTCACCACGATGACGATGATCAGCGCCCAGAGCACGGCACGGCCGGTCCACACCAGCCAGCGACCGCCTCCACCGGACCAGCGTCCGCGCGACGCGCCCCGCCCGCGCGCCGGAGCGCGATCGAGATCGGAATCGTCGGGAAAGTCCGGGTATGCCGACAGCTCAGGGTCGCCAGCGATCCGAGGATCACGCTGGACCGTCGACCTTCGAGCCATCACGCCTCCGCTCGCGTCAATCCTCGGCCGGTGCGGGGTCGTATCGCCGCCGATCCCATTTGGCCATGGTGACGCACTTACTCTAGCCGCCCAGCCGATTCTTCCAGGAAAGCCACGCCTATGCTGCAGGCATCGCGATGACTGAGCAAACCGGGTCTGGAACGCCGACGAGGCCGCCGATGTCGCCGATGACCCGCGAAAAGCGCATTACCCCTGGCCAGCGCGTGGGCTGATTACTCAAACGCCACCCATTGCTAACTGGACGGTTCCCGGACTGTCGCGACCTGCGCATTTAATACTAAATACGTCACCCAGGGTCACAACCCCCAAATAACGTGACTCAGCACGCCCGGCCAGGGATGGATCCTCGGATGGGGTGGACAGGCGTCCGGATCTGTCATCGCCGCGGGAAGGAACGCCCGGCCGCCCCGCCGACGGGCCGGGACCTCCTTCGTGACACGCGGGCGGTCAGACGTTGAAGCGGAACTCCACCACGTCGCCGTCGCGCATGACGTAGTCCTTGCCCTCGATGCGGGCCTTGCCCGCCTGGCGGGCGGAGGCGATGGATCCGGCCTCCACGAGCTCGTCGAAGGAGACGATCTCGGCCTTGATGAAGCCGCGCTGGAAGTCGGTGTGGATGACCCCGGCGGCCTCGGGGGCGGTGGCGCCCTTGCGGATCGTCCAGGCCCTGGTCTCCTTGGGGCCGGCGGTCAGGTAGGTCTGCAGCCCCAGGGTCTCGAAGCCCACCCTGGCCAGCTGGGTCAGGCCCGACTCCTCCTGGCCGACGGACTGCAGGAGCTCCAGAGCCTCGGCCTCGTCGAGCTCGACGAGCTCGGACTCGATCTTCGCGTCGAGGAAGACGGCCTCGGCCGGTGCGACGAGCGCCGACAGCTGGGCCCGGAGCTTCTCGTCCACCAGCTCGTCGGCGTCGAGGTTGAAGACGTACAGGAACGGCTTGGCCGTCAGCAGGTGCAGCTCGCGCAGGTCCTTCGGGTCGATGCCCGCGCCCTTGGCCCCGGCGTACAGGGTGGTGCCGCCGTCGAGGAGCTTGAACGCCGCCTCCGCCGCGTCGAGCGCGGCCTTGCGGTCCTTGTTGGTCCTGGACTCCTTCTGCAGGCGCGGAATCGCCTTCTCCAGCGTCTGCAGGTCGGCGAGGATCAGCTCGGTGTTGATCGTCTCGATGTCGCGCCCGGGGGCTACGCCGCCGTCCACGTGGGTCACGTCGGGGTCGTTGAAGACCCGGATGACCTGGCAGATCGCGTCGGTGTCACGGATGTTGGCGAGGAACTGGTTACCTCGCCCCTGTCCCTCGGAGGCGCCGCGGACCAGACCCGCGATGTCGACGAACTCGACCTTCGCCGGCAGGATCTTGGCGGATCCGAAGATCTCGGCCAGCTTCTCAAGACGCGGGTCGGGAACGCCGACGATGCCCACGTTGGGCTCGATGGTGGCGAACGGATAGTTCGCCGCCAGGGCGTTGGCGGTCTTCGTCAGCGCGTTGAAAAGCGTTGACTTGCCGACGTTGGGCAATCCGACGATGCCGATGCTCAGGCTCACGTGAGCCGAGTTTACGCGGAATGACCCACTGCTACCCGCCACGGACGGGTCACAGGTCAGAGTCACGGGCGCGAACGGAGCCGGTTCCGGTCCGGGAGCGGACCGGCTTCGGGAGCAGACCGGCTTCGGGAGCGTGTCGGCGCGCCAGGAGTGGCCGGGCCTGGAATCATGCCGGGGTGGATGTCATGGCGCTCTCCTTCCAGCTCGCGGTGGGCCTCGCCGCGGGACTCGCGATCGGGTTCCTGCTGGGCCGGGCGCGCGCCTCCTCGGGAGCCGCGGACGTCACGGCGCGCCTGGCCGACGCCGAGGCCCGCGCGAAGATCGCCGAAGAGAAGGTCGCCTACATCGAGGGGCAGCTCTCCGAACGGTTCCAGGCCCTGTCGAGCCGGGCGCTCGACGTCAACAACCTGCGGTTCCTGGAACTGGCGGAGACGAGGCTGGCCGCCAACCGGGCCGAGGCGGCCGGTGAGCTGGAGCAGCGCAAGCAGGCCGTCGAGCACCTGATCGAGCCGCTGAAGGACACCCTGGCCCGCGTCGAGACGCAGCTGCGCGACACCCAGACGGGCCAGCGGGCCGCCCACGCCGAGCTGGCCAAGCACATCGACGTCGTCCGCGAGAGCAACGAGCAGCTCCGCGCCCAGACGAGCTCGCTGGTACGGGCCCTGCAGCGGCCCGAGGCGCGGGGCAGGTGGGGGGAGCTCCAGCTCCGCAGAGTCGCCGAGATCGCCGGGATGCAGCGGTTCTGCGACTTCGACGAGCAGGTGAGCGTCACCACGCCTGACGGTGTCCTGCGGCCCGACATGATCGTGCGGCTGGCCGGCGGCAAGAACATCGTGGTCGACTCCAAGGTCTCGCTGTCCGCCTATCTGGAGGCCGCCGAATCGGCCGATCCCGACCACCAGTCGGCCCGGCTCGACGCCCACGCCCGGCACGTGCGCGACCACGTCGACCGGCTCGCCTCGAAGCCCTACTGGCAGGCGTTCAGCCCGGCGCCGGAGTTCATGGTGCTGTTCATTCCCGGCGAGGCGTTCCTCGCCCCGGCCCTGGAACGCGACCCCGCCCTGCTGGAGTACGCCATGCGGCGCCGGGTCCACATCGCCACGCCCACCACGCTGATCACCATGCTCCGCACCGCGCAGTACGCCTGGCAGCAGGCCGCGCTCGGCGAGAACGCGCGGGCGATCTTCGAGGTCGGCAAGGAGTTGTACGAGCGGCTGAGCAGCATGGGACGCAACGTCGACGCCCTGGGCCGCTCGCTGAGCCGGGCCGTGGAGTCGTACAACAGGACGGTCGGCTCGCTGGAGACCCGGGTGCTGGTGAGCGCCCGCAAGCTGAACGACCTGGGGCTGGTCGAGACCGACCTGGACACGCCGCAGGCGGTCGAGGACCTGCCGCGTGCCCTGACCTCGCCGGAACTGCTCGCGCAAGAGGAGCCAAGCTCACCTCTCGTATCCCGCCTGAACGGTAGGTTGGCCAACGACCTGCCCTAGAAACTGTTCCCTGACGGCTCCGGCGGCCGGACACTGGAGACATCGGGGTCGACGACGCGGAGGTCCGCGAGGGCCGGGCAGGGTCAAGGGGGCGAGTGGTGGACGAGCGAGGCGGCGTGCAGCCGGCCGGCGGGGTGATCGCATGAGTGAGCTTGACCGGGCCGCGGGCATCCGGCTGACCGTCCGGGGCGCGCTGGCCTTCGTACTGGCGTCCACGCTGGTGGGCAGCCTGCTGCAGGCGCTGCTGGGAGTGGCGGCGCTGACCGGGGCGGCGTTCGTGGCCGGTTGCGTGGCCGCCGCGTCGCTCGTGAACCGCCGGGACCTGCTGTCGCTGGTGGTGTCCCCGCCCCTGGTCTTTTTCGTGACCACCGCGTTCATCGAGGCGGTCCGCTCCCTGTTCGCGGCCACCCCCGTCCAGGCCTTCGGCCTGGGCATGTACACGGCGCTGTCGCAGGGAGCCCCCTGGCTGTTCGGCGGCTCGTTCCTGGTGCTGGTCATCGCCTGGCGCCGCGGCCTGACCCGCTGCGTCCGCGAGCTGCGCGAGGAGCTCAAGGCGACCAAGGCCTCGGTCCCCCGCCCGAGGAGCGACGGCGACGGCGGCGCCGGCGACGGCACTGCCTTCGCCCCCGAGCCCGAGGGGTACTTCGAGCCCAAGGTGTACGGCACCCCGCGCGAGGGGCAGTAGCGGCCGGGCGTGAGGCCTCGCCCGTGAGCGAGGCCTCGCCTGAGGGGCCCTCGGGTGACGGGGTCTCCCGAGGTGGGTGCCTGATCGGAGCCGCGTGATCCGGACCCGTGATCAGCGTGATCAGACCGTGGCGCGCAGGTCCTTGCGCAGCTCGTGCGGGAGCGCGAAGCGCACGCTCTCGTGGACGGACTCGACCTCTTCGACGTCCTCGAAACCGTTCCGCGCCAGGCGGGCCAGGACCTCGGCGACGAGCTCCTCGGGCACCGAGGCGCCACTCGTCACGCCGACCGTGGTGACGCCGTCGAGCCAGGCGTCGTCGATGAGCGAGGCGTCGTCGACCAGGTAGGAGGCGTCGGCCCCGTGGTCGAGGGCGACCTCGACCAGCCGCTTGGAGTTGGAGGAGTTCTCCGAGCCGACGACGATGACCAGCTGGGCCTGGGCCGCGATCTCCTTGACCGCGACCTGGCGGTTCTGGGTGGCGTAGCAGATGTCGTCGCTCGGGGGGTCGATCAGGTTGGGGAAGCGCTCCTTGAGCCGGGAGACCGTCTCGGTCGTCTCGTCCACCGACAGCGTGGTCTGTGACAGCCAGACCAGCCGCTCGGGATCCTTGACCCGCACGGTGTCGACCGAGTGCAGGCCGTCGACGAGCTGGACGTGGTCGGGCGCCTCGCCCGCGGTGCCCTCGACCTCCTCGTGGCCCTCGTGGCCGATGAGGAGGATGTCGTAGTCCTGGGAGGCGAAGCGCTTGGCCTCGTTGTGCACCTTGGTCACCAGGGGGCAGGTGGCGTCGATCGTCTTGAGGCTGCGCAGGGCGGCCTCCTGGTGGACGGCCGGGGAGACCCCGTGAGCGGAGAAGACGACGATGGCGCCCTCGGGCACCTCCTCGGTCTCCTCGACGAAGATCGCCCCGCGCTGCTCCAGCGTCTTGACCACGTGGGTGTTGTGGACGATCTGCTTACGAACGTAGATCGGGGCGCCGTACTGCTCCAGCGCCTTCTCCACGGCCTGCACCGCACGATCAACCCCCGCGCAGTAACCACGGGGCTTCGCCACTAGTACGCGTCGGGTCGCGGGGGTGTCTGAAGTCATGCTCTTATGCTACGTGGACACGCCCGCGAGACAGCCCATACGTCCCACAGGTTCATGCGGCACAAGTCTTGCCACACTAGCCTTCTCGATACAGACCTCCCAGGGAGACGATATGTCAGTCCCCGACATGATCCGCAATGTCACACAAAAGGCAAAAGACCTGCCGCTGCACATGTTGCAGAGCGCGCTGAGCGGGGTCGGCCAGGCCCTGCTCCTCGGCGACCGCGTCCGGAACAGGTTCAAGGGCACCTCCGGCCAGGGCGAGACCGACGAGCCCTTCGGGACGGCCGGCGACGGTCCCGCCAAGACCGGCGAGAAGACCGCGGACCAGGCGGGGGAGCCCACCCGCCGCGAGCCCGTCATCTTCGCGCCGCGCCCGGAGAAGGCCGCGGGCAGGCCCGCCGCCGAGAGCAACGGGACCAGGACCACTCCCGACCCGGTCATCTTCAGCCCCACCAAGCCCGACACCGCGACGCCCTCCGCTCCCGAGGTCAAGGCTCCCGAGGCCAGGGCCGAGGCCGTCGACGCCCCGGCCACCGCCGGAACCGCCGAGGCACCCGCCGCTCCGGAGGCCGAGACCGCCACGGCGAAGCCCGCCGAGACCGTCGCGGACGCCCCCGCCGCCGCGGAGCCGAAGACCGCGCAGGTCCCCGCCGCCCCGGAGGCGAAGACCACGGAGGCCCCGGCCACCGCCGAAGCCGTCGAAGCCGTCGAAGTCAAGGTCGCGGAGACCCCGGCCGCCGAGCCCACCAAGCCCGCCGAGCTCGAGGTCACCGAGAGCACCGCCGCGAAGGCCGCGAAGGCCACGGAGACCACCGCCCCCGAGGCACCCGCCGCCGAGGCCGCGGAGCCCCAGGCCGCCGCCAGGAAGCCCAGGGCCACCCGGGCCAAGGCTCCCGTCGCGAAGCCCGAGGCCGCGGAGCCCCAGGCCGCCGGGGCGAGCGCGGTCGCCGAGACCCCCGCCAGGAAGCCCAGGACCAGCCGGGCCAAGGCTCCGGCCGGCGAGGCCGCCGCGCCCGAGACCGCGGACTCCAAGGCCGTGAGTTCCAAGGCCGCAAGTTCCAAGGCCGCGGGTTCGAAGGCCGGGAAGTCCAAGGCCGCGCAGGCCGCGCAGTCCGAGACCACCGCGCCCGAGGCCGCCCAGACCGCTCCGAAGGCCAGGGCGACCAGGACCCGCAAGACCACCAAGGCCGCCCCCGCGGAGACCGTGGCCGAGAACACCACCGAGAGCGCGGAGAGCGGCGCCCTGACGAGCGCCGCGGGGAGCAGCACGTCGAACGCCCCCGCGGAGGCCGTGCTCGAGACCCCCTCGGCGGTGAAGGTCGAGGTGACGAGGGTCGAGACCGCGAAGCCCGAGACCGCGGACGCCGCGGCGGTCGAGGTGGCGGAGACCAGGGCCGCGGCTCCCGAGGCGGCCGAGGCGACCGGTTCCTCCACGGTGGCGACCGGCACGCCCGCCGAGCCGCTGCCCGGTTACGCGGAGCTGACGGTCGCGTCCCTGCGGGCGCGGATGCGCGGCAGGACGGCCGGGCAGATCCTGGAACTGATCACCTACGAGCGGGCCACCACCAACCGCGAGGCCGTCGTGCGGATGTACGAGAACCGCCTGGCCAAGCTGGAGACCGCGGAATAGTCACTCCCGGCGCGTAGGCTCCCGGCCATGAGCTCGAAGACCACCCCTGAGCAGCCCCTCCCGGTTCGCACGGTGTTGCAGATGGTCGGCGGCTGGATCGGCAAGCTCGGCACCGTCTGGGTCGAGGGACAGATCACCGAGCTGACCGCCCGCGGCGGCACGGTGTTCCTGACGTTGCGTGACCCGGTGGCCAACGTGTCGGCCCGGGTCACCTGCCCGCGTGGCGTGTACGAGGCGACCCTCCCCCGGCCGGTGGACGGCGCGAGGATCGTGGCCCACCTGAAGCCCGACTTCTGGGTCAACAAGGGTTCTTTCGCGTTCACCGCGCTGGAGCTGCGGCCGGTCGGGGTCGGCGAGCTGCTGGCGCGGCTGGAGCGGCTGCGCCAGCTGCTCGCGTCCGAGGGGCTCTTCGGCGTCGACAGGAAGCGGCGGCTGCCGTTCCTGCCGGGCACGGTCGGGCTGATCTGCGGTCGTGACTCGGCCGCCGAGCGCGACGTGCTGGAGAACTCGCGGCGCCGCTGGCCCGCCGTGCGGTTCAAGGTCGAGCCGGTGGCCGTGCAGGGGCCGTACGCGGTCGGCGAGGTCACCGAGGCGCTGCGCAAGTTCGACGCGGACGGCGAGGTCGACGTCATCGTGGTCGCGCGCGGCGGCGGGTCGATGGAGGATCTGCTGCCCTTCTCGGACGAGGCCCTCGTCCGGGCGGTCGCGGCGTGCCGCACGCCCGTGGTCAGCGCGATCGGTCACGAGCAGGACAATCCGCTGCTCGACCTCGTCGCCGACGTGCGCGCGTCCACGCCGACGGACGCGGCGAAGAAGGTCGTGCCGGACGTCGGCGAGCAGATGACGCTGATCCGCCAGCTCCGCGACCGGGGCCGAAGGGTGGCGGGCGGCTGGCTCGACCGCGAGACGGCCTGGCTGGCGGCGGCCCGCTCCCGGCCATCTCTCGCCGACCCGGTGCGCGAGGTCGAACGCAGGGCCGAGCAGGCCGAGCAGCTCAGGGACCGGGCGAGACGCTCCCTCACCGCCTCCCTGGACCGCGCCCAGGACTCGCTGGAGCACCTGCGCGCCCGCCTGGTCTCGCTGTCCCCCGCCGCCACGCTGGAGCGCGGCTACGCGATCGTGCAGCGCCCCTCGGGCGACGTCGTACGCCTCGCGAGCGAGGTCTCCCCCGGTGACGAGCTGACGGTGCGCTTCCCCGACGACCGGGTGACGGTCAGGAGTGAGACCGCCACGTGAGCGAGGGGTAGCCGTCGTCGACGAAGCCGAACTGCCGGTAGAGGGGCTCGGCGTCGGAGGTCGCGTGGAGGTCGACCCTGCGGACCCCGCTGTCGCGGTACCACTCCAGGAGGGCTCCGATGATCGCCCGGCCGTGGCCCCGGCGCCGGTGCCGGGGGTCGGTGGCCATGCCCTGGACGTAGCCGTAGCGGCCGTCGGGGAGGGAGGGGCCGGGAAAGCGCTGGAAGATGAGGCCGACCCCGCAGGCCGCCAGTCCTTGGGGGGCGTCCACCACGTAGACGGCCGTGTCGGAACTGCCCAGCCGCTCCTCGAGGCTCTCCGCGTAGGCCCCCTGCCACTCCTCGTCGATCGGGTAGGTGCCGTCCTGGGCCATCCGGTCGGCCAGGACCTCACGGAGACGCACCAGCTCGGGAATGTCCTCCGGGGTCGCGTCGCGAACGTTCATCCGAGCATCCTCCCAGCCGTACGCCACGGTGGAGCAGCCGGGGAGGCGCCAGTGGATCACCTCGGGCGGGGCCGCGGGCGGTACGGCGAGGCGCCGACGGGCGGATCTCACCGGTGTGGCCGCGCCGGGACCACGCCGGGTGGACCTCACGGGCTGAAGATCCCCGGGACACGACCTAAGGTGGGGTGCGTGGCCGATGAGAAGACACCGTCGTACGAGCAGGCGCGCGAGGAGCTGACCGAGGTGGTCCGCAGCCTTGAGGCGGGCGGGCTCACCCTGGAACAGTCGATCGAGCTCTGGGAGCGCGGCGAGAGGCTGGCCGCGGTCTGCGAGGAGTGGCTCCAGGGTGCCAGGGTGAAGCTCGCGGCGGCCATGGCGCAGCGGCGGCAGCCCGACTCCGCCGGAGACGCCCCCTTCTGAGCCTTTTAGCCTTCTTTAGCCTTCTGAGCCTTCTGTGCGGCCCGGTCCGAGCGCTCCCGCGCCTCAGAGGCCTTCCGGGTGGGCGGACCTCAGGAAGTGACCTTCGGCTGCTGCTCGAGGGAGCCGGCCAGGGCGGACAGCTCGTCCCACGGGGCGGTGCCGGTGACGACGATCGTGACGTCCGGCAGGAACCGGACGAGGGAACGCTGGTTCTTGTCCTCGCGGAGGCGCTGCTCCCAGGTCACGCCGTTGATCTGGACGGTGCCGGTGACCGTGGAGGTGTTGGAGAGGCGGTTGGCGAACCCGGCAGCGGGCTTCTCGTTGCTCTGGGCGAGCATCGCGTGGAAGCGCTTGGCGGTGGCGAAGCCGAGCCTCCAGGTCGTGACGCCGTTGACGTTCGTGTTCCTGGAGCTGTTCGGGACCCATCCGGCGGCGACGGGCTCGGGTGCCCACATCTGGAAGGGCGCCGTGCGGCGCAGGTCGGCCAGGGCGATCGAGTAGTCGACCCTGGGGATGTGCTCGGTTCTGCTCTGCGGCGTGACCAGCAGGAACAGGCCGACGGCGCCCAGACAGACCGCCATCGCGAACACGTAGCCGTAGAAGCCCTGAGTGAACTTTCGCACGACTGTCGACACTATCCGTTCGGGAGGGCGGTCCGGCCTCAGGGGCGGCGGATCTGGGCGATGATGGTCAGCACGTCCTCGGCCAGGGCCCGGGAGGCGTCCTCGTCGTCGGACAGGGCGACCTCGGAGACCGCGGCGGCGAGCGCGCCGGTGAGGACCACGACCAGCGCTCCCTCGTCGCCCTCGAACAGGGCCGCGTTGCGCTTGGCCCACTGCCTGAGCCGGTCGCGCATGATGAGCTCGAACCCCGGCGGCCCGTCTCCGCGCAGGAACAGCGCGGAGATCTCCCGCTCGGTCAGGCAGCCCTCCAGGTAGGCGCGGGCCCCGGCGATGAACAGCCGCATCGGGTCGCTCTCACCGTCGGCCCTGGAGTCCTGGACCGCCTGCTTGGTCCGCTGGGTCTGACGGGTCTGGAACTCCTCGAAGAGGGTGAGGTAGAGGTCGGCCTTTCCGGAGAAGTGGTGGTAAAGACTTCCGACACTCGCTCCCGCGCGGGCGACCACGTCGGTGACCCCGGCCTCGGCGAAACCGCTCGTGACGAAGATCTCCCTCGCGGCGGACAGGAGCGCGACGCGCGTGGCGGCACCCCGCTCGGAGGTCCGCGCACCCACGCCTTTCACCAGTCGTTCCGTGTCGCTGCTCATGGTGGGCACATTATCCTCCGCCGACCGGTCAGAGGGGTGCCAACTACGATCGTTGCATTGACCACGAGAGGGGTTTCCCACCATGTCTGATGAGACGTCCGTTCCCGACGCCCTCGCCACGGGAGAACACGCACCCGATCGCAACCTCGCTCTGGAACTGGTCCGGGTCACGGAGGCGGCCGCGATGGCCGGTGCCCGCTGGGTCGGGCGGGGTGACAAGAACGGCGCCGACGGCGCCGCGGTGAACGCCATGCGCCAGCTGATCAACACGGTGTCCATGAGCGGCGTGGTGGTGATCGGCGAAGGTGAGAAGGACAACGCGCCGATGCTCTACAACGGCGAGCACGTGGGCGACGGCAGCGGCCCGGCGTGCGACGTGGCCGTGGACCCGATCGACGGCACCCGGCTCACCGCGCTCGGCATGCCCAACGGCATCTCGGTGATCGCGGTCAGCGAGCGCGGCTCGATGTACGACCCGTCGGCCGTCTTCTACATGGACAAGCTGGTCACCGGCCCCGAGGCCGCCTCGTCGGTCGACATCAACGCCCCGGTGGCCGACAACATCTCCGCGGTGGCCCGCGCCAAGGGCGGCGAGCCCTCGGACGTGACCGTGGTCGTCCTCGACCGGCCCCGCCACGAAAAGATCATCCGTGAGATCCGGGAGACCGGCGCCCGGATCAGGCTCATCACCGACGGTGACGTGGCCGGTGCGATCATGGCGGCCCGGGTGGGCACGGGCGTCGACCTGATGCTCGGCATCGGCGGTACCCCGGAGGGCATCATCGCCGCCTGCGCGCTCAAGTGCCTGGGCGGCGTCATCCAGGGGAAGCTCTGGCCGCAGGACGACGCCGAGCGCCGCCGGGCGCTGGACGCGGGCCTCGACCTCGATGCCACGCTGAGCACCGACGACCTGGTCAGGTCCGACGACGTGTTCTTCGCGGCCACCGGGATCACCGACGGCGAGCTGATGCAGGGCGTCCGCTACCGCGCGGGGAGGGCCATCACCAACTCCCTGGTCATGCGCGGCCGTTCCGGGACGATACGGAAGATCGAGAGCGAGCACCAGCTCTGGAAGCTGCGGGCCTACAGCGCGATCAACTTCGACAGCGCCAGCTGAGCGGCGGCACCGGAGCCGGGATCGGCGCCGGCCGGGGAGCGGCCCCGGTGGAGCTCCCCGGCCGGGGGCTCTCGGCCGAGAGCCCCCGGCCGGGGAGCGGCGACGCCAGGGAACGGTGCCGGC
Source organism: Streptosporangium sp. H16 (assembly GCF_051918855.1). Taxonomy (NCBI): domain Bacteria; kingdom Bacillati; phylum Actinomycetota; class Actinomycetes; order Streptosporangiales; family Streptosporangiaceae; genus Streptosporangium; species Streptosporangium sp. H16. Next base: position 175,709 of record NZ_JBPXMD010000009.1, read on the forward strand.
GACGGAGCCGGAACGGGACACCGGCGGTCGGCGGTCGGCGGTCGGCGGCGAAGGACCCTCGACTCCGAAGAGCGGTTACGCCCGGAAAGCGGCGTCAGCGGCGGAACCAGGAGCGGCGAGGACGCTTGGGGGACTTGGCCACGATGCTCCCGAGCGTGACGACGCCGGTGATCTCGATGACCGGCCCGTCTGGCGAGGCCGGGACCTGGTTCTTCTTCCCGCCCATGAACGCCGAGGCGGGCATCTCGATCCGCACCCCCTCGGGGACGATCAGGGTCAGGGTGCCGCCCATCACGGTGACGTGCAGGGTCACGTGGCTGGACTGGAGCAGCGCGTCACGCAGGTCGAGCTTGACGTTGGCGCAGATCGCGGTGGCCGTGAACCGGGTCGGCACGACCCAGCGGCCCGAGCGCTCCTCGGAGCCGAAGAACGCCGTCACCGGGCGGACGTCGGTGCGGAGCGGCTGCTCCTCGGGCGGCAGCAGGTCGGCGGTGAGCGCGGAGAGCTCTCCCAGCGTGCGGACCCGGTAGAGGGCCTCGGTGCGCTCGTCGTGCTCCTCGTGGTCGAGGCGCCCGTCGGCGAGCGCGTCGCCCAGCACGGCGGCCACCCTCTCGCGGTCGGTGTCTCCGGCCCTCAGATCGGCGGGACGTGGCTCGGGGGCGTAACGGCGGACGGCGGGGGGACGGGGACTCTCCACCCTTCGACCATAATCCCTGCCGGGGCTCCGGCAGCCCGGTCACCGGCAGGTGAACGGCCATTGACCCCCGGGTGGCCCGCCCATACCCTGACGTGAACTTGAATCCCCCTCATGTTCCCCGGAGGTCGTCATGCCGACCCCACGTGACCGGCAGGCGCGCGTGGCGACCTGGGCGGCCTTCTTCGTCCAGGGCCTCTGCTTCGCCACCCTGCTCACCCATGTGATCGACCTCCAGCACAAGTTCGGGCTCAGCGACGGCGACCTCACCCTGGTCCTGCTGCTCGTGCCGGTGATCGCCGGTGTCGGCAGCGCGGTCGCGGGTCTCCTGGCGAGCCGGTACGGCAGCGCCCCGGTCCTGCGGATCTCCCAGGTCGGCGTCTGCACCACGGTGATCCTGTCGGGCTGGAACGACCAGCTCGTCGGCCTGTACGCGCTCAGCGCCGTGTTCGGCCTGTTCGTCGGCGCGGTGGACGCGGCGATGAACATGCAGGCGGTCGCGGTCGAGCGCCGGTACGGCATGAGCGTGCTGACCGGCTTCCACGCCGTGTGGAGTGTCGGCTCGATGCTGGGGGCCGGGTTCAACTCCGCCTTCAGCGGGCTCGGCGTGGAACTGCGCTGGTCCTTCTCCGTCCCGGTGCTGATCGGCGCGGTGATCTCGGTGATCATGCTTCCCCGCCTCTACGGGCGGGAGGAGGAGGGGTCCACCGAGCGGGCCGCGCACGTGGCGGCCCGGGTGCCGTGGCGGCCGATCATCCCGCTCTGCCTGGCGATGGCGTTCCTGTACGTCGGTGACGCGGCGGTCTCCAACTACAGCACGGTCTACATGGAGAAGGCGCTGGCGGCGAGCGGCTGGCTGGTGCCGTTCGCCTACTTCGTCTACCAGGCGACCATGCTCCTGGCCCGGGTCCCCGGCGATCTCGCCGTCCGCAGGTACGGCCCGGCGCCGGTGGCCCGGGTGGGCGCGGTGATCGCGGCCGTGGGCACGCTGGGGGTCGTCGTGGCGCCCGGCGTCGCGGTGGCCGTCGTGTCGTTCGGCCTGATCGGCGTCGGCCTGTCCGTCATCGCCCCGCTGTCGTTCTCGGCGGCGGGCCGGCTGGGTGCCGGGGCGGAGACCGCGATCGCGCGGGTCAACATGTTCAACTACGTCGGCTTCCTCGTCGGTGCCGCCGTGGTCGGGACGCTCAACGACACGGTGGGCATCCGGGTGGCCTTCGTGCCCGCCGCCGTCCTGGTGGCCCTGATCGTGTTCCTCGCCAGGGGCTTCCGGCCGGACCCGGAACCCGCCGCGCGGCCGTAGCCCAGAAAGGACCTCACAGGTAGGTGCGCTGGTCCCGTTTGGCCTGCTCGTAGGCGGCGCGGGCCCGCCGCGCCTCCGGCAGCCCCGACACCTCCGCCACCGGGACGTCCCACCAGGCCGTGGTCTGGGGACCGGGGCCCGGCACCGTCTCGACGTACACGACGGTGGTGCCGACGGCCTCCCTCGCCTTGGTGAGGGCCACCCGCAGGGACTCGGGGCCGTCGGCGCGGATCACGTCGGCGCCCAGGCTGGCCGCGTTGGCGGCCAGGTCGACCGGGAGGAGGGCCCCGTCCAGCGCGCCCCCGGCCCCGCGCATCCGGTAGGCGGTGCCCAGGCGCCCCGCGCCGACCGCCTCTGACAGCCCGCCGATGGAGGCGAAGCCCCGGTTGTCGACCAGCACCACGACGAGCTTGACGCCCTCCTGCACGGCGGTGGCGATCTCCTGGGCCATCATCAGGTAGGACCCGTCGCCGACCAGCACGAACACCTCTCGCTCGGGCGCGGCCAGCTTCACCCCGAGCCCTCCGGCGATCTCGTAGCCCATGCAGGAGTAGCCGTACTCGACGTGGTAGGACTTCGGGTCGCTCGCCCGCCACAGCTTGTGCAGGTCGCCGGGCATCGATCCGGCCGCGTTGACCACCACGTCCGAGGGCCGGGCCACCTCGTTGACCATGCCGAGCACCACCGGCTGGGTCAGCGCGTCCCCGGTCGTCAGCAGGGAGACCTGCTCCTGCCACTCGTGGGTCAGGCGCGTCGCCCTGGCGGTCCAGCCGAGGTCGGCGCTCCAGTCGCCGAGGTCCAGGGCGCGCAGTGCCTCGCGGGCGTCGGCGACGAGCATCTCGCCGGAGTGCTTGGCGGCGTCGAAGGCCGCGACGTTGACGTTGAGGAACGCGGCCTCGCCGAACAGGGTCCGGGAGGCGGTGGTGAAGTCGGTGTAGCGGGTGCCGACCCCGATGACCAGGTCGGCGTCGCGGGCCAGGTCGTTGGCGGCGGCGGTGCCGGAGTGCCCGATCGCGCCGACCGCGCAGGGGTGGTCGTAGGGCAGCGTCCCCTTGCCCGCCTGGGTCTCCCCCACCGGGACGCCGTGGTCGGCGGCGAACGCGGCCAGCGTCTCCCACGCCTCACTGTAGACCACCCCGCCCCCCGCCACGATCAACGGCCGCCGCGACCGCCTGACCAGCTCGGCCGCCCGCGCCAGCGCGGCGGGTTCGGGGACGGGGCGCGCCACGTGCCACACCCGGCGGGCGAACAGCTCCTCGGGCCAGTCGTACGCCTCCGCCTGCACGTCCTGCGGCAGCGCCAGGGTGACCGCGCCCGTCTCGGCCGGGTCGGCCAGCACCCGCATCGCGGCCGGAAGGGCCGCGAGGAGCTGTTCGGGCCGGTTGATCCTGTCGAAGAACCGGGAGACGGGACGCAGCGCGTCGTTGACGGTCACGTCGGGGAAACGGGGGTCCTCCAGCTGCTGCAGGACCGGGTCGGCGGCGCGGGTGGCGAAGACGTCACCGGGCAGCAGCAGCACCGGGATCCGGTTGATCGTGGCCAGCGCCGCCCCGGTGACCATGTTGGTGGCGCCGGGGCCGATCGAGGAGGTGCAGGCGAAGGTGGACAGCCGGTTGCGGGCCCGCGCGTAGCCGACGGCGGTGTGCACCATGGCCTGCTCGTTGCGCGCCAGGTAGTACGGGAGGTCGCCGTCCGTGCCGGCCCCCCGCTCGGCCAGGGCCTGCCCGATCCCGGCGACGTTGCCGTGGCCGAAGATGCCCAGGCATCCGGCCACCAGCCGGTGTTCCACTCCGTCGCGCTCCGACCACTGGTTCGCGAGGAACCGCAGGAGCGCCTGTGCCACGGTGAGTCTCATCGCAATCCCTCACAAGGTCCTACAGGGCCTTTGTCATCGGAAGCCTCGGGTCGATCGGCTGCTGTGCCCACGAGGAGCGGATCCAGGTGTGCCGGGGGTCGTCGCAGAAGGCCATCGACCGCTCGGGCGCGGGCCCGGCCAGCACGTTCAGGTAGTAGAGGTCGTAGCCGGGGGCCGCCATCGACGGGCCGTGGTAGCCGCTGGGGACGAGCACCACGTCTCCGGCGGCCACCTCGGCCAGGGTGTCGTGGGTGCCGTACACCCGCTGGTAGCCGGGGCCGCCCTCGAAGTAGTAGATCTCCTCCAGCACGGCCTCGTGCTCGGAGGCCGTGTCGTGCTTGTGCGGCGGGTACGACGACCAGTTCCCGCCGGGGGTCAGCACCTCCACCGCGACGAGTTTGTCGCAGTCGAAGGCGTCGGGGGCGCAGAAGTTGTTGACCTGGCGGCTGGCCGGCCCCGTCCCGCGCACCTCGACGGGGACCGCCCGCGCGGGACCGTACCTTACGGGGAAACGCCTGGTCGCGCGGGCGGCGGGGAGGGCGAAGCGGCCCTCGCCGGTGATCCGCGCGGTCGCGCCGACGGGCAGGTACGCGAAGTCGGTGACCGCGTGGAAGACCGAGGTCCTGCCGTCCAGCGTGAGCCGCTCCCCGTCGCACTCGACCACGCACGTGCCCGACAGCGGCAGGACCAGCATCTCCTCGTCACCGGTGTCGAACTCCACGCCCTCGCCGGACAGGCAGAGCACGCGGAGCCCCGCGTACGTCCACCCGGCCGCCTCCGGGGTGATCGACAGCGCCCACGGCGCCCGCGCGGTGCTTCCCGCGGGAACGAAGGTCATGGCCGCTCCTCGCCGTCGCCGCCCCGATCCGGTCTCCCGTGCGCGCCCTCGCCGTCGCGGTTCCGGCCCGGTCTCCCGTACGTGCCGCCGTCGCCGTCGCCGCCCCGATCCGGTCTCCCGTGCGCGCCCTCGCCGATGCGGTTCCGGCCCGGTCTCCCGTTCATGTCACCTCCAGCATCGCCGCGGCGGTGTCGACGGCCGCGGCCACGTCGTCATCGGAGGGATACAGCAACGCGCGGCCCACCACCAGACCCCGCACGCCAGGAAGTCGCAGAGCCTCGCGCCAGGCCGCGTAGGTGAGCTCCGGCGCGCCGCCCGGGTCGCCCCCCAGGAGCAGTGTCGGCAGCGTGGTGGCCCGCATCACCCGTTCCATGCCGTCCACGACCGGGATCTTCAGCCAGGTGCGCGCGGAGGTCGCGCCGAGTCCCTGGGCGACGTGCATGGACCGGATGACCCCCTCGGGCGACAGGTCGTGGGTGACCGCGCCGCCCGCCCGCCGGGACCAGAACGGCTCGACCATCGCGACCAGGTCGTGCGAGGCGAGCTCGGTGACGGCCCGGCCGCACGATTCCAGGGTGCGGGCGGTGGCGGGGTCGTCCATGCCGATCCTGCAGAGCATCTTGCCGCCGTCCAGGCGCGTCCTGACGATCGAGGAGGTGTCGTAGGCGGTGAAGCGGTCGTCGAACTCGAAGGCCGACCCGTGCAGGCCGCCCCGGTTCATCGAGCCGATCACGACCTTGCCCTCCAGCGCGCCGAGCAGCAGAAGGTCCTCGACGATGTCGGGGGTGCCGAGCACGCCGTCCACGCCGGGCCTGGACAGTGCCACGCACAGGCGTTCCAGCAGCTCGACGCGGCTCTCCATCGCCCCGGGACGGCTGCCGACGCCGACGACGCCCCTGGCGGTGTGGTCCGCGGCGATGATCAGGAGCCGGTCGCGCTCCTCCAGTGGTCTCCCGCGCCGCCGCGCCGCCGCCGCCTCGGCGATCCGCCCGGGAAACCGCGCCCGCGTGTCGAGGAGCGTCCGGTGCTCTCGTTCGTTCATGTGCCTCCCCGCCCTGTCCGGCCGTCACCGCTCGCGCCGAGCACGTCCATCACCTCGTCGATCCGTGGCATGGCCGGGGCGCAGGCCAGCCGTCCCGCGACGATGGACCCGGCCGCGTTGGCGAACCGCAGCGTGGTCTCCAGGGGCCAGCGTTCGAGGAGGCCGTGGCAGAGGGCACCGCCGAAGGCGTCTCCCGCGCCGAGGCCGTTGACCACCTCCACCGGCACCGGCGGCACCTCCACCGTCTCGCCCGCGGTCATGCCGAGCACCCCGCCCGCCCCCCGCTTCACGATCGCGAGCTCGACGCCCGCCGCCAGCAGCGCCGCGGCCGCCTCGTGCGGCTCGCGGGTGCCGGTCGCCACCTCGACCTCGTCCTGGTTCCCCACCGCCACCGTGACGTGACGCAGGGCCTCGCGCACCTGCTCGCCGGCCTCCTCCGCGCCGGACCAGAACATCGGGCGGTAGTCGAGGTCCAGCACGGTGTGCGGCACGCGTCCCCTGGCCCGCCAGGCCGCGAGGTGCGCGCTCCGGGAGGGCTCCTGGGACAGCCCGGTGACGGTCGCCCAGAAGAGCCGGGCTCCCGCGACGGCCTCCAGGTCCAGCTCCTCGGGGAAGATCTCCAGGTCCGGGGCCTTGGGGAAACGGTAGAAGTAAAGAGGGAAGTCGTCCGGCGGCCGTATCTCGCAGAACGTCACCGGGGTGGGCAGGTGCGCGACCGAGGTGACGAAGCCGTCGTCGACCCCGTACTCGCGCAGCGCGTCGTGCACGAAGAGCCCGAACGGGTCGTCCCCGGTCCTGGTGATCATCGCGCTGGAGCGGCCCAGCCGGGCGGCGGCCACGGCCACGTTGGTGGGGCTGCCGCCCAGATACTTGCCGAAGGTCTCGACCTCGCGCAGCGACACCCCCACCTGCAGCGGGTAGATGTCGACCCCGGCCCGTCCCATGGCCAGAACCTCGATCATGCGCGTCCCTCGCCGGGCGGCTCGCCGCTCCCGGTCCCGCCGCTCCCCGACCTGCCGTTCCCGGTCCCGCCGCTCTCCGGCCCGGTCTCGTCGCCGGTGAGCTTCCTCAGGTACGCCAGGCTCTCGCGGACGTTCCCCTTGGGGTCGCCGGAATTCCTGGGAGCGCCGGGGCCGCCGGGGTCGCCGTCGGGGTCGCCGTCGAGGTCACCGTCGGCGGGGCCCAGCACGACGTCCTGCTCCAGGACGTACCAGCCGTCGTACCCTGCCCTGGTCAGGCCGCCGACGATGGCGGGGAGGTCCACGTCACCCCGGCCCAGCGGGCGGTAGAGGCCGTCCTTCACCGCCCGGGTGTAGGTCAGCTCGCCCGCCCTGACCCGCCCGGCCACGGCGGCGTCCACGTCCTTGAGGTGGACGTGCGCGATCCGCCCCGCGGCGTGGGAGACCAGTTCCGCGGGGTCGGTGCCGCCCGCGAGAAGGTGGCCGGTGTCGAGGCAGAGCGGCATCGCGCTGTCGTCGAGCACCCGCTGGACCTCCTCCCGGTTCTCCACCACGGTCCCGATGTGCGGGTGCAGGGTGACGGTCCTGCCGAACTCCTTGGCGTTCTTGAGGATCCGGCGCAGGTTGCCCATGAGGGTCTTCCAGGCGGCCGCGTCCAGCTCCGGCCTGGCGTCGTAGCTCTCACCGCCGGTGGAGGCGGCCAGCACGACCACGTCCACCTCGCCGTCCATGAAGGCGCGCATCGCGGCCCGGACGACCGGGAGCGGGTCGTGGCCGGCCTCGTGCAGGACAACGGGGACGAACCCACCCACCGCCCGCAGCCCGTACTCCGAGAGAAGGGAGCGGCAGCGCGTCGGCGAGGGCGGCAGGAACCCCTCGGGGCCGAGCTCGGTGGCCGTCAGGCCCAGCTCCCTCATCTCGGCGAGCACCTGGGAACGATCCAGCTGCCGCCCCCAGCCGGGGACCTCGCAGACCCCCCAGGAAATGGGCGCGCCGGCCGTTCGCACCGGACCGCCTCCGTCGGCGGAGCCGGTCTCTCTCACCGGGTCGCCTCTTCTCACACGATCACCTCCGTGACGCGCACCGGACGACCCTCGCGCCGGGACAGCTCCGCGGCCTCGGCGAGGTAGAGCGCCGCGAGGGCGTCCTCGACAGTGCAGGGACTCTCCGTCTCCCCCCGCGCCGCGCCGAGAAACGCGTCGAGCTCGGCGATGTAGGCGTGCTCGAACCTGGCCGCGAAGTCGGGCCAGGGCTCGCCCGGCGGCTGCAGGCCCTCGGAGCTGGTCAGCGGCACGCGCGGGTCGAGGCCGACCGCCCAGGTCCGCAGGGTGCCCGCCAGCTCCATCCGCACGTCGTACCCGGCGCCGTTGTACCGCGACCCCTGAAGGGTGACGAGCGTGCCGTCGTCCATGGTGAGCAGCGCGGCGCTGTTGTCGACGTCGCCCGCCTCGGCGAAGAACGCCTCGCCCCGGTTGGCGCCGGTCGCGTAGACGGTGTCGGCCTCCCTGCCGGTGACCCAGCGCAGGATGTCGAAGTCGTGGATGTGGCAGTCGCGGTAGATGCCACCGGACATCGGGATGTATCCGGGGTCGGGTGGGTGGGGGTCGGCGCTCACCATGTGCACCCGGTACAGCGTGCCCAACTCGCCGCCGGCCAGCGCCCTCCTCGCCGCGGCGTATCCGGCGTCGAAGCGCCGCTGGAAGCCGATGTGCACGACCGTGCCGCTCCGCCTGGCCGCGTCGAGCACGCGGAGGGTGTCCCGTACGCCGGGCGCCACCGGTTTCTCGCAGAACGCCGGAACCCCCTTGGCGCAGGCGCGCGTCAGCAGCTCGGCGTGGGTCACCGTGGGAGTGGCGATCACCACCGCGTCGCTGTCGAACGCGTCCCCCACCCGGGCTCCCAGCCTGGCGGCCACCTCCGCCGCCCGCCCGCCGTCCGCGTCGCTCACCACCAGCTCGTCGACCCCGGGATGCGCCGCCAGGGTCGCGGCGTGGAACACCCCGATCCTGCCGAGTCCCAGTAGTCCAACACGCATCGTGCCTCCGAAGAAGAAAGCGGTCGATCTCCAGTTCTAAGCGACGAGTCAGAAGCCGTCAAGAATTTGTCAGGACATACAGACGATCCATCGAGCCGCACCGGAAGCTCCGGCGCGAACGTATCCGCAGGTGGGAGGCCTGCTCATGGGACGGGGCGACGGCGCAGGGCGTCCGCGAGGGCGCGGATCGTCGCGTCGGCGCGGCGGGCGGGCAGGCGGGCGAAGCCCATCACCAGCGCGGGCGGGCCCGGGGCGTGCCGCATCGGGCCCACCGGCTCGACCGCGAGCCCGCACTCCTGGGCCGTCTCCGCCACCGCCGCCTCGTCCCAGCCGTACGGCAGCTCGGCGAGCAGGTGGAGCCCGGCGGAGACGCCCCGCACGGCGATCTCGGGAAGGTGCTCGCCGAGCGCCAGCGTGAAGGCGTCGCGGCGGGCGCGGTACTCCCGGCGCATCCTTCTCAGGTGCCGGTCGTAGCCGCCGGTCGTGACGAAGTCGGCCAGGACGTACTGCTCCAGGACGGGCGAGCCCAGGTCCAGCTCGCCGCGGGCCAGCCGCAGCGACTCGGCGATCTCGGGCGGCGCGGCCACCCAGCCCAGGCGGAGCCCGGGGGCCAGGGACTTGCTGACGCTCCCGATGAGGATCACCCGGTCGGCGGCGAGACCCTGCAGGCAGCCCACCGGGTCGCGGTCGAAGCGGAACTCCGCGTCGTAGTCGTCCTCCAGGATCGCCGCTCCGGTCGCGGCGGCCCACTCGATCAGCTCGGCGCGGCGGCGGGGCGAGAGCACGACGCCCGTCGGGTACTGGTGCGCGGGGGTGAGCAGCACCGCACGCGCCCCGGTCGCGGCCAGGGCCCCGACGTCGACGCCCTCCCCGTCCACCGGGACGGCGACCAGGTCCGCGCCCGCGGCGTGCAGCAGCGGGAGCTGGCGTCCCCCGGCCGGGTCCTCGACCGCCAGCCGGAGCCGGCCGGGGGGCGGCGCCGGACGCGAGGCCCGCCGGACGAACCAGCCGAGATCGTGGGGCGACCGGCCCCGGGGAAGCCTCCCCGCGAGCGCCTGGATCGTGAGGCTGATCCCCTGGGCCACCCCGCCCACGATCACCAGGTTGTCCGGGCTCACATCGGCCGCCCTGACCCTCCTGAGATAGGCGGCCAGCTCCTCGCGCAGCGCGGGGACGCCGCCGGGATCGCCGTAGTCCAGGGCCTCGGCGGGCAGCGCGGCGAGCGTCCTGCGCATCGAGGCCAGCCATCGCTCCCTGGGGAACGCCCCCAGGTCGGGCGCGGTGGAGCGGCGCCCGTGGTACGGCTCGCGCTCCCTTCGCGCGCCGCGGGCCTCCGCGGTCCGGGACCCGGCGCGCGGCGGGCCCTCCGGCGTCGGGGAAGGGCCGTCGGGGCCGTCAGAACCGGCGGGAGGGACGGGAAGGGCGGCGGGACGGCCCGCGGCGGGGGCCACGACGGTTCCCGCCCCGATCCGGGAGATCAGGAACCCCTCGGCGACGAGCTGCTCGTACGCCTCGACCACCACGCCTCGGGAGAGGCCGAGGTCCCTGGCCAGCTCGCGGCTGGCGGGCAGCCTGACCCCCGCGGCCAGCCGCCCGCGGCGTACCGCCTCGCGGAGCTCGCTGGCGATCTGGGCGGCGAGGCCGCCCGCCGCCCGGTCGACGACGAGGTGCAGATCGGCCAATTGGTCCTCTGTTTCGCTGCCACATTGGACCCGACAGGGGTGCCATTGGCTTCCTAGCATTCCGCACATGAACGTGGATGTCAGCACCACCCGCCCCACCACCCGCCCCACCGCCCTGCGGGAGTCGCGCGGCCCGGTCCAGGCCGCGACGGCGATGTTCCTGGTGGGCACCCTGGCGGGGGTCGCCGGGGTGATCGGGGCCTACCCGGTCTACGGCGGCCAGGCTCTGCGCCACCTGCTCGCGGCCGCGGCCCTGATCACCGTCGCCCGGGTCGCGGGGCTGCGGTTCGTACGGCTCACGGCCCGCGAGACGGCGCTGCTGGCGACGCTCTCCCTGACGGGACTGGTGATCTTCAATGTGTGCGTGGTCGAGGCCACCCGGCACGGCGGCCCGGCCCTGGTCGGGACCGTCCTCGGCACCGTGCCGCTGGCGCTGGCCCTGCTCGGCGGGCGCCCCTCGCCCCGGCTGCTCGGCGCGGCGGCGCTGGTCGCCGCCGGGGCGACGGTGGCCGCCGGGCTGGGCAGCGGCGACCTGGCCGGACTGCTCTGGTCACTGGGCGCGCTGGGCTGCGAGCTCTGCTTCTCCATGCTGGCCATCCCGCTGCTGCCGAAGCTGGGCGCGGTGCGCGTCTCCGCGTACTCGGTGACGCTGGCCGTGCCGATGCTGGTGGTCGCCGGCCTGCTCGCGGACGGCACCGCGATGTTCCGCGTGCCGACGGTCTCCGAGGCGGCGGGCCTGGCTTATCAGGCGCTGATCGTGACGACCGTGGCGTTCTTCCTCTGGTACGACGCCCTGCCCCGACTCGGCCCGGGAAGGGCGGGACTGTTCGCCGGGCTGATCCCGGTCGGCGCCATCGTCACCGGCGCCGTCCTCGGCCTGGGCGCCCCGTCGATGCCCGACCTGCTCGGCGCCGCGCTCGTGGTCACCGGCATCGTCATCGGCCTCAGCTCAGCGGGCTCACCCGCTGCGGGGGTACGTCGACCGGCTGAGGCGGAGCGGGCCGCTGCCGGGGGATCTCGACCCGCTGGGGCAGGCTGATCCGCCGCGCGGGCTCGCCGGCCCGCCGCAGGGACAGGGTCACCTGCTGCGAGGGCAGGCTCGCCCGCCCGGAGGCGACCTTCAGCCGCTGCCGGGAGAGGGTCATCGGGGGCTCCGGCCAGCTCACCGGCCACTGGGGGGTACGGCCGTTGGATTCCTTGATGCTCGTCAGCGTGATGGCTATCAGTGACACGCCGAGACCGGCCACCACGAAGACGGCCACGATTGCCAGCAGGATGATGTTTCCGGCCAGAACGGTGTTTCCGATATCCATGCTGTCTCCCAGCTTCCGCCGGACGCTCGGCCCGGCTCCTTTCCCCTTTCCCCGTACATTCGGACATATGTCCACAAAAGACGCATAACCTACTAATACTTGCCCCAAATATGCTGATTTAGTGTCATATGTCCATCCGGTTGCGCGCGGCTCGGGGGAGGGAGGTCGCCGCACCGACCGCGAGGACGGAGCGTGAAGGCGAGGCCGTACCCTCTAGGGAAAACAGCGCCCGCACGGAGGATCGACGACGATGCCCGAGTTCGACTACACCGACCTGCTTCCCATGGGACCGGACGAGACGGAGTACCGTCTGATCACCGCCGAGGGGGTACGGGTCGTCGAGGCCGCGGGCCGCAGGTTCCTGGAGGTCGAGCCCGAGGCGCTGCGGCTCCTCACCGAGACCGCCGTCCATGACATCTCCCACTACCTGCGGTCGTCCCACCTCGCCCAGCTCCGCAAGATCATCGAGGACCCCGAGTCGAGCGGGAACGACCGCTTCGTCGCCCTCGACCTGCTGAAGAACGCGTCAATCTCGGCGGGCGGCGTGCTCCCGATGTGCCAGGACACCGGCACCGCGATCGTGATGGGCAAGCGCGGACGCCACGTGCTCACCGACGGCGCCGACGCCGAGCACATCTCCCGCGGGGTCTACGACGCCTACACCCGGCTCAACCTGCGCTACTCCCAGATGGCCCCCCTCACCATGTGGGAGGAGAAGAACACCGGCTCCAACCTCCCCGCGCAGATCGAGCTCTACGCCGAGGACCCGGGCGGCCACCCCGACGAGTACAAGCTGCTGTTCATGGCCAAGGGCGGCGGCAGCGCCAACAAGTCGTTCCTGTACCAGGAGACGAAGGCGGTGCTCAACGAGAAGCGGATGCTCCAGTTCCTGGAGGAGAAGATCCGCTCCCTCGGGACCGCCGCCTGCCCGCCGTACCACCTGGCGATCGTCGTCGGCGGCACGTCCGCCGAGTTCGCCCTGAAGACCGCCAAGTACGCCAGCGCCCGCTACCTGGACTCCATCCCCACCGAGGGCTCCCCCTCGGGCCACGGCTTCCGCGACACCGAGCTGGAGGCCAAGGTCTTCGAGCTCACCCAGAAGCTCGGCATCGGCGCGCAGTTCGGCGGCAAGTACTTCTGCCACGACGTCCGCGTCATCCGCCTCCCCCGCCACGGCGCCTCCTGCCCCGTCGCCATCGCGGTCTCCTGCAGCGCCGACCGCCAGGCCCTGGCGAAGATCACCCCCGAGGGGGTCTTCCTGGAGCAGCTGGAGACCGACCCGGCGAGGTTCCTGCCGGAGACCACGGACGACCACCTCTCGGACGACGTCGTCAAGATCGACCTCAACCGCCCGATGCCGGAGATCCTCGCCGAACTGACCAGATACCCGGTCAAGACCCGCCTGTCGCTGACCGGGCCGCTGGTGGTCGCCCGCGACATCGCGCACGCCAAGATCGGCGAGCTGCTGGACGCGGGCGGCGAGATGCCGGAATACCTCAAGAACCACGCGGTCTACTACGCCGGGCCCGCCAAGACCCCCGAGGGATACGCCTCGGGCTCCTTCGGTCCCACCACCGCCGGGCGGATGGACTCCTACGTCGAACGCTTCCAGGCGGCCGGAGGCTCCAAGGTCATGCTCGCCAAGGGCAACCGCTCCAAGCAGGTCACCGACGCGTGCCGGACCCACGGCGGCTTCTACCTCGGCTCCATCGGCGGCCCCGCCGCCCGCCTCGCCCAGGACTGCATCAAGAAGGTGGAGGTCCTTGAGTACCCCGAGCTGGGCATGGAGGCCGTCTGGAAGATCGAGGTCGAGGACTTCCCCGCCTTCATCGTCGTGGACGACAAGGGCGAGGACTTCTTCACCGACTCCACCGGCCCCGTCCTGACCATCGGCCGCCGCTGACCGCCTCCCCGGCGGGGCGGCGCCCCGTCAGGATCCGCCGTACAGGCGCCCGAGGTCGACGAGCTCGACGTCGGAGCGCCGTGCGGCGGTGTGCGCGAGGTCGGCTTCGTCTGCTTCGTGGCCCTGCCGATGCTCTCTGCAGGGGATCCACCTGGGCCGAACGGCCCTTATTACCTCCAGTACCGCAACATACGGCTCGATTACGAGGAGAAGTTATGGACTCCGGTCAACTGGGCAGATGTCACGCAAAGTTTCTCAACAGTCACGAGCGCGAAAATCTGACCCAAGTTGGCAAGAAGATTCGGCCGGGTCTCTACTGGTCGCATTACGCAAATCGGTAAGCTGCACCACATGCGTGCGCCGCCCGGATACCTTCTCGCAGCGCGCTACCGGCTGTCAGAACCGGTGGGGCGCGGTGGCATGGGCACCGTCTGGCGAGCACACGACGAGTTGCTCAACCGCGAGGTGGCCGTCAAGGAGGTCCGCCTCCCCCTGGTCCTCGACGAGGAGCTCCGTGCCGAGCTGTGCGCCAGGACCGAGCGCGAGGGGCGCGCGACCGCGATGGTCGCCCACCCCTCCGTCATCACCGTCTTCGACGTCGTCACCGAGGACGAGCGCCCCTGGATCGTGATGGAGCTGCTCCGCGCCCGATCGCTGGAGCAGCTCCTCCAGGACCACGGGCCGCTGCCGCCGCGCCAGGTGGCCGAGATCGGCCGGCAGGTCCTGGGGGCGTTGCGCGCCGTGCACGCCAAGGGGATCCTCCACCGCGACGTGAAGCCGAGCAACGTCCTGGTGACCGACGACCGGGCCGTGCTCACCGACTTCGGCCTGGCCGCGCTCGAAGGCGACGTGTCGATCACCCAGGCGGGCATCGTGCTGGGTTCCGCCGGATACATCGCCCCCGAGCGCGTGCTGGGGGCCAAGGCCAGCCCGTCCGGCGACCTGTGGTCGCTCGGCGCGACCCTCTACACCGCCGTCGAGGGCCGGGGCCTGCACGGGCGCCGTACGGCGGCGGCCGCGCTCGCCGCGCTGACCAGTGGCGAGCCGATCCCCATGGAGCGGGCCGGACCGCTCACGCCGGTGCTGCGCGGCCTCCTCACGATCGACCCGAACTCCCGGCTCGAGGCGGGACGGGCCTCGATGATGCTCGCCAGGGTGGCGGCCGGCGGGATGGCCGAGGAGTCCTTCCCCAGGCCCCCCGGGCGGCCCGACGGCAGGCCGTCCGCGGGCGGGTCCGACGGGGCGTCGGCTCCGCCGTTCAGCCGCCGCTCGCAGCATCGCGGGCTGCACCGGGTCGGCTCCGCGCCGCCCCCGGCACCGCGGCCCTCCTCGCCCGGATCGCCCCCGCCGCCGTCGGGGCCCGCGTCGGGGCCGACGCCCCAGCTTCGCGCGCACCGGCGTCCCGGCGAGGGCGTCCACCGGAAGCCGACGGAGATTTCGCCAACCTATCGCCCAATTGTCCGTTTTATGACACCCTTCATAAGGTTGGTCCTCCCGCGTCTTCTCTGGCCGAGGGAACTCCGTAAGCGCGGGTAAAGCGCTTCTCAAGGTGGAATGGCTATCTTCTTCTCATGCCGGAACAGCAGACGCGTGTGCTCGCGGACCGTTACGAGCTGATCGCGCCGCTCGGCCGGGGCACGATGGGCACCGTTTGGAAAGCCCACGACCGTTCCCTCGGCCGTGAGGTCGCCATCAAGGAGATCCGCCAGGAGCCCGGCCTCAGCGAGGCGCAGCGCACCGAACTTCGGGAACGGATGATCCGCGAGGGTCGTACGGCCGCCCGCATCAGCCACCCCTCGGTGGCCACCGTCCACGACGCCATCGTCGAGGACGGCAGCCCCTGGATCATCATGGAGCTCGTGCAGGCGCGTTCCCTGGAGCAGGTGATCGAGGAGGAAGGTCCCCTCCCACCCCGCCTCGTCGCCGAGATCGGGGCCGACCTGCTGGGGGCGCTCCGCGCGGCCCATGCCCAGGGGGTCCTGCACCGCGACGTGAAGCCCGGCAACGTGCTGATCACCGAGAGCGGCCGGGTGGTCCTCACCGACTTCGGCATCGCCAAGGCGGAGGGCGACACGAGCCTCACCAAGACCGGCATGGTGATCGGCTCCCCCGGATACACCGCGCCCGAGCGGGCACGCGGCGAGCACACCGGGCCCGAGTCGGACCTGTGGTCCCTCGGCGCCACGCTGTACTTCGCGGTCGAGGGCCGCCCGGCCTACGAGCGGTCCTCGGTGGCGGAGACCCTGGCCGCGCTGATGAGCGAGCAGGTCGACCCGCCGACCCAGGCGGGGCCGTTGCGCCCGGTGCTCGAACAGCTGCTGGAGAAGGACCACACGGCGCGGCTGACGGCCGCCCAGGCGGGCGCGCTGCTCCGGGCGGTGGCCGACACCCCCTCGCACCTCGCGGAGTCCATCCCCCCGCCCCCGGCGCCCGCCGCGGCCCCTTCCGCCCCCGCCTTCGCACCGTCTCCCCCGGCCTCCGAGACCCCCCTCGTGGAGGACACCGGAGACACCGGACACATCGGAGACGCAGGGGACGCAGGAGACGCCGGGCAGGAGCCGGATGGCCCCGACGTCCCCGAGGACGACGCGGGCGGTTTCGACGCCGACCGCACCATGGTGGTCATCCGCCCCAAGGACGGTCTGCGCATCCCCGGCGGGACGGCGCCCACCGAACCCTCCGGACCCACCGCCTCCCCGGCACCGGCCTCCGGCCGTCCGACGACCTCGCCCTACCCGGACCGGCCGCCGCTCGCGGAGCCGGGCAGGCCGGTCGCGGGGCGAAAGGGTCCCGCCGGTCTCGGCACCCCCGTCGCGCGAGGACCCGCGACCCCCGGTGGCGCCTTCGGGAGGCCCGGGGCGTTCGGGCCGGGTGCCTTCGACGAGCCGGCCGAGGAAACGGCGGCCTTCGGAGGCCCGGGAAGCGAGTCTGCGGCCACCCCGCCCCACGGGTTCCCGGTGAGCGGCAGGCCCGATCTCTCCGCCACCCCGCCGCACGGCTTCCCCCCGGTCGATCCGGAGGTCGCGGCCTCCGGCGAGGGACGCCCGGGGTCCCCTGACCCCGAAGCGCCCCCTCCGCCGCTGAGGCTCTTCCCCGGCAACCGGCCGCCCGGTGCCGGCGGCCCGCCCGACCAGGGTGGACCGGGGTCCGCGCAGCCCTGGCGTCCGCCGGGCCCCGAGGCGTCCGACGGCGCCTACCGCTCCCCTGGCCTGGGCACCGACCTGTTCGCGATCGCGAACCAGAACGCCCGGCCCGACCCCGGCCGCCCCGTGCCGAGGAAGCCGCCGTCGCAGAAGACCCGGATCGGCGTCCTCGTCCTCATGGGCGTGGCGGCGATCGCCCTCGTGGTGATCATGATCCTGACGGTGGCCGCCTTCTTCTGAGCACGGTCACGAGCACTTCCGAGCACCGTCACGAGCACCGTCACGAGCACGGCCCGCGAGGAGAACCCCGTACCCACCCCCTCCCCACCCGGTTTGATTCCCCCTCCAGGACGCAGACTGGGTTCATGAGCGAGTATCGGATCGAGCATGACTCGATGGGTGAGGTACGGGTTCCCGCGGGTGCGAAGTGGCGGGCGCAGACCCAGCGGGCGGTGGAGAACTTCCCCGTCTCCGGGCGCGGGCTGGAGGTCCCGCACATCGCGGCGCTCGGCCTGATCAAGGCACTCGCCGCCGAGGTCAACGCGGAGCTGGGGGTGCTCGACAAGGAGCTGGCGCAGGCGATCGCCGAGGCCGCCACCGACGTCGCGGAGAACGAGTGGGACGGCGAGTTCCCCGTCGACGTCTTCCAGACCGGCTCCGGCACCTCCTCCAACATGAACGCCAACGAGGTGATCGCCACCCTCGCCGAGGAGCGGCTCGGCCGTCCCGTCCACCCCAACGACCACGTGAACGCCTCGCAGTCGTCCAACGACGTGTTCCCCACGTCCATCCACGTCGCCGCCACGACCGAGGTCTCGTACCACCTGATCCCCTCGCTGCGGCACCTGGCCACCGCGCTGCGGGACAAGTCGCTGGAGTTCGACGGCGTGGTCAAGGCCGGCCGCACGCACCTGATGGACGCCACCCCGGTCACGCTGGGACAGGAGTTCGGCGGGTACGCCACGCAGATCGAGAACGCCATCGCGCGGGTGCGGGGCGCGCTCCCGCGCCTCACCCAGCTGCCCCTGGGCGGCACGGCGGTCGGCACCGGCGTCAACACCCCTCCCGGCTTCGCGGCCAAGGTCATCGAGAGGCTGCGCGAGGCCACCGGATTGCCGTTCTCCGAGGCTCCGGACCACTTCGAGGCCCAGGGTGCCCGGGACGCCGTCGTCGAGCTCTCCGGCCAGCTCCGCACGGTCGCGATCTCGCTCAACAAGATCGCCAACGATCTGCGCTGGATGGGGTCCGGCCCCCGCGCGGGACTCGGCGAGATCAACCTGCCCGACCTGCAACCCGGTTCCTCGATCATGCCGGGCAAGGTCAACCCGGTCGTCCCCGAGGCGGTGACCATGGTCGCCGCCCAGGTCATCGGGAACGACGCGGCCATCGCCTTCTCCGGCGCCTCCGGCACGTTCGAGCTCAACGTGATGCTCCCGGTCATCGCGCGCAACGTCCTGGAGTCGGTACGGCTGCTCGCCAACGCCTCCCGCCTGCTGGCCGACCGGTGCGTGCACGGCATCACCGCCAACGTCGACCGCATGCGCGAGTACGCGGAGTCGTCGCCGTCGATCGTCACCCCGCTCAACCCGTACGTCGGGTACGAGGAGGCGGCGAAGATAGCGAAGCAGGCCCTGGCGGAGCGCAAGACCATCCGCGAGGTCGTCATCGAGCGCGGACACGTCTCCAACGGCACCCTCACCGAGGAACGGCTCGACGAGCTGCTCGACGTGCTCTCCATGACCCGGCCGCCCTCGTAGACGCGTCCCACCCCCCTCGTGGACCACGCCCGGGCCGCCGTCGCGTACCGGTGACCGGATCGGCATGGCGGACCGGCGGCCCCGGCCGCCGACCCCACCAGAGCCGTAGATCGGCCGCCTGGGAGACTCGGGGCATGACCCAGATCAAGTTCTACGGCCGCAGGGACGTGTGGGCCGACCAGCGCCAGGAGATCTCCGACACCGTCCACGGCTGCCTGGTGGACGTCTGGCAGCTTCCCGAGGACAAGCGGTTCCACCGGTTCCTGCTGCTGGACGCCGAGGACATGACCTGCCCGCAGCGGAGCGAGCGGTACCTCATCGTGGAGATCGCCTGCTTCAGCGGCCGGTCGGACGAGGCCAAGCGCTCGCTGATCCGCGCCCTGTTCACCAGGGCCAGGGAGGCGCTCGACCTCCCCGCCGAGGACCTGGAAATCGTGATCATGGAGTCCCCCAAGGTCAACTGGGGCATCCGCGGCCTCCCCGGCGACGAGCTGACACTCATGTACCCGGTCACCATCTGAGAGCCGCGCGACCCCTGTCTCCGGCACCGTGCCCCGGCGGCGACCGGCTCCGGGCGTTCGCACCCCGGAACGCGCGAAGGCGCCCCTGGAACGGGTGCGGAGGGGAGGACGGTGCCCCTGTCGGAGCGGAGGCTCGCCACATAAGCATGTAACGGAGTGTGGGGGTGAGCGACATGGGCTGGGATTCGGGTCATTGCCTAGATTCGGCAGCATGATTGACCTAGCGGGTCGGCAAGCCGTGGTGACCGGGGCGGGCAGCGGGATCGGGCGCGCCTGCGCGCACCGGCTGGCCGCGGCCGGCGCGCACGTGCTGGCGGTCGACATCGACGCCGAGGCGGCGGCGAAGGTCGCCGCGGAGATCTCGGGAACACCCGTCGTCGCGGACCTGTCGGAACCGGACTTCGTACGGGCGATCCCGCCCGGCACGGACATCGTGGTGAACAACGCCGGGTTCCAGCACGTCGCCCCGATCGAGGAGTTCCCCCCGGAGGTGTTCTCCAAGATCCTCAAAGTGATGGTCGAGGCACCCTTCCTGCTGGTCAGGGAGGTCCTGCCGGGCATGTACGAGCGCGGCTGGGGCCGGATCGTCAACATCTCCTCGGTCCACGGGCTCCGCGCCTCGCCCTACAAGTCGGCGTACGTCACCGCCAAGCACGCCCTCGAAGGGCTGTCCAAGACGATCGCCCTGGAGGGCGCCGCCCACGGCGTCACCTCCAACTGCGTGAGCCCCGCCTACGTCCGCACGCCCCTGGTGGAGAACCAGATCGGCGCCCAGGCCGGCACCCACGGCATCGGCAGGGACGAGGTGGTCGAGCAGATCATGCTCGCCCCCGCCGCCGTCAAGCGGCTGATCGAACCGGAGGAGGTCGCCGAGCTCGTCGCCTACCTCTGCGGCCCGCACGGCTCCTTCATGACCGGCACCTCCCTCCCCATAGACGGCGGCTGGACCGCCCGCTGAGCCCGGTGAACCCGTGGGACCGGCGCCGGAGATCGAGCCGACGAGGGAAGGAGCCGGACCTGAGCGGCGTCGCGAGCATCGGAGAATGGGCGGTATGAGCGCACGGGTCTTTCTCGAACTGCTGGCCAGGGAGGCTTCGGCGGTCGAGTTCGAGGGGCCCGTTCTCTCGGCGAGGACCGGCGGGGCCGGCGCGGAGGCGCTGGCGGAGCTGGAGGAGGCCAAGCTCGCCGCGCTGAAGGTGCGGGCGCTGCTGCGGCGCAGGGCGAAGCGGGAGGCGGAGCTGTCGGCGCTGTTCGACACGGCGGGCGACCTGGCCGGGCTGCGGGATCTGGATGCCGTCCTGGAGGCCATCGTGCACCGGGCCAGGCAGCTGCTCGGCACCGACGCCGCTTACATGACCCTGCACGACCCGGAGCGGGGCGACACCTGGATGCGGGTGACCGACGGCTCGGTGTCGGCGAAGTTCCGGGCGCTGCGGCTGGCCATGGGCGCGGGGCTCGGCGGGCTGGTGGCCCAGACCGCCACCCCGTACTCGACCGCCGACTACTTCGCCGACGAGCGCTTCCGGCACAAGACCGACATCGACGACGCGGTGCTCGAAGAGGGGCTGGTCGCCATCCTCGGCGTACCGCTCAAGCTGGGCGCGCGGGTGATCGGGGTGCTGTTCGCGGCCAACCGGAGCGTGCGGCCCTTCACCCAGGACGAGGTCGTGCTGCTGGGCTCGCTGGCCGCGCACGCGGCGGTGGCGATCGACAACGCCCGGCTGCTGCAGGAGACCAGGAACGCGCTGGAGGAGCTCAGCGAGGCCAACCGGCAGGTGAACGCGCACAGCCAGGCCGTGGAGCGCGCCGCGCTCGCGCACGACCGGATGACCGGCCTGGTGCTGCGCGGCGGCGGGGTCGAGGACGTGGCGGCGGTGGTGACGGAGGTGCTCGGCGGCTCGCTGACGGTGCTCGACGACGCCGGGCACCCGATCGCCGGGGACGCGGGCGTGCTGGAGGAGGGCGCGCTGGGCGAGGCGGCGTTCGACCAGCCGGTGTCCGGCCCGGAGACGAGCTCAGGAACGGGATCGGGGACGAACTCGGGGACGGGCCGGAGACCGGGCTCGAAGCCGACCGCCAGGCGAGGGACGCGGAAGGCCGCCGACGTGATCGCGGACGCCGCGCGGTCGTCGAGGGCGCTGGGGCGCACCGTGCGGCAGGGAGACCTGCTGGTCGCGTCGGTGGACGTGGGCGCGGAGCCGCTGTGCACGCTGGTGCTGCGCAACGGCGGCCAGGTGTCGGACGCCGACCAGCGCATCCTGGAGCGGGCCGCGCTGGTGACCGCGTTGCTGCTGCTGTTCAGGCGTACGGTGGCAGAGGCGGAGGGCAGGGTCAGGGGCGAGCTGCTCGACGACCTGATCTCGCGGCCCGCCCTCGACGGCCTGGCCGACCGCGCCCGGCGGGTGGGGGTGAACCTGGATCACGACCACGTGGTGGTCGTGGTCCGCCACGGCGGCGGGCGGGAGCGGGCCGCGTTCTGGGCGTCCTCCCAGGCGACGTTGCACCACGGCCTCGCGGCGCAGCGCGGCGACGAGGTGGTCCTGCTGCTTCCCGGGGACCGGCCGGGACCCCTGGCCAAGCGGGTGGCGGCCGAGCTGAGCGCCTCGCTCGGCCACCCGGCCACCGCGGGCGCCGGAGGGCCCGTGCGCGGCACCGCGGAGGTGGCCGCCGCGCACCGGGAGGCGCAGCGCTGCGCCGACGCCCTGGTGGCCCTGGGGAGGGCCGGGGAGGGCGCCGGAGCCAGGGAGTTGGGCTTCGTCGGCCTGCTGGTCGGCGAGGGGCGCGACATCGGGGCGTTCCTCGCCTCGGCGCTCGGCCCGGTGATCGACTACGACGCCCGCAGGGGCACCGCGCTGATCCAGACGCTCACCGCGTACTTCGGCACGGGCGGCTCGCTGTCGCGGACGAGCGAGACCCTGCACATCCACGTCAACACGGTCACCCAGCGTCTGGACCGGATCGGCCAGCTGCTCGGCGACGACTGGCAGGCCCCCGAGCGGGCCCTGGAGATCCAGCTCGCCCTGCGCCTGCACCGGCTCAGCGGCTGATCCGGCCGTCGGCGGGCCTCGCGGCGGGGCGGTCTCACATATCCACATAGGGCGCCCGTCGGCTATGGCGGTCGTACCCATAGGAGTGACGGCGGTCACTACGTACGGTAGCCGGAATCCCCCCCAACAGCGATTCCCCTTGGTGAGTGAGATGGCAGAGAAAACCCGTACCCCCATCGGAAAGATCGTGGGTGCCAGCCTCGTCGGCACCACGATCGAGTGGTATGACTTCTTCCTGTACGGCTCCGCCGCCGCGCTGGTCTTCCCGCAGCTGTTCTTCCCCCAGTCGGAGCCGCTGACGGGCACCCTGCTGGCGTTCCTGACCTACGCGGTGGGCTTCGTGGCCCGCCCGCTGGGCGCGCTGGTCTTCGGGCACTTCGGCGACCGGCTCGGCCGCAAGAAGCTGCTGGTGGTCAGCCTGCTGCTGATGGGCGGGGCGACCTTCCTGATCGGCTGCCTGCCGACCCACGCGGCGATCGGCATGGCGGCGCCGCTGCTGCTGACCCTGCTCCGGCTCGTCCAGGGCTTCGCCCTCGGCGGCGAGTGGGGCGGCGCGGTGCTGATCGTCTCCGAGCACGGCGACGCCGCGCGCCGCGGCTTCTGGGCCTCCTGGCCGCAGGCGGGCGCCCCCGGCGGCAACCTGCTGGCCACCGCTGTGCTGGCGGTGCTGGCCGCGGTCCAGACGGAGGAGGCGTTCGTGAGCTGGGGCTGGCGGATCCCGTTCCTGCTGTCCGGCGTGCTGGTGCTGGTCGGCATGTGGATCCGGCTCTCCATCAGCGAGTCGCCGGTCTTCCAGCAGGCGGTCGCCAACGCCGAGCCCGCGCCGTCCCTGCCGATCGTGGAGGTCTTCAGGCACCACTGGCGGGACGTCCTCATCGCGATCGGCGCCCGCTTCGCGGAGAACGTCTCCTACTACGTGATCACCGCGTTCGTGCTGGTCTACGCGACGGCGCAGGCGGGGCTGGCGAAGCCGGTCGTGCTCAACGCGGTGCTGATCGGCTCGGCCATCCACTTCGTCTCGATCCCGATGTGGGGGGCGCTGTCCGACCGGCTGGGCCGCCGGCCCGTCTACCTGCTCGGCGCCGCCGGGGTGGGGCTGTGGGCCTTCGCGTTCTTCCCGCTGATCGACACGAAGAACTTCGCCGCCGTCACCCTGGCGGTGACCGTCGGGCTGATCCTGCACGGCGCGATGTACGGCCCGCAGGCCGCGTTCTTCTCCGAGCTGTTCGCCACGAGGATGCGCTACTCGGGCGTCTCGATCGGCTCGCAGCTCGCCTCGATCGTCGCGGGCGCCCTCGCCCCGCTGATCGCGGTCGCCCTGCTGGACGCCTACAATTCGTCGCTCCCCATCATGCTGTACGTGGCCGGGGCCGCCGTGCTCACCCTGATCACCGTGTACGTCTCACGCGAGACCCGTGGCCGCGACCTCGTCACCATCGGCACCCGCGACGAGGCCAAGACCACTCGCTGACCGGTACGGAGAGACATCTGATGCGTATCGAGAACCGGCCGGTGCCCACCGGCCGGATCACCCAGAACGTCCTGTCGGTCGCCGGGAGCGAGCAGAACACCGGGAACGCCGGGAACGCCGGGAACACTGTGGAAAGCGGCGAGACCGTGCTGTTCGTGCACGGGAACGTGTCGAGCGCCGCCTTCTGGCGGGGCACGATGCTCGCCCTCGCGGAGGCGGGCCACCGGCCGCTCGCCGTGGACCTGCGGGGTTTCGGCGACACCGAGCCCGCCCCGGTCGACGCGACCCGCGGCCTGCGGGACTACTCCGACGACGTGCTCGCCCTCCTCGACGCCCTCGGGCTGGACGGCGTGCACCTGGTCGGCTGGAGCATGGGCGGCGGGGTCGTGCTGCAGGCGCTGCGCGACCGTCCGTCCGCCGTGCGGAGCGTGACCCTGGTCAACCCGATCTCCCCGTACGGCTTCGGCGGCACGCACGGTGCCGACGGCGTGCTGAACCACCCCGACGGCACGGGCGGCGGGGCGGGGGCGGCCAACCCCGACTTCGTGAAGCTGCTCGCGGAAGGGGACACCTCGGACGGCTCCCCGGTCTCGCCGAGGAACGTGATGCGGACCACGTACGTGACGCCCGGCACGGTGATCGAGGACGAGGACGCCCTGGTCGCGTCGATGCTGTCCACGAGGGTCGGCGAGGACCACTACCCGGGTGACGCGGCGGCGTCGGAGGAGTGGCCGGGGGTCCGCCCCGGTACGCGGGGCGTGCTCAACTCGTTCGCCCCGACGCACTTCCGGATCGACGACCTGCACACGATCGACCCGAAGCCGCCGATCCTGTGGATCAGGGGCGAGGCCGACGTGATCGTCTCCGACACCTCGCTGTTCGACCTGGCCCACCTGGGCGCCCTGGGGGCCGTCCCCGGCTCGCCGGGCACCCCCGCGCAGCCGATGGTCACCCAGACCCGCGCCGTCCTGGAGCGGTACGGCCCGTACACCGAGACCGTCCTGGACTGCGGCCACAGCCCGCACATCGAGCGGCCCGCCGAGTTCCGCGCCGCCCTCTCCGACCACCTGAAGCGGAGCTGACACATGCGCAGTATTGACGGCGACATTGACAGCGACGCTTCGCGTCGCGGTTCGGCCGCTCGAACCCGGTTCCTCGGTCCGGTCCCCGGCGCGACCTCACGTACCAAAATCGCCGCCGTCGGCCTCGCCGCCTTGGTGGCCCTGACCGTGGCACCGGCGGCGAGCGCGGAGACCTCACCGGCGCACTGCGCGCGGCTGGACCGGGTGGCGGTGCCGGGTGCCGAGCACCAGGTGAAGGCCTGCCTGGACGACCTCACGACGGCCGGCACGACCGTCTCCGGGCACACCGACCCGGCCGACTGGGCGGGCCTGCACCCCGCGGGGGCGGTCAACCCGAAGGGCGTGCCCGGCATCCAGGTCGACGGCTACTTCCCCGACACCTCGACCTCCAACACGACGCACGGCTGGAACCACGACTCGCAGTTCGTGCTGCGGCTGCCCGACAACTGGAACGGCGGGCTGGTGGTCACCGGCACCCCGGGCAACCGGGAGCAGTACGCCAACGACTTCACCGTCTCCGACTGGGCGCTGGCCAAGGGCTACGCCTACGCGGTGACGGACAAGGGCAACGTCGGCGCCACCTTCTACAAGGACGGCCGCCGGCCCGGTGACGCGATCGCCGAGTGGAACGACCGGGTCACGCAGGTCGCGATCGCGGCCAAGGCAGTCGTCGCCCAGCGCTACGGCAGGCTTCCCCAGCGGACCTACGCCGCGGGCATCTCCAACGGTGGGTACCTGGTCCGCTGGCAGCTGGAGAACCGGGCCTGGCTGTATGACGGCGGGATCGACTGGGAGGGCACGCTCTGGCGGGTCAAGGGCGACAACCTGCTCAACTACCTGCCCCCGGCGCTGCGGGCCTACCCGGCGGGCGACACCCAGGCGATGTACGACGCGGGTTTCGCCCGCGGCTCGGAGTTCCTGTGGCCCTTCCACCACCAGTACTACTGGGACCTGACCCAGCGCGTCTACCGCGAGGAGCTCGACCCCTCCTTCGACGGCGACACCGATGCCGGCACCCCCTTCTGCGCCTCGGGCACCCCGGCCTGCGACGCCGACTACGACTACGACGCGCGCAAGCCGTACGCGGCGGTGAGGAAGATCGGGCTCACCGGCCGGATCGGCAAGCCGCTGATCACGATCCACGGCACGCTGGACACGCTGCTGCCGATCTCCCGCTCCGGCGACGTCTACGCGGACATGGTCGGCGAGCACCGGCCGTTCCGCTACTACCGGATCACCGACGGCACCCACGTGGACAGCCTCTACGCCTCCTACCCCGACAGGCTCCGCCCGCTGCTGCCGTGCTTCCGCAGCGCGTTCGAGACCCTGGAGGGCTGGGTGGAGCGCAGGCAGAGCCCGCCGCCGAGCGCGACCCTGCCGAGGCCCTCGACCGGCGACCTGCCCAACGAGTGCAGCCTGAGCACGTGACACCGACCACGTGACACCACCGCACGGCGCCACACCACCCGTGTGACACGCCGCCGCCCGGCGCCACACAGCCCCAACGGGCCGTGTGGCGCCGTCGCCGTCGGGCGGTCCGGGAAAAGCGATCCGGACGTCAGTTGAGCATGTAGCGCCGCTGGACGGTCCTGGTCACCCGGACCGCGTTCCTGACCAGCGGTATCCGCAGCGCGACCCGCTTCAGCAGCGGGTACCAGGGCTCGGAGAGCCTGGCGGCGGCGGACCTGTGGATCTCCACCCGGCCGCCGCGGTTCATCTCCACCTTGAAGCGGAGCCCGGTCTCCTTGCCGTCCACCCGCAGGAACGGCGCCCAGACGCCCGGCGCGAGAAACCCCTCCCGGTACGCCAGCCGGGTCGGGATCTTGGCGATCAGCCTCCCGGCCAGCTCCCCGGGGACGCCGGGCTCGACCAGCGCGGGGGCGGCGACCTCGCGTTCCCTGCCCGCGGTCTGGCGGAACACCAGCTCCGCGGGCGGCCCCCCGCTCGGCGGCACGTACGGCACGGGCACGACGACGAAGACGTGCTTGCGCTGCCTGATGACCGTCGTACCCGGGGAGACGAGGACGATCGACTCGGGGAACGAGCGCGGCTCCACGCAGATCCCCAGCTCCCCCCGGTCGGACCACCAGGGGACGATCAGCCGCCTGGAGCGGTCGGCGACCATCCCGGTGCAGTTCAGCGGCGACCCGGTCACCCGGGTGCGCGCCTGCTGCGCCCCTCCGTACATGCGCACGTGCATCTCCCAGAGCCCCGGGGGCAGCGGGCCGCCCATGGCCGCCGAGTCGACGTCCAGCCGGGCCTCGCCGGTGACCTGGAGCCTGACCCCGTTGCGGTGACGGCTGCGGATCATCGAGCACTCCGAGGGCAGGAAGTGGACGACCCCGGTGGCCTCGTGCCTGACGTAGACCTCGAACCGCGCCCTGGCGGCGGCCTGGCTGACGTCGGCCATCTCGGGCGGCAGGCGGAGCCCGTCGAGGGGGACAGGGGGCTGCCAGAGCAGGCCGTCGTCTCCGTACGGGACGAAGCGCATCGGGGTGCCGTCGGCCTGCATGATCTCCACGGTGAGCCCCAGGGCGAGCGCGCCGTCGTCCCAGGTGAGGGCGTTGAGGTCGGCCTGGAGGCGGACGCCGCGCATGGCCCCGGCCAGGACGACGAGCTGGTCGAGCCTGCCCGCGCGGAGCAGCGCGGCGCGGGCCCGCAGCGGGACGGGCAGCAGGAGGTCGAGGCGCGGGGGGAAGCGCTGGACGACCAGCTCGCGCAGGGTGGTGAAGGTGGCCGCCCGGCCCGTGGAGGAGGTGACGAACCTGCCCCCGCCGAGCCGTCGCAGCACCGCGGTGCGAAACCACTGGGCGTACATCCGGTCGCGCCGGCGTCCCTCGGGCACCTCGTCGTCGATGATGTCGAGCAGCTCGCGCAGCTCCGCGGCCCAGACGTAGGGGTCTTCCGGCGGGTCGGGCCGCTCGGTGACGTGGCAGCAGACCTGGCCGGCCATGACGACGACTCTCCTGGCCCGCAGGTAGGCGCGGAGCGCGAAGGCCTGCTCGGCCAGGCACCCGCCGGGGTCGGAGAAGTTCAGCGCCTCGGCGTCGAGGAAGGCTCTGCGGAAGAGCTTGTGCGGGGTGAGCAGCGTGAGCAGCCGGTCCCCGACGATGTCGGCGTTCTCGCGGTCGGTGTCGAAGACCGTGGAGGGCGGCCTCTCGTCGCTGATCAGCCGCCCGAGGAGGATGTCGGCCCCGGTCTCCACGGCGCGCGAGTACATGCGCTCCAGAGCGTCCCGCTCCAGGCGGTCGGTCTGGTTCAGCATGTAGACGTACTCGCCCCTGGCGACCATGAGGGCGACGTTGCGGCCGCGCATCGGCGAGCCGGTCCGCTCGAGGTGGAGCACCCTGACGTCCGACCGCGCCGCCGCCAGGGTGTCGAGGCGCTGCCGGGTCCCGTCGTCGGAGCCGTCGTCGGCGAAGACGACCTCGTAGTTCCCGGAGGCCATCGACTGTTCCAGCACCGACCGGATACAGGCGTCGGCGCCATCACCGGGGTTGTGCACCGGCACCACCACGCTGACCTTCACGTCCATGCGGCCAAGGGTGCGGCGCGCGGCGCCGGGAGAAGGTCAGACTTGCCGACTCCTGGTCTCTCAGTACCAGCCTTTGGCCTGGGAATGGGCCCACGCGCCGCAGGGCGAGCCGTAGCGGCCCTTGATGTAGCTGAGCCCCCACTCGATCTGGGTGGCCGCGTTGGTCTGCCAGTCGCCTCCGGCGCTGGCCATCTTGTGGCCGGGGAGGGACTGCGGGATGCCGTAGGCGCCACTGGAGGTGTTCATGGCGCGCTCGTTCCAGCCGCTCTCCTTCATCCAGAGCTTCTCCAGGCAGCCCCACTCGCCGGCCCAGCCCCTGGCCTCCAGCATCTGCTTGCCCAGCGCCCTGTTGCCGGTCGGGTTGGAGGTGCCCGGGGGCAGCTGCTGCGGGTTGAACCCGCCGCCGCCCGGCGCCTCGTCAACGATCTTGACCTGGTTGAGGGCCTTGCGGTTCTCGCGCTCGGCGACGATCTTGTCGGCCTTGAGCGCCTGGGCGGCCTGGGCCTTCAGCATGTCGGACTGCAGGTCGGAGCCGAACGGGTCGGAGCCGAGCATCTTTGACATCTCGTCCAAGGTGAGCGGCTTCGTCGGCGGCGCCGAGGCGTTCTGTACCGCGGTGTAGGCGGTGAAGGCGCCTCCACCCACCAGGACCACGAGCGCGGCGCCCAGGATCAGCACGCGCTTGGAGGTCATACCGCGCTTCGAACTGGGACCGTCGAGGCCCTTCCCCTTGGCCGCCCTGCGGTTCGCGCGGCGAGGGCGGGGCGCCGAGCGCTCCTTCAGTTGCTGTGATCCTGGACTCACGACCTATGAGCTTGCCGTGGGGAGGGGGGTGGTCCGCAACCGGAACGGCGGAGTTGGTCGGCGTCGGTCGGCGTCCGGCCAGGTTCGCCGGGGTTTCTCACGTCCTAACCACCAGGCCACGAGCCCTTTCCCGGCAAGGAAAGCTTGGGAGTGATTTTGCTCACATTTTGCCGTACGGGGCCCCTTGACCCCCTTTGACGATCAGTGAATTGCCCGAATCGTGGTCTGACCACCACGTTCAGGTACTGTTTGCCTTATGTCTGGGTTTTGTGACCCGGCAGATCCATCCGAGCCTTGGGAGAATGATTACCCGGTGGCAGGCATCCTCCTCGTCGAAGACGACCCCTCGGTCCGTACCGGGTTGGAGCTCGCGCTCACCCGGCAGGGCCACTCCGTCACCGCCTACGCCAGCGGTGAGGAGGCCCTTGAGCACATCAGGTCCCGCCGTCCGGAGATCGCCATCCTGGACGTCATGCTGCCCGGCATCGACGGCGTCGAGGTGTGCCGCCGCATCCGCAGGCTCGACCAGCTGCCGGTGATCCTCCTCACCGCCAGGGGCGACGACCTCGACGTGGTCGTGGGACTGGAGGCGGGGGCCGACGACTACGTGGTCAAGCCGGTCGAACCCCGGGTGCTGGACGCCCGCATCCGCGCCGTCCTGCGCCGGATGGAGTCGGTCGCCTCCGACCGCATCACCTTCGGTGACCTGGTCATCGACCGGGGCGCGCTCAAGGTGGCGCTGGGGGGCCGCGAGGTCCACCTCACCCCCACGGAACTGCGCCTGCTGCTCGAACTCGTCCGCCACCCCGGCCAGGTGCTCAACCGCAGGTATCTGCTGCGGGCCGTCTGGGACCACACCCACGTCGCCGACTCCCGGCTGGTCGACGCCTGCGTCCAGCGGGTCCGCGCCAAGATCGAGGCGGTTCCCGCCGAGCCCGAGTTCATCCACACGGTACGGGGATTCGGCTACCGGTTCAGCCCGCCGTGAAGCGGACGTTCCCCCCCTCGAAGCGGACGTTCCCTCCCTCGATGCGGCGGATGTACACCGGCCTGCGCGGGCGCCTGGTGATCACCTTCACCCTGATCGCCGTCACCGCCTCCGCGGTCGTCGCGGGGATCGGCTACGAGTTCGTCAAGAACAGCATGATCAGGCGGGCCGAGCACGTGGCCGTGAGCGAGGTGCGCGACATCCTGGAGGGCAGCAGGCTGCCCGTCGGCGCGCTCTGGCCGGGAGACAGCCCGCCGACCGACGAGGAGATCAGCGCGCTGCAGCGAAGCCTGCGCCCCCAGGGCGGCAGGGTGGTGGTCCGCTACGAGAACTACCCCTACCCCGACGGCGACTTCGGCCCCAAGAACGTCCCCGCCGACCTCGCCGCCAGGGCCACCCAGCGGCTGGTCGCCAAGCGCATGACCATCGGCGGCGACATGTGGCTGCTCATCGGCACCCCCGTCTGGCGGATCGAGCCCATACACACCGCCCAGCCCACCGGGATGACCGTCTTCGTGTTCGTTCCCCTCATCGAGGAGGAGCGGCTGCTGAGCGGCCTGCGACAGCCGCTCGCCGTCGCCGGCGTCGCCATGCTGATCATCGCGCTGTCCCTGGGCCTGGTGTCGGCCCGGCAGCTCCTGCTGCCGGTCAGGCGGCTCGGCTCGGCGGCCCGCGCGCTCGGCGCCGGCCACCTCGACACCCGCCTGCCCGTACACGGCCAGGACGAGCTCGCCGAGCTCACCGCCACGTTCAACGACACCGCCGCCGCCCTGGAGCGGAGCGTCACCGAGCTGCGCGCGCTGGAGGCGATGTCCCGCCGCTTCGTCGCCGACGTCTCCCACGAGCTCAGGACCCCGCTGACCGCGATGACCGCGGTGACCGACATGCTCTCCGAGGAGGCCGACCGGCTGCCGCCCGAGCCCGCGGCGGCCGTGCGGCTGGTGCTGCGCGAGATCGCGCGGCTGCGCACCCTGATCGAGCAGCTCATCGAGGCGAGCCGGTTCGACTCGGGGACGGCCACGCTGAACATGGACACCGTGAACATCGTCGACGTGGTCTGCGACTGCCTGGAGACGCGCGGCTGGTCGGACCGGGTACGGGTGAACGTCCCCGAGGGACTGACCTTCTCCGTCGACCCCAGGCGCTTCGACGTCATCGTGGCCAACCTGGTGGGCAACGCCCTGCGCCACGGTGAGCTCCCGGTGATGGTGACCGCCCGCAGCACCCCGAACGGCCTGGAGGTGAAGGTGCGCGACCACGGCAAGGGCATCCCCGCGAAGGACCTGCCCTTCGTGTTCAACCGTTTCTACAAGGCCGGCGCCCGGGGTGACGGCAGCGGGCTCGGCCTGTCCATCGCGCGGGCCAACGCCCAGCTGCACGGGGGCACGATCTCGGTCCGCGCGCAGCGGCCGGGCACCCTCTTCACGGTCTGGCTCCCCCCGGCATGAGACGCCCCACCCGCCCGTACGGCCCGGGCATGAGCGAGTCCACCGGCCCGGCCGCCCCCGGCAGGAGAAGGCCCGCCCGCCCGGCCGTCCCCGGCACGAGACGGCTCACCGGCGCGAGGTGGTTCGCCTGCCTGCTCGCCGCCGCCCTGGTGCTCTGCGGCTGCGGCATCTCCCCGACCGACGTCCAGGACTACGGCCACCCGCCGGTGATCAGCTACAGCCCCACGTGGGTGACGGTCTATCTGCTCCGCGACGGCCGGTTGGAGCCCGTCAAGGTCCCGGTGGTCTCCGACTCGGCCAAGAACATCATCGACACCCTGTTCCGGGCCGGCAAGCAGCCGCCGGAGGCGGGGCTGACCAGCGCGCTCAACGACTTCAGCCACTACGACACCAAGACGACCCGCTACTCGGACAACACCGACCAGCGCAACGAGCCGGACGACAACCTGGGCTACCGGCTGAACGTGATCATCACGGGTGAGGGCAAGGTCTCCAAGGAGGCCCTCGCCCAGATCACCTGCACCATCCGGCAGAACAAGCAGGAGAGCATCTGGAGCGTCGAGGTCACCCGCCTCTTTCCCGGCACCCCGGAGACGATGGGCGACCGGGGCTGCTTCGAGTACCGCAATCTCGCGGCGCCCGGCGTGCGGCTGCCGCCCTGAGGATCCCGCACCGCCCGGCCCCGTCACAACGAGAGACCCGCATCACGAGAGACCGCGTTCACGAAAAACCCGGCGCCGTAACGCGCGGAGCGCGGTCGCGGGGTGCTCGTACGGCACCCCGCGACCGCGCTCCGGCGGTGACGTCGGGACGCCCCGTCACATCGTGATGTCCTCCAGCATCTCGGTGACCAGCGCCGCGATCGGCGAGCGCTCCGAGCGGGTCAGGGTGACGTGCGCGAACAGCGGGTGCCCCTTGAGCTTCTCCACCACCGCCACGACGCCGTCGTGGCGGCCCACCCGCAGGTTGTCGCGCTGGGCGATGTCGTGGGTGAGGACGACCCGGGAGTTGGCGCCGATCCGGCTCAGCACGGTGAGCAGCACCCCGCGCTCCAGCGACTGCGCCTCGTCCACGATGACGAAGGCGTCGTGGAGCGACCGGCCGCGGATGTGGGTGAGCGGGAGCACCTCCAGCATGCCCCGGTCCATGACCTCCTCGATCACCTCGGGCGTGGTGACCGCGCCCAGGGTGTCGTAGACCGCCTGACCCCACGGGCCCATCTTCTCGTTCTCGGAACCGGGCAGGTAGCCCAGCTCCTGGCCGCCCACGGCGTACAGGGGACGGAAGACGATGACCTTGCGGTGCTGGCGGCGCTCCAGGACCGCCTCCAGGCCGGCGCAGAGGGCGAGCGCGGACTTTCCCGTGCCCGCCCGGCCGCCCAGCGAGACGATGCCCACCTCGGGATCCATCAGGAGGTCGAGCGCGATGCGCTGCTCGGCGGAACGGCCGTGCAGGCCGAACACCTCGCGGTCGCCGCGCACCAGCCGCACCGACTTGTCGGGCAGCACCCGGCCCAGCGCGGAACCCTTGCTGGACAGCAGGCGCAGACCCGTGTGGGTGGGCAGGTCACGGGCCTCGACCAGGTCGGCCGTGCCGTGCTCGAAGAGGGTCTCGACATCCTCCGAGGTCACCTGGAGCTCGTCCATGCCGGTCCAGCCGGACTCCACCACGAGTTCGGCGCGGTACTCGTCCGCGGCGAGCCCGATGGAGGCGGCCTTCACCCGCATCGGCAGGTCCTTGGAGACCAGCACCACGTCCGCGCCCTCCGCGGCGAGGGTCTTCGCCACGGTCAGGATACGGGTGTCGTTGTCGCCGAGCCGGAACCCGACGGGCAGGATGGACGGGTCACTGTGGTTGAGCTCGACCCGGATGGTGCCCTCGCCGATCGGCATGGGCTCGTCCAGTCGTCCGTGCGTCACCCGGAGTTCGTCGAGGGACCTTAGCGCCTTGCGCGCGAAGTATCCGAGCTCTGGATGATGGCGTTTGCCCTCCAACTCGGTGATGACGACGATCGGGATGACGACCTCATGCTCGGCGAAACGGCTCATCGCCGTTGGATCCGCCAGGAGCACCGAGGTGTCCAGGACGTACGTGCGCCGCTGCACTGCCGGCGACGTGGGTGAGGACGAAGGGTTTGCCACGCGTTCTCCCCCGGGCGCCATGGACGGCGCCCTGCCATGAGCTGGGATGCGGACCGGCCCCGGGCCCGCTCACGAGAACGTCGAGCAGGGACCGTTGACCGGCCCTCCTCAGCAGGTCGTGACGCAAAGGCGGGCCCTCTCCGGCGTAGGTGAGCTGCGCTCTCCTACTTCTTACGGTACGTCCTGAATGCCCGACTTCCAACTGCTTAAGACTGACCGAAAGGGGCCGTTCATGTGGAGTTTCAGGAACCGTACCTGCGGTGCCGCGCGGCGTAGGAGCGGAGAGCCCGCAAGAAGTCGACCCTGCGGAAGTCAGGCCAGTAGGCCTCGCAGAAGTAGAATTCGGAGTGAGCGCTCTGCCAGAGCAGGAAGCCGGAGAGCCGCTGCTCTCCCGAGGTCCGGATGACCAGATCCGGGTCGGGCTGACCGCGCGTGTAGAGATGCTCCGCGATGTGCTCGACATCGAGGACCTCGACAAGGTCCTCGATACTCGCGCCCTTGCTCGCGTGCTCCTGGAGAAGGGAGCGCACCGCATCAGCGATCTCACGCCTTCCTCCATACCCAACAGCAACGTTCACAATCAAACCGGGACGATGTGATGTCGCTTCTTTTGCGTTCTTGAGGACGCGGGCCGTGTGATCGGGCAGAAGATCGAGCGCGCCCATGGGCTTGATGTGCCATCCGTCGGCCACGAGCTCCTGGACGACGTCCTCGATGATCTTCATCAGGAGGTCCAGCTCATCCTTGGAACGGTTGATGTTGTCGCTCGACAGCAGCCACACGGTGACGACCTCGACCCCGGCCTCGCGGCACCAGCCGAGCAGCTCCGAGATCTTGTCGGCGCCCTTGCGATGCCCGCGGCTCACATCGTCGATGCCCATCGAGCGCGCCCAGCGCCGGTTGCCGTCGACGATCACGCCGACGTGCCGGGGAGCCATCTCCCGCTGACGGGACAGCTTCGCCTCAAGCCTGCGTTCGTACACCCGGTAGACGAGATCGCGCACGCCCATGGAAGCCCCTCCCTCAGCACCCGCCACGAATGGGCACTGACAGGCAATTATCGCCGCCCTGCGGACCCCTCCGCCCCCTCTACAGGGTTCTGGCGGGCTCGCCCGGCTTGCGGGACCCCAGGCAGTCCTCGGCCTCCGCGACGAGCGCCTCCACGAAAACACCCAGCTCAGAGGATGTCAGAACGGCGCGCATCCCCATCCCGCCGCCGCCCCATGCCTCCAGGAAAGCCCTTCTGGTGAGCCGCCACTCCCCGCCGGGCCCCCGCAGCCCCGG
Source organism: Streptosporangium sp. H16 (assembly GCF_051918855.1). NCBI lineage: Bacteria > Bacillati > Actinomycetota > Actinomycetes > Streptosporangiales > Streptosporangiaceae > Streptosporangium > Streptosporangium sp. H16. Next base: position 210,551 of record NZ_JBPXMD010000009.1, read on the forward strand.
GACCCAGACCGGGATGGTCCGCAGTTGGCAGCGGAGTTCGCCGCCGCCGACGACACCGTTCCTGGCCCGGTAACGAAAGGCGAACAGTTCCGTGTCGCCGGGAAAGCGGTCGTCGGGGTCGGGCCACCGGGCCTCGTGGCCCGCGCGCGCCTCGGCGACCCCCCGCGCCAGCCGGGCGAGGAACCAGCCGCACCGCTCGCCCACCGTCCCGTACAGCGCGCCGTCGCGGTGCAGCTGCAGGGTGATCTCGTACGGCGTGCCGACACTGTCACGGCACGCCACCGGCGTAACGGTCAGATAAGAACCATCAAGACAACGCAGTCCCCCCACCTCAGAGAGGGTATCCCTGGCCCAGTCCGCCAAAACACGATCAACGCCATCTATGTCCCCGCCAGCCGGGCGGCTGATGCCATTCGGTCCAGCCGTACCCGGACCGCCCGTCCTCGGCCTCGAACCGGCACAGGGCGCGCGGGAAGCGGGCGACCTCCCCGTCGGGGGACGTCATGGCGACCGGGGCGAAGGCGAGCGAACCGTCCTCGGCCGCGAAGCCGAGATAGACGGACTCGCTCCACAGCGGCTCGGGGCCCGCCGGGTGCGGCCCCTCGTCCTCGGGCCGCAGCGGCCAGGTTTCGTGATCGACGAACTTTCCGACGGTCACTCCGATGCAGGCGCCCGATCATGGGCCGGCACGTGCCGGCCGGCGTGGATCGACCGGCGTGGATCGGCTGGCCTATGTTGGCCGGCCTATGTCGGCCGACAGGTGTCGGCCGGCAGGTGTCGGCCCAACCTGACCGACCGCGCCCCGGCCGGACAGGGCCCTCAGGAGCTGCCGCAGCCGCCCCCGCCCCCGCAGCTGGAACCTGAGCCGGAATCGGAGCCGCCCCCGCCGTCCCCGCCCCCACCCCCGCCGCCGCCGAAGAAGCCGTAGGAAGCACCCGCCGAGGCGTCGGAGGCGCCGCGGCGACGGGAGCCGCGTCGTGGCGCGGGAGGCGGTGGCGGGCCGTCCATGGACAGGGCGGCCGACAGCCGTCCGTCCTCCCACTGATTCAGGCCGTACAGGGCGACGCCCAGGATGTTCAGCTCGTCGTGGTCGACGTGGCCGCCGGCCCGGGGCGGCAGGGACCTGTCCTCGCGGTGGCGCAGGCGGTAGTGGGCCAGCGCGGTCTTCCCCGCACGGTTGGGGTGGGTGGGGTCGGCCCGGCCGGAACCGGGCGCGTCGATCAGCCCCAGGTCCCTCAGCCGCGCGATCAGCATGGTCACCGCGGCCCCCTGGGCCACCCTGCCCCTGATCACCCAGACCGGCACGCCGTCCCCCTGCCCCCTGAGGTGGTCGAGGATCTCGGTCTGCACCGGCTGGGTGAGCACACCGACCTGGCCCGACACCTGCGTCAGCCGCCCGTCGCGCCGCGCCCTGACCGCCCCTGTCGCGGTCAGCGAGGCCAGCGCGGTGTCGACCACCCGGGGCCGGCCGCCCGCGAGCAGCGCCAGCTCGTACGGCGTCAGCTCGGGCCCCTCGTAGACGCGAGAGGGGCGCACGGCCAGGCGCAGCGCGATCAGCACCGACACGCCCAGAAGCGCGAGACCCACCACGACGATGATCTGTACGGTCTGCATGACGGCCTCCGGGATGACGTCCCTGCGCCAGGTTCACTACCCAGTGGACGAACGGGGACGACCAGAAGTTTCTGTGGCGCCCGGTCCGGCACGCTCGATGTGGGGCGGCACCCGGCTCAGCGCCTCCGGCCCGGCGGCACCCGGCTCGACGCACGCGGTTCGACGCGGCCGGTTCGACCGGCTCGACGCGCGGTTCAACGGCGTCTGCCGAAGAGCGACCACCGGCGGGGCGCGGGGCCGGGCTCGGGGGTCACGGGCTCCTCCGGCAGCCGTCCCGCCGCGCGGAGACGGTCGGCGAAGTCGCGGGCGTCGGCGTGGGAGCCGCCCGGCGGCTTGGGGCGGCCTCTCGCGTACGCGTCGAACTCCCCGGCGAAGCCGTCGCCGAGCGACGCGACCAGGTCGGGCCGTAGCCTGGCCACCGTCCTGCGCCGTTTGGAGATCAGGCCGGCCTCCTGGACGCGCAGCCGCTCCCGGTCGAACCCCCGCGGCGCCTCCCGCCCGGCCACCAGGGCCGCCACCAGGGCCTCCTGAGCCCCAGCAAGGGCCTCACGCGCCGTTTCGACGGTCTCCGGCTCCCGGTGCACCCCCCGCCCCTCCCCGGCCTCCAGCGGCTCTCTCGCGGCTTCCCGCTCCCTGGCGGTCCCTCGAACCCCTTCGACGGCCGCCCGCCCCTCGTGGCCGCCCGGCTCCCGTACCCGGCCGGTGGCGCCCCCGGGCACCGCGTCGTCAGACACGGGCCATCGCGCCGCGGATCCGGTCGAGCTCCCCCTGCAGGGCGCCGTCGCTGGGGTAGTCGTCGTCCCATTCGAGCAGCACACCGGGCGGATCGACCCGGGCGCACAGCTCGGAGAGGATGTCCAGCACGTCCTGCGGGACGTGGGCGGTGTGGGTGTCGTGCCACAGCCCCTGGTGGGAGTGGCCTCCGGCGACGTGGACGTAGGCCAGCTCGGACAGCGGGAGGCCGTCCAGCGCGGCGGTGGCCGACAGGCCCAGGTTGACCTGGTTCGTGTAGAGGTTCGCCACGTCGATCAGGAGCCCGACGCCGGTCATCTCCACCAGTTCGCCGAGGAAGGCGGCCTCGGTCATCTCGTCTTCCGGCCAGCCGAACAGGGCCGCGACGTTCTCCAGAGCCAGCGGTACGGGAAGCGCGTCCTGCGCCCGCCGCACGTTCTCGGCGACGACGGAGAGCGCGGCCCGGGTGCGCGGGACCGGAAGCAGGTGCCCGGCCTCCATCCCGCCCGCCCGTACGAAGGCGAGGTGCTCGCTGACCAGCGGCGCGTCCAGGGCGCGGGCGCAGTCCGCCAGGTGCGCCAGCCGCCGCGGGTCGGGAGGCTCGGCGCCGCCGATGCCCAGCCCGACACCGTGCGGGATCACCGGAACCCCGCGGGCGCGGAGCACCCGCAGCGACTCGGGGAGCCTGGCGGGGCCGATGTTCTCGGCGATGACCTCGACGAAGTCGACCCCGGGCAGCCGCTCCACGGTCAGGTCGATCTCCGGCCGCCAGCCGATGCCCACCCCCAGCGCCGGAGACTCAGCCGCCATCGGAGGCGTCACCGTTCCGACCTGCCCGCCGCACCACCGCTGCCTCTCCTGCGGCACCGGCCGTCCTCACCGCCGGGGCCGGACGCCGCTCACCCACCGCAACCGCCACCGCCGCACCCTCCGCCGCAGCCGGACCCGCCACCGCCGTCACCCGACCCGCCGGAGTCACCCCAGCCACCGGAGCCGAAGTCACCGCCACCGCCGAAGGAGGAAGCGTCCCCCGAGCTCGAACCGCCGCCGCAGGCGCCCGTGGCGCAGCCGCTCGAACCGCCCGCGGCCTGGCGCTGGAGCTCCTCCTCCAGGCCGGGCTCGTCGAGCTCGCTCAGGCCGTACAGGGCGACGGGGATGCCGACGGCGAAGGCCAGATCAGGCGCGACAGGGCGGGCGCCCCGCGCGTAGGTCCGGCGGGCGGAGGCGAGCACCTCGTGACCGGCGTGGCTCAGAACGTCGCGCAGCGCCCGCTTCTGCCGCGTGTAGACGGAGAAACCACCGATCACCGAGAACATGCCCACCAGCAGCGCGAAGGTGCCGAGGCCCCCGGTGGCTCCCGCGAGCAGGATGCCCGCCACGACGATCACCTCGATGATCGAGGTGATCTGGAGCCGGCTCAGCAGCACCTGGGCGTGGTCGAGCGCGCCCTCGGGCACCAGCAGGCCGAGCCCCAGCAGGCGGTAGCGCAGGCCGTCGACGCTCTGCCCCTCGGCCACCGCGCGGCGGACCTCGCCCACCGGGGCCGAGCCTCCGCGCAGGTGGAGCGACTCCATGACGGCGTACTCGATCGGGTCGGGAGACGGCCGGGCCCCGGCGACCAGGCTGGCCTGGCCGCCGCGCGAGATCCGGATCGCCCCGGCCCTGGCCAGCAGGCCGAGCGCGGTGTTGATCACGCGGCGCGGCCCTCCGGAGAGATAGGCGAGCTCGTACGGGTTCGGTGGCCCGCCGTAGTGGCCGATCATGGCCGAGCGAACCCGGCGGTGCTCGCGGTGCAACGCGAAGGCCGTGGAGAGGATGACCAGGCCGACGACGAAGGCGATGACGAACAGTGAGAACTCCATGTCCGCCTCCTTGGGGGGAAAGGTGGGCCACAGGAGTGACGTCCCGTGTACCCAGGTAGACGCGCACAGCCTGGCAGAAGTTTCACCCGGCTTCGATGGCGACCCGGTGAAATGTCGGTCACCAGGCGAAACGCATGTCACCGGCCCCGGCGCGGCCGGAGCCGGTGACCCCGGACGCGCCTTCCCCCGGCGCGGGTGCCCTGCCCGGCGATCAACCCTGGCGGACGCCGAATCCAGGCAGGCGATCAACCCTGGCGGACACCCCGTCCGGCCTGGCACTCGATCCAGGCGGGCGCCCAGCCCAGGTGGGCACGCGGCCCAGGCGGCACTCAGCCCAGGCGGGCGACGAGGGCCTCGTACTCCTCCCAGAGCTCCTTGGGCATGTGGTCGCCGAAGGTCTGGAAGAAGGCGGGCATGAGCGACGCCTCCTGCCTCCAGATCTCCTCGTCGACGCTCAGCAGCGTCCGCATGTTCTCCTCGGAGACGTCGAGGCCCTCGGTGTCGAGCTGGGCGGGGAGCAGGCCGATGGGGGTCCGCACCGCCTCCGCCCGGCCGTTGAGGCGGTCGACGATCCACTTGAGCACGCGGGTGTTCTCGCCGAAGCCGGGCCAGATGAACCTGCCCTCGTCGTCCTTGCGGAACCAGTTCACGTAGTAGATGCGCGGCAGCCGGGCGTTCTCGCGCCGGCCGATCCTGAGCCAGTGGGCGAAGTAGTCGCCCATGTTGTAGCCGCAGAAGGGCAGCATCGCGAACGGGTCGCGACGCAGCTCGCCGACCTTGCCCTCGGCGGCGGCGGTCTTCTCCGAGGCGATGTTGGCCCCCACGAAGACGCCGTGCTGCCAGCTCATCGACTCCGTGACCAGGGGGACCGCGCTGGCCCGGCGCCCGCCGAACAGGATCGCGGAGATCGGCACCCCCTCGGGGTCCTGCCACTCGGGGGCGATCGTCGGGCACTGCGCGGCCGGGACCGTGAAGCGGGCGTTGGGGTGTGCGGCGGGCTCGCCGGAGTCCGGCGTCCAGGCGCGGCCCTTCCAGTCGGTCAGGCGCGCCGGGGGCCGATCGGTGAGCCCCTCCCACCACACGTCGCCGTCGTCGGTGAGGGCGACGTTGGTGAAGATGCTGTTGCCCCAGAGCGTCCTGATCGCGTTGGCGTTGGTGGACTCACCGGTTCCGGGGGCGACGCCGAAGAAACCCGCCTCGGGGTTGATGGCGCGCAGCCGCCCGTCGTCGCCGAAGCGCATCCAGGCGATGTCGTCGCCGATCGTCTCGACCTTCCATCCGGGGAGGGTCGGCTGGAGCATGGCGAGGTTCGTCTTCCCGCAGGCGCTCGGGAAGGCCGCCGCGACGTAACGCGTCTCCCCGGAGGGCGGGGTGATCTTGAGGATGAGCATGTGCTCGGCCAGCCAGCCCTCGTCGCGGGCCATCGTGCTGGCGATGCGCAGGGCGTAGCACTTCTTGCCGAGCAGGGCGTTGCCGCCGTACCCGGAGCCGTAGGACCAGATCTCGCGGGTCTCGGGGAAGTGGCTGATGTACTTGGTGGGGTTGCACGGCCACGGCACGTCGTCCTGGCCGGGCTCCAGCGGGGCGCCGACCGAGTGGACGGCCTTGACGTAGCCGCCGCGCTCCTCGATGAGCCGCAGGGCGTCGTCGCCCATGCGGGTCATGACGCGCATGGACACGACCACGTACGGCGAGTCGGTGATCTCCACGCCGAGCTGGGAGATCTCACCGCCCAGGGGGCCCATGCAGAACGGCACCACGTACATCGTCCGGCCGCGCATGCTGCCCTTGAAGATCTCGCCGAAGGTACGGCGCATCTCGGCGGGGGCGATCCAGTTGTTGGTCGGCCCCGCGTCCTCCTCACGCTCGGAGCAGATGTAGGTCCGGTCCTCGACCCGGGCGACGTCGCTGGGGTCGGAGGTGGCGTGGAAGCTGTTCTGTCGCTTGGCCAGACGCGTGAACGTGCCCTGCTCGACCAGCAGGTTCGTCAGGCGGGTCCATTCGGCCTCGGAGCCGTCGCACCATTCGATCCGGTCCGGCTGGGTCAGCTCGGCGATCTCCTTGACCCACCCGGCAAGCTCCTCGTGGCTGGTCGGGCTGACGGCGGTGACATCTACGGTAACGGACACTACTGGGGCTCCTTTACACTTCTCCGGGCCAAAACATCATTGACGAACGAACCGCGCTCAATCCAATTGGCATAGACCAGTGAATTCGCACGATCACGCGTCATGGCGCTCCAGGCCCGGCGCCTCCTACCGCGTATGGCCTGGCAGGAGACGCAAGGTTTTGAAACCCCTACCCAAAAGAAGTGAATCTAAAAAAGCCGCATCGGCAGTGGTATAGGCCAATGAGAAAGGTCTAAACCAATCGGCGAACAGGTTCAGACCAATTCATTGGTCATTTCCGCTGCCCAGGCTCAGGAATTCACGTCCGGGCCCGCCGCCCGGACGCGATCGACGTGCTGGAGCGCGTCCCTCAGATCCGCCAGCCAGGTGTCGGTGTGGTTGCCCACCAGGCGCACGCACCAGGCGAGCGCGTCACTGCGGCTGCGGGCCACCCCGGCCGCGACGAGGGTGTCGAGCACCTGACGCTCCGACTGCTTGAGCCGGGTCATGACAGGCACCGAGAGTGTGGTGAACATCACTGTCTTGTCGCCGACGGCGACTCCCCAGGAGACCTTTCTGCGGAAGCGCTGCTCGGCCTCGAGCGCGATCTCGACGCGCCGCTCCCTGGTCTCCTCGCGGAAACGCAGGATGCCGCCCTCCATGGCGGCGGAGCGCTCCACCTCCGAGACGTCGTCACCGAGCGCGGGGTCCCGGAGCCTGCCGACCACCGCGATCTCCTCGCGGTCCAGCACGATCTCCACCCCGCCCTCGAACCACTCCTCGGGCAACCTCCCCGCGAACCAGCCGCGCAGCTTCGCCACTGCTTCATCTTTTCCCATGTAATTTAGATTACAACGCTTCATCGAACGAGGCCAGCATCGCGCCGCGCCGAACCCGGGCAGGCGGAACCGCGTGGGGACGCGGGAAAACGCGAGGGAACGTGCGGGAGGCGTGGGAACGGAGGACGCGGGTCAGCGGACCCGGGCGGCGACCTGTGGGCTGATCCGTACGGCCCCGGCGAAGTTGCGGGTGGTGACGGGGACGAGCTTGACCACGTCGCCGGTCCTGGGGGCGTGCAGCATCTTGCCGCCTCCCCAGTAGATGGCCACGTGCGAGACGTAACCGGGGTTGGTGGGGTCGTGCCGCCAGAACAGCAGGTCACCGGGCTGGGCCTCGGAGAGCGGGATCTGGGGACCTGAGACGAACTGCTGGTGCGTCACCCGGGGCACCTTGATCCCCGCCTGCGCGTACGCCCACTGGACCAGGCCCGAGCAGTCGAAGGTGTCAGGACCCTCGGCGCCCCACACGTACGGGCGGCCGAGCTTGCCGATCGCGGCGGTGAGCGCGGTGGTGACCTGGGGGGCGGTCATGAAGGAGCTCGCGGACCAGGTCACGGTCTTGCCGGTGGTCTCCGCGGCGGTCTTGCCGGGGGCCCTCAGCACCGGGTTGATCATCGCGACCTGCGACCCCTTGGGGAGGTTGCGCAGGAGGGTGAGACGCAGCCTCGCGGAGTCGGCCTTCGGCGCGCTCACCACGAGCGCGTTGTTCTCCGGGATGCCCAGCGCGCGGGCGGTCGGCCGGGAGACCACGGCGTCGATGGCGCCCATGCCCATCGTGGCGTAGGCGCCCACGCGCAGGTTGCGCCCGGCGGTGGTGAAGGTCTTGCCAAGGGGCATGCCCCCGTCGTTGCCCAGGACGAAGGAGACGGCGACCTCCCCCGCCGAGACGTTCCGCCAGAGCCGGTCGGAGCGCGCGGTCGGCTTGGGGGTGTACGCGCGGAACGTCGAGGGGTTCACCCCGAGCGTCTGCACCGGCTTGCCGTCCAGGATCACCTCCGCGGCGTCGGCCCGCTCCACCGCCCGGACCCCGGACAGCTGGGCGATCCTGGCGACCACGGTCGCGCTGAGCGGCCGGTGCGCGACGACGAACAGGTGCGGCTGCCGCATCGAGGTGAGCGGTGCCACCGGCTCCGGTGCCGCCGGCCCGCCCTGGGCGGGCTTCGCCACCTGGGTCGGCAGGGTGGCGACGGACCTGCGCATCGTGATCGTCTCCGGCTCGGCCTCCGGCATCTGGGCGAAGACCATCAGGCCGGTGGCCAGCACGCCGACGAGCAGGACGGCCAGGACGGGGACGACCCGCCTCATCAGGTGGGTGGTGCGGTGGCTGTGGCGGAGGCGGGGGCGGTAGGCGAGATCCTGCCGGGCCTCCCGGATCAGGTCGGAGACACGTGGCCGCCGATCGAACACGACATCTCCCCTTCCCCGCGGACTCCAGCCCTACGAGGGTGCCGTAGAGCGCCCTCCAATGCACGCGAACCCATCGAAAAGCGCCCTATCTGCAATGTGGCCGCACGACTTACGAAACCCTGCCAAATCCTCTGACACACGGCAATCCGCCAGGACACCCGTCCCGGCGGATCAGCGAATCGATCGGAGTATGGGGAGGTCAGTTGCCGATGTACGGCACGGCCTCAAGGATCTCGACCGTGTTGGAGCGGCCGTTCGGCATCGTGTAGGTCGCCTTCTCGCCGATCTTCTTGCCGTTGATCGCCGCACCGAGCGGCGACTTGGGCGAGTAGACGTCGATCGGGGCGCCGCTCTCCTCGCGGGAGGCCAGCAGGAAGGCGACCTCCTCGTCATCGCCCTCGAAACGGACGGTGACTGTCATTCCAGGACCGACCACACCTTCGGTGCGGGGCGCCTCGCCGACCTTGGCACTGTCGAGGATCTGGCGGAGGTGGAAGATGCGGGCCTCCATCTTGCCCTGCTCGTCCTTGGCGGCGTGGTAGCCGCCGTTCTCCTTCAGGTCGCCTTCCTCGCGTGCCGCTTCGATCTTCTTGGCGATGTCGACGCGCCCGGGCCCCGAGAGGTGCTCAAACTCAGCCTTCAGGCGGTCGTACGCCTCCTGAGTGAGCCAGGTGACGCTCTCGCTGTGGGAGTCGGCCACGGGTTCTCCTTGCTTCCTCGGGGGCTTCGTGCTTGGTGCTTGGGGGGTTGCGGTCGGTCGAATTTCGAAAGGCTAACAAGTTAACCCCTCGACCGCCTCCCCAAATGTCTCACTATACGAGATAGCAGTACTGGACATGGCCGGAAGTGGCCGGAGCACTGGTCTCTAGCCGTTCGGTAAGCCGAACATACCCCTCACCAGCCGGAATATTGACCTCCTTGCTGCCGACCTCGACGTGGCTGACATCCGTGGCCCGCAGGCGGCAGAGCGCCGCGCGATCAGATGGTTTGACCACTTCGAAGGTGATCTGCACAGAATCGCCGCGACTGGTGTCGAACGCGATGACCTGGTCGATGACCTCCGTGTTGCCCTTCGCCGCCCACATCACGTAGCCCCATCCCCCCGCGCACACGGCGCAGAGGATCGCGATCACGACATGCACGACGAAGCGCCCCCTGCGCTCCGGGCGGTCGGGAAAGTCGCCCGGGGTGCCGAGGACAGGACCGTCCTGACGGCCCTTCTCGGCTTCGCTGGTGGCCATGACGGAATCTCCCTGCACTACCTCGGTGTTATCCGAGACAATTGTCCCCTGCGGGGGCCTCGCCCTCGCGACCGCCCAAGAGAAACTAACCTCTCCCTAGAGTGACGTAAGCCGAGGGCGCGCGGGGGCACCACGTCGAGCGGAGCGGAAGACACGGCCAGGCGGGCCGTCCGCGAGGCGACCGGCGACGATCCGACGCGCGACCGACATAAGGAGACACCGAGCCCGTGAGTGCACCGCTCAGGCTGATGGCCGTTCACGCGCATCCCGACGACGAGTCGAGCAAGGGAGCCGCCACCATGGCGCGCTACGTGGCCGAGGGCGTGGACGTGCTGGTCTGTACGCTCACCGGAGGCGAACGCGGGTCGATCCTGAACCCCAAGATGGAGCGCCCGGAGATCCTCGAGAACATCGGCGAGGTCCGGCGCCTGGAGATGGAGCGCGCCCGGGAGATCCTCGGCGTGCAGCAGCGCTTCATGGGGTTCGTCGACTCCGGCCTGCCGGAGGACGAGAGCGAGCCGCTGCCCGAGGGATGCTTCGCGCTGCAGCCGCTGGAGGTCGCCTCGGAGCCGCTGGTGGCGGCCGTCCGCGAGTTCAGGCCACACGTGATCCTGACCTACGACGACGACGGCGGCTACCCGCACCCCGACCACATCATGACCAACCGCGTTTCGGTCGAGGCCTTCGAGGCGGCAGGCGACCCCGACCGCTATCCGGACGCCGGCGAGCCCTGGCAGCCCCTGAAGCTCTACTACCACATGGGTTTCACCAAGGACCGGTTCGAGGCGCTGCACGAGGCGATGAACGACCGCGGCATCGGCTCCCCGTACGCCGAGTGGATCTCCCGCTGGGAGGACCGCCCGCAGAAGTGGCCGGTGACCACCCGCGTCCCCTGCGGCGACTACTTCGAGCTCCGCGACGAGGCGCTGCTCGCGCACGCCACCCAGGTCGACCCGGACGGCTTCTGGTTCGTCTGCCCGCGCGACCTGCAGCGCGAGGTCTGGCCGACCGAGGACTACCACCTGGCCCGTTCGCTCGTGGACGTCGAGCTTCCCGAGGACGACCTGTTCACCGGTGTCCACACGGATGTCCCGGCGGACACGGTCTCGCACGCCTGCCACTGACGCGACCATGGGGTGACGGTGGCAAACTTGACATGTGATTGCATTCGACACCGTCACCAAAGGTGACGTCAGCCCAGGTCTCCTGGGTTTCCTCGTCGTGGCCGGCCTGGGGTTCGCCCTGTACCTGCTGGTCAAGTCGATGAGGAAGCAGATCTCCAGGATCGAGGTCCCCTCCGAGGCCGAGCTGAGGGAGCGGAAGGGCGCCGACACCGCCGCTACGACCACCACGACGCCGACCGCTCCCTAGCCCCGGCCCCGCCGGATCCACGGTCCCGACCGGCCACCGCGCGACACGCGCGAGGGGCGGGATCAGCCGAGCCGAAAACCCCGAGAGCGAGAACGACCATGGCCGACGACATCGAGGTCTCCGACAACCCCGAGGCCTCCCGCTTCGAGATCCTGCTGGACGGCGGGGTCGCCGGGTTCGCCGCGTACCGCCTGCGCGCCGGAAAGATCTTTTTCACCCACACCGAGATCCTCCCCGAGCACGAGGGCAAGGGCCTGGGCAGCCGGCTGGCCTCAGCGGCTCTCGACGCGAGCCGCTCGTCGGGCCGGTCGGTCGTGCCGCTCTGCCCGTTCATCGCCCGCTACATCCGGCGCCACCTCGAGTACAAGGATCTGGTCCCCGAGGGCTACCTCGACCTCCTCGACGAGGAGGCCTGACCTCACGGCTCCCGCCCGGAGCCGCGCGAGAGCCGGACCGTCCGCCGACCGGCGGACGGCGCCGTCACGGGCCGTCGTCAAGGACCGCCGTCACGAAGCGCGACCACGGATCGCGACGGCTCACCGGCCTCTTCTGGCCGTACACGACGGCTCACCGGCTGCTTCTGGCCGTACGGGAACGCCCGTCAGTCACCGAGGGTGTCCGTCGAGGACCAGGCGCGCTCCAGCGCCCTGGGCAGCCCCCAGCGGCCCAGCGAGGTGAGCACCTCGGTCCTGTCGACGATCCCGAGGCACGCCCAGAGCGGGGTGACCGAGCTGAAGAGCGTCTCGGCCGCCTCCAGGTCCTCCGGCTCGTCCAGGTCGACGTCGATGTCCTCCGACTCGGCGATGAGCCTGGCGATCCGCTCGGGCGACGCCAGCACCCCGGGGCCGCGCCTGGCCAGGGCTGCGACCACGGCCAGCCAGTCGGCGTGGTGGATCGCGCACAGGGCGGCCAGCACCGAGTCCTCGTGGCTGAGCTCTCCGTCCAGGTCGGAGAAGACCTCCAGCCGGTCCTCCTCGTCGGGCAGGTCGGAGATCGGCCCCGCGATGCCCGCCGTGACGGTCAGCCAGAGCTCCTCGTCGTCGGCCGGCAGCGGCTCCCCCTCGTACCCGGCGCAGGCCCGCAGCACGTTGCCGGGATAGCCGGGCCTGCCCAGCACCTCGCGCAGCCGGGTGGCCGCGGCCTGCAGCTCCCTGACGGGCCGCTCGGGGTCGGGCAGCTCGGCCAGGATGCGCCGCAGCTCGGCCAGCGCGAACGCCTCCTCCTCGTCCCAGGCGGCGAACAGCTCCTCGTCCTGCTCGTCGGAGACCGCGGTTCCGGGGATCCGCCCGTCGGGCAGCGGGCCGGTGAGCCAGCGCTCCTGGAGATCCGCGTAGGCCTCCCTGGCCTGCTCGTCGCCCCGGGCGAGCGCGTCCGGATCGATCTCCCCGGCGGCGACCCGCTCCTCCAGGTAGGCGACCAGCCCGTGGAACATCTCCTCGCCGACCGGTCCTCGCTCGTCCTCCTCGGGCCAGACGAAGAAGCTCGGGGTGAGCAGGAGCGGCTCGGTGCCGGTGGACTCCATCCAGCGCTGCACGTCCCCCACGGTCGCGCCGCCGGACTCGATCGCGCTGAGCGTCGCCTTCGCGGAGTCCCAGAAGGGCACCGACAGCGGGTTGCCCGCCGCCAGCAGCGCCCGCCTCAGATCGGGCAGCGCCACCAGTGCCACGCCGGACGGCACGGCGAGCAGCGCACGGGCAACATCACGCCGGGTCAGCTCGGAAGCCGCCCTTCCGGCGTGTACACACACGAAGTCGAGATCCACGCCCAGTGAGCCTACGCCGGAAGAGCGGTGAACACACCTTCCCGCCCGGTGTCACTCTCGCGCACCCGAGGCACCGCGCCCGTCCGGGGGAGCCACGGGAGAGGTCAGGAGACGCCGGACGCGGCGGCCGGAGCGTGCGTCCGGCGCGCGGCGGTGGTCCGGACGGGGCGCCAGGTGCTCACCAGCGCGAAAGCCAGCAGCAGCTCGGCGATGTCGCCGCCGTAGTACATGATCTCCGCGGCTCCGCGCAGCTGCGCGACCGGCACCGGCACGTCGACGACGAGCCCGGCGTACATCAGCTGCGACAACGTGGCGTGTACGGCGATGGCCACCCCCAGCACGACCAGCCGCAGGGGGACCGGCGGGCGCCGCGGCGCCGGGTCGGGACCGGCGATCACCCAGGCGAACAGGCATCCGGACAGCAGGAAGTGCACGTGCACCAGGTGGTGCGGCAGCGCGCCGGTGGAGGTGATCCGATACAGCGGGGTGCAGTACAGCGCCACCATGGCGCCCACGCTGAGCAGCAGCGCGATCCACGGGTCGGCCACCAGGTGCATCGCCCGGCAGCGCAGCACGGCGACGAGGCGCCGTCCGTGGACCGGCGGCAGCGAGCGCAGCAGCAACGTCACCGGGGCGCCGAGCACCAGGCCCAGCGGCGCCAGCATCCCGATCAGCAGGTGCTGCAGCATGTGCCCGCGGAAGTCCGTCTCGGCGAACACGGCGACGGGCCCGGTCACGGCGGCGGCGACCAGCGTGACGCCCGCGAGGAAACCCGCTGTCCGCCACCGGCTCCAGCCTCTGGGCTCGCGACCGCGCCGCGCCGCCAGCAGCACGTACCCGCCCGCCACCACGGCCAGGACCACCGGCGGCAGCGCCGCCGCCAGGCCGCCGCCGTGCTCGTGGACCTCGTGGGCCTCGTAGGCCCCGGGCGCCAGGACGATCATGACGTCGGCGCGGCGGGGGCGCGCCCGCCCTCGTCGCACAGCTCGACCGGGCCGCCGCCACGCCGCAGCAGCCACCCGCCGGCCACCAGCGCCGCGCCCAGGAGCAGGAATCCCAGATCCCACCAAGTCTGGTACGGGCCGGTCCGCACGTGGTGGATGCCCAGCAGATGGTGATCGATGATGCCCTCCACCAGGTTGAACGCCCCCCATCCGACGAGGATCCAGCCCCACAGCTCCCGCGATCTCCACACCCGGCCGCGGGAGTGCAGGACCCGCGAGTACAGCAGGCCGAGGCCGATCAGCACCGCCAGCCAGGTGAACGCGTGGAACAGCCCGTCCCACAGCGTGTTCATCCGCAGCCCGGGAACGGTGTCCGCCGGGTAGTACCTCACCCCGATGTTGTCGGTGTTCGTGCTGGTCAGCATGTGGTGCCACTGCAGGATCTGGTGCAGCAGGATGCCGTCGACGAACCCTCCAAGCCCGATGCCCAGAATCGTTCCCGGCGCGGCGATCCGCCCGGCGCCGCTCCGCACAGCCGACCTGTTCACCATCACGGCCCCCTTGTTCCCGGCTCGCGTCCGGCCAGTCCTGTCCGCCTCACGTACGGGTCAGGCCGGTCCGGAGCCGCGTGCCGCCCGCCGAGGAGAGGGGCACCCCGGGGGTCCCCCGCAAACCCCACCAGAGCCAACGGCGGGCGTACGGGAGCGACGCACCCGCGCACGCCATCCGCGGCCTAAAATTTCGGCCGCCCGCCCATGCTCGCGGCCTCGTCCCTCTCCCGGTTTAGTGTGAGAAGGATCGTGTGGGTACAACCGCGACGCGCGATCTCCGCGCACCTCGCGAGGAGGACGCACGCACCGCGTACGCAGGAAAGGTCGTTATGAACCGCTTGAAGGACGCGACGAGCCCCTATCTGCTGCAGCACGCGGACAACCCCGTCGACTGGTTCGAATGGGGCGAGGAGGCGTTCGCCGAGGCCGTCCGGCGGAACGTGCCGCTGCTGATCAGCGTCGGCTACTCGGCGTGCCACTGGTGCCACGTGATGGCCCACGAGTCCTTCGAGGACCGGGCCACGGCCACGCTGATGAACGAGCGCTTCGTCAACGTGAAGGTCGACCGCGAGGAGCGGCCGGACGTCGACGCGGTGTACATGGCGGCCACCCAGGCCATGACCGGTCAGGGCGGGTGGCCGATGACGGTCTTCGCCACCCCGGAGGGCCACCCCTTCTACACCGGCACCTACTTCCCCAGGCAGCAGTTCCAGCGGCTGCTGGCCGGGGTGTCGAGCGCCTGGACCGAAGAGCGGGAGGCTGTGCTGGAGCAGGGCTCGAAGATCGTGGAGGCGCTGAACGAGCGGTCGGCGCTGCCGTCCGGGCCGCTGCCCACGCCGGACACGCTCACCCGGGCCGTGCACAGCCTGGCCGAGTCCTTCGACGCGGTCCGCGGCGGCTTCGGCGGAGCACCCAAGTTCCCGCCGTCGATGGCCCTGGAGTTCCTGCTGCGCTACGGCGCGGCGGCCACCGGGACCACGCGGGACATGGGGGACGGGGAGCGGCGGGCGACCGCCGACGCGGCGACGTCCATGGCCGGGCGGACGCTGGAGGCCATGGCGCGGGGCGGCATCTACGACCAGCTCGGCGGGGGGTTCGCCCGCTACAGCGTGGACGCCGAGTGGGTGGTCCCGCACTTCGAGAAGATGCTCTACGACAACGCCCTGCTCCTGCGGGTCTACACACACTGGTGGCGCTCCACCGGCTCCGCCCTGGGCAGGAGGGTGGCGCTGGAGACGGCCGACTGGCTGCTGGCCGAGATGCGCACCCCCGAGGGGGGCTTCGCCTCCGCCCTGGACGCCGACAGCGAGGGCGTGGAAGGCAAGTTCTACGCCTGGACCGGTGAGGAGATCCGCGAGGTCCTCGGCGAGGAGGACGGGCTCTGGGCGATCGAGCTGTTCGAGGTGACCGGGACGTTCGAGCACGGCACCTCGGTGCTGCAGCTCCTCGCCGACCCCGACCCCGGCGACGCCGAGCGGTTCGCCCGGGTCCGCTCCGCGCTGCTGGCCGCGCGGGCCCGCCGGGTACGGCCGGGACGGGACGACAAGGTGGTGGCCGCCTGGAACGGCCTGGCCATCGCCGCCCTCGCGGAGACCGGTGCCCTGTTCGAGCGGCCGGACCTCGTCGCGGCGGCCCGCGAGGCGGCCGTGCTGGTCGACGAGCTCCACCTGGACGGCGACCGGCTGCTGCGCACCTCCCGCGACGGCAGGGCGGGGACCAACGCCGGAGTCCTGGAGGACTACGGCGACCTCGCCGAGGGCCTGCTCGCCCTGTACGGGGTGACCGGGGAGGTCCGCTGGTTCCGGCGGGCCGAGGCGCTGCTCGACGCCGTCCTGGCGCGGTTCTCCGACGGCTCCGGCGGGTTCTACGACACCGCCGACGACGCGGAGCGGCTCTTCCAGCGCCCACGGGACGCGACCGACAACGCCACCCCGTCCGGCCAGTTCGCCGCCGCGGGCGCGCTGCTCTCGTACGCCGCGCTGACCGGCTCGGCCCGGCACCGGGAGGCGGCCGAGGCGGCCCTGGGCACGGTCACCGTGCTGGCCGACAAGCACGCGCGGTTCGCCGGGTGGGGGCTGGCCGCGGCCCAGGCGGCGCTGTCCGGTCCGATCGAGGTCGCGATCGTGGGCCCGGCGGGCGATCCGGCGACGGCGGCCCTGCACAGGACGGCCCTGCTGTCATCCCTGCCCGGTCTGGTCCTGGCGCTCGGCGAGCCCGGTTCCGCCGGTGCCGACGCCGGTGCCGGTGCTGGTTCCGATGCCGGTGCCGGGGAGGTCCCGCTCCTGGCCGGCAGGGGCCTGGTGGGCGGCGAGCCCGCGGCCTACGTGTGCCGTGGCTTCACCTGCAGGATGCCCGTCACCACCCCGGCGGCCCTGCGAGCCGAGCTGGCGAGCGGAGCGTAACAAACCGGGTGGCCGTCGGAACCGGGCGGGGACCGCCGGAGCGGCAGGGGTCCGTCGTCCTGGACGCCGGGGGCCGCCGCCCTGGACGGGGTCGCCGGGCAGGTCGCCGCCCGCGTGACCGCGCCCGGCCCCTCGCCGGTCGCCCTGGGTCTCGTCAGTTGTCCTGGATGGGGTCGCCGAGCCGGTGGCCCAGACCGTCGAGGCCGAAGTCGTCACCGCTCCCGTCGCCGCCCTCGCCGCCACGCCCGTCCGGGTCGTCACCCCGGCCGGGCCCGGGGCCGTCGCCGGGACCGCCCGGTCCCTCGCCGGTGTCCTCGGGGGTCGGGGGCTGGTCGGGCCCCGGGGTCTCCTGGTCGGGGGTGGCGCTCTGGTCGGGGCCGGGGGTGCCCGTCTCGCCGGGGCCGGGCGTGCTCCGGTCCAGGCCGTCGCCCTGCTGGTCGCCGTACTCGTCGTCGGGGCCGTAGCCGCCGTACGAGCCGGAGTAGCCGTAGTTGGACGGCTCCTTGAACTCCTTGACCGGCTTGCCCTCCATCGCCTCGGTCATGAAGGCACGCCAGATCTGCGCGGGGTAGGAACCGCCGTACAGGGCGCTGCCGTTCACCGTCACCGGCTTGTTGTCGTCGCGGAACATGTCGACCGCCACGGCCAGCTGCGGAGTGAACCCGGCGAACCAGACGGCCGCCGACTCGTCGGTGGTGCCCGTCTTGCCCGCCACGGGACGGTCGTAGAGGCGGGCCGCGGAGCCGGTGCCCGCCTCGACGACCTGGGTCAGCGCGTAGGTGGCGTCGATGGCGGCCTGCTCGCCGAAGGCGCGCTTGCCCTTGGTGGAGCTCTTGACGACCTTGCCCTCGGCGTCGGTGACCGAGCGGATCACGTGAGCCTCGCGGTGGACGCCCTCGGCGGCGAAGGAGGCGAAGCCGGAGGCGTTCTGGACGGCGCTCACCGACGCCACGCCGAGCGGGAGCGTGGCGGCGCCCCGGTGCGGGTCGAGCTGCTCGGCGGGGATCCCGGCCTGCTCGGCGACCTTGACGACCTTGTTCAGGCCGACTTTCTGGGCGAGGTCGACGAACGCGGTGTTCACCGAGCTCTGGGTCGCCTTCACGAGGTTGACCTCGCCGTAGGAGTAGCCGCCGGAGTTGGGGATGTCGGCGGAGGCGATCCGGAGCGGCGAGTTGCCGTTGACCCTGGTGTCGAGGCCGAAGCCGTTGTCCAGGGCCGCGGCCAGCGTGTAGGCCTTGAACGTCGATCCGGCCTGCACCTTGGCCGAGAAGGAGTTGTCGAACTTGTTGGCGGTGTAGCTGCGCCCGCCGTAGAAGGCCACGACCTCACCGGTGGCGGGGTCGACGGCGGCCAGCCCGGTGCGGACCTTCTTGGGGGTGTCGTCCGGCAGGACCGAGGTGACGGCGCGCTCGGCGGCGGCCATCAGGTTCTTGTCGAAGGTCGAGACGATCTTCAGCCCGCCCTGGTTGATGACCTCGTCGGTGTAGCCCCTGCTCTTGAGCTCGGCCGTCACCTGGTCGAGCATGTAGCCCTCCTGCCCCTTGGGCGCGAAGATCGCCCTGGGCTTGCGGAGGGCGGGGAAGGTCACCTTGGCGGCCTCCTGGGAGGTGATGGCCCCGGTGGCCACCATCCCGTCGATCACCGACCTCCAGCGGTCCCTGGCCGCGTAGAGGTCGGGGCCCTGCGGGTCGGCGAACCTGGAGGGCTGCTGGATCACCGCGGCCAGGTAGGCGCCCTGGGCGAGGGTGAGCTTGCTGACGTCCTTGCCGAAGTAGGCTCCGGCCGCCGCCTGGACCCCGTCGGCGCCCCGGCCGAAGTAGATCGTGTTGAGATACTGCTCCAGCACCCAGTCCTTCGACTTCGACTGGTCCACCTTCAAGGAGATCATGACCTCCTTGAGCTTCCTGATTATGGAACGTTCCTGGCTGAGGCCGCTGTAGTAGTTGCGGACCATCTGCTGGGTGATCGTGGAGCCGCCCTGGAGCTGCTGGCCGCTGACCGTGGACCACATGGCGCGGAAGGTGCCCGAGAGGGAGACGCCCTGGTCCTCGTAGAAGGAGCGGTTCTCCGCGGCGATGACCGCATTCCGCAGGCTCTGCGGCACCTTGTCGAGGGCCACGCTCTTGCGGTTGACGCCCTGTCTGGCCAGCACGGTCCTGCCGTCGCGGTAGTAGATCACCGACCCCTGCGCGGTGGCCCTCGGCTGCGTGCTGTCGGGAATGGGGGTGATCGCCCACACCACCCCGAGCAGGCCGATCGCCGAGATCAGCCCGACGCCGAAGACGACGAGTGTGATCCTCAGGAGCTTCCTCCTGGGACTGCCCGTCCCGCCTTTTAACACGCGTGACCCCCCGATAGGACCCGCCGCTGACCCCCGACGGTTGCGGACCGTTAAGGGTAAACGATGGATAACGGTGTCTGGCCCCTGCTTGGCATGGTACGGCTAGCCCTTCCCCTTGCGCGGGACATCGGCCACCAAAGGCAGAACACGGTATGGCACAGGGGTGTCCAAGGCGATCACCGAAGAGGTCCTGACCACGCCCCGGACATCAACGATCAGGTCAATTACCCGCTGCAGGTCGGCATTGCTGCGCGCCACCACCCGGCAGTGCATGTCGTCGCCGCCGGTGATCGTGTGCACCTCCAGCACCTCGGGAATGGCGGCGAGCTGGTCGGCGACCGGATCGTGCCCGCTGACCTGGCGGATCTGCAGGGTCACGAACGCGGTCACGTCGTAGCCGAGCGCCGCGGGGGCGATGTCCGGGCCGAACCCGGTGACCACCCCGCGGGCGGTCAGCCTGTCGAGGCGTGCCTGCACGGTCCCCCTGGCCACGCCGAGCCGCCGCGAGCACTCCAGCACCCCGAGCCGGGGCTCCGCCGCCAGCAGGGCGATGAGCCGGGCGTCAAGCTGGTCGATCGTCATGATGTACAGATACTCCGCGGTGACCGGCGAGTAGGTGTGCAGTTTGCGCAGTACTTGAAGACAGTGTTGCACAAACAGCCCATAAAAACAGACAGTATTCGCATGAGCGACATCTTTCCTGTGAACGGTATGGACTGCGTGGTCTTCGCTGTGGGCAACGCCAAGCAGGCCGCCCACTACTACTCCAGCGCTTTCGGCATGCGGCTGGTGGCCTACCGGGGTCCGGAGAACGGCAGCCGCGACGAGGTGGCGTACGTCCTCACCTCGGGCTCGGCCAGGTTCGAGTTCCGGGGGGCGGTGCGTCCCGGCACCGGGGTGGCCCGCCACGTCGCCGAGCACGGTGACGGCGTGATCGACCTCGCCATCGAGGTCCCCGACGTGGAGGCCGCCTACGCCCACGCGCTCGCCCAGGGCGCGCGGGGTCTCGTGGAGCCGCACGTGGTGGAGGACGACCACGGCAAGGTCGTGTCGGCGGCGATCGCGACCTACGGCGAGACCCGGCACACCCTGGTCGACAGGTCCAACTACAGCGGCCCGTACCTGCCCGGCTACGTCGCGGCGGAGCCTCTGGTGGCGGCCCCTGACGTGCGCAACGGCCGTCTGTTCCAGGCCGTCGACCACTGCGTCGGCAACGTGGAGCTCGGCAAGATGGACGAGTGGGTGGAGTTCTACAAGCGGGTCATGGGCTTCACCAACATGGCGGAGTTCATCGGCGACGACATCGCCACCGAGTACTCGGCGCTGATGTCCAAGGTGGTCGCGGACGGCACCCGCAAGGTGAAGTTCCCGCTCAACGAGCCGGCGATCTCCAAGAAGAAGTCGCAGATCGACGAGTATCTGGAGTTCTACGGCGGCCCCGGCGTGCAGCACATCGCGCTGGCCACCAACGACATCCTCACCACCGTCGACCACATGCGCGCGGCCGGTGTGAGCTTCCTGAACACCCCCGCCTCCTACTACGACGACCCCGAGCTGCGCGCCCGCATCGGCGAGGTCCGCGCGCCGATCGAGGAGCTGAAGAAGCGCGGGATCCTGGTCGACAGGGACGAGGACGGCTACCTGCTGCAGATCTTCACCAAGCCGGTGCAGGACCGCCCGACGGTGTTCTTCGAGCTGATCGAGCGGCACGGCTCGCTCGGCTTCGGCAAGGGCAACTTCAAGGCGCTCTTCGAGGCGATCGAGCGCGAGCAGGACCTGCGGGGCAACCTGTGACCGAGGGCCGCTCGGACTGACCGGGCCGCCGGCGACCCACACCTCGGGACCGCCGGCGACCCACGTCCCGGGCCGTGGCCCCCGGCGACCCGCCCCCCGGGGCCGCCGGGGGCCACGGCTCGGGGGCAACCCGTAACCGTCCTTGGCTTTGCCGTGGCGCTCTTGTGGTGATCACCCCTGGATGGGATCAGCACCGCCACCGCCGGACGACCGGGGATCGGACCCGTGGTCCGATCCCGCACCCCCCGGCCCGGGTCACGAGGGCCCAGGCCCAGGCGCCGGCCACGAACCCGGCCCCGGCCCCTCTCCAGGTCACCGGCCGGGCTCCTCCCACGGCCCTTCCTCCGGTTCTTCCCACGTCCCCGGCTCCGGTCCTTTTCCCGGCCGCGGGCAGGGAGGCCCCGATCCCGTCTTCGGTCACCCGTCCGCGAAAGAATCCTCCGGCGGTTTCCCCTGGCCGGGCGCCATCAGGCTGGGCGGACGCTGGCGCCGCCTCTTCGCGGGAATCCTCGACCTTCTCATCGTCGGAGTCCTCTCCTCGCCCTTCACCTACCGGACCGTCACCACCGTCACGGGCGCGGAGAGTGGTCTGTCGGTGCAGGTACCCTACGCGGAGACTCTCCTGGTGGCGGTGATCGGCTTCCTCTACTACTGGCTGCTGACTGCCTTCTGGAACGGTCAGACGCTCGGCAAGAAGATCTTCCGGCTGCGCGTGGCGGACACCAGCGGGCACAAAGCCGGTGTCGGGCAGGTCGCGCTCCGCGAGCTGGTCTCCTGGCTGATGTACTCCACCTGCTGCCTGGGCTGGATAGATGTGGCTTTCATCCTTTTCCAGTCGCGCAAGCAGGCCGTACACGACATCGCGGCCAGGACGCTTGTCATAGACGCCTGATCGGCGCAGGTCAGTCGCGTAGTGTGCCATTCCACGGGCTCGGCCGTCCGGCCGGGAAAGGGGCTTTAACGTATGGCGTCCAAACGGCTGGCCACCACGGCGACCGCCGCTCTTCTCAGCACGCTCGGGACCATCGGCGCGGTCGCCTGCTCGGCCTCGAACGGGGCGAGCATCCCCTCGGTGAGCCCCGTGAGATCGGACGCCTCCGCCGTGAGCCCCCTGAAGCCGGTCGCCTCCGCCTCCGACATCGTCACCGGCCACGAGGCCACCCCCGGCGCCCCGGGAATCGGCGACTCCGACTTCCCCACCGACGGCAACGGCGGCTACGACGTCGGCCACTACGGGCTCAAGCTGGGCTACGAACCGGCGTCCAAGCACCTGTCGGGAGTGGCCCGGATCTCGGCGCGGGCCACCCAGAACCTGGCGAGCTTCAACCTCGACCTCTCCGGTTTCACCGTCAGCCGGATCACCGTGGACGGCAGGCCCGCGAGATTCGACAGGGCCGGGACCGAGCTGAGCGTCACCCCGGCCGCGTCCATCCCGAAGACCGCGGCGTTCACGGTCGAGGTCGCGTACGCCGGCGAGCCCAAACCGGTCAGGGGCTCCTCCAACCTGGGCACGTACGGCTTCATCCCGACCAAGGACGGCGCGTTCGTCACGTGCCAGCCCAACGGCGCCAAGACCTGGTTCCCCGGCAACGACCACCCTTCGGACAAGGCGAGCTACGACTTCGAGGTCACCGTGCCCGCGGGGCTGACCGCGCTGGCCAACGGCGAGCTCGTCGGCGCGCCGAAGACCGCCGGCGGCAGGACGACGTTCCGGTGGCGGGAGAGCCACCCGATGGCCAGTTACCTCGCCACCATGACGCTGGGCAAATTCGAGATGCTGCAGGGCAGGACCCCCGGAGGCCTGAAGAACGTCGCGGCCGTCGACCCGAGGTTCCGCGGCTCGCTGCGCAAGCTGTACGACGTCTCGGGAAGGGTCACCGACTACTGGAGCACGGTCTTCGGCCCCTACCCCTTCTCCTCCACCGGAGGCGTGGTCGACGACTTCCCCGCCGGCTACGCGCTGGAGAACCAGACCAAGCCCATGTACGGCGGATTCGCCCCCGACGACGCCATCATCGCCCACGAGCTGGCCCACCAGTGGTTCGGCGACAGCCTCAGCATCACCCGGTGGAAGGACCTGTGGCTCAACGAGGGCTTCGCGACCTACGCCGAGTGGCTCTGGTCGGAGCACGACGGCCAGGCCACCGCCGAGCAGCTCTTCCGCAGGCACTACAGCGCGGGGACCGACGACCCGATCTGGAGCTACGCCCCAGGCCAGGCCAGGCCGGATGACCTGTTCAACAACTCCGTCTACACCCGGGGCGGCATGACGCTGCACGCGCTCAGGCAGCGGATCGGCGACCCGGCGTTCTTCAAGCTCCTGAAGGAGTGGAGCACCACGCACAGGTACGGGAACGTCACGACCCCGGAATTCGTCGCGATGGCCGAGAAGATCTCCGGCAGGAAGCTCGGCCCCCTCTTCGACGCCTGGCTGTTCACCGCGAAGAAGCCGACCACCTGGTGAGGAGCCCCTGCGGCCCGGCCGGGCGGCTCACGTGACGATGATCTTGTATCCCTCGACGCGCAGGGAGCCCAGCACCTCCTCGGAGTGCACCGGCCCCTTGGTCTCCAGCTGGAGCTGGACCTCGACCTCCCCCAGGTGCATGCCCAGCCGCTCGTGCACGATGTCGAGCACGTTCGCGCCGAGTTCCGCCAGCCGCGCCAGCAGCGTCGCCAGCGCGCCCGGCCGGTCGGAGAGCGGCACCCTTAGGGTGAGATAGCGCCCGGCGGCGGCCAGGCCGTGCCGGAGGACCTTGGCCAGCAGCAGCGGGTCGATGTTGCCCCCGGAGAGCACGGCCACCACGGGGGGCTCGAAGACGTGCGGGTGGGCCAGGATCGCGGCGACCCCGGCCACGCCCGCGGGCTCGACGACCTGCTTGGCGCGTTCGAGGCAGAGCACCAGTGCCTGGGAGATCTGGCTCTCGGTGACGGTGACGACGCTGTCGACCAGATAGTGGATCAGCTCGAAGGGCAGCTCACCCGGGCGGCCCACCGCGATGCCGTCGGCCATCGTCGAGGCGGGCCTGACCTCGACCGGGTGCCCGACGGCCAGCGACGCCGGGTAGGCGGCGGCCCTCTCCGCCTGAACCCCGACGATCCGCACGCCCGGCCGCAGCGACTTGACCGCGAGCGCCACCCCGGCCGCCAGCCCGCCCCCGCCCAGCGACATCACGATCGTGCCGACCTCGGGCAGTTGGTCCACGATCTCCAGTCCGATCGTGCCCTGCCCGGCGATGACGTCGGGATGGTCGAAGGGGTGGATGAACACGGCCCCGGTCCGGTTCGCGTGCTCCCTCGCCCGCTCCAGCGCGACGTCCACGGTGTCACCCGCGAAGAGCACCTCGGCACCGTACGACCGGGTCGCGGCCACCTTGGGCAGCGGCGCCCCCTGCGGCATGTAGACCGTCGCCCCGGTGCCGACCAGCCCCGACGCGAGCGCGACCCCCTGCGCGTGGTTGCCCGCGCTGGCCGCGACCACTCCGCGCCGCCGCTCTTCCCCCGTCAGCCCGGCGATCCTGACGTACGCCCCTCGGATTTTGAAAGAACCCGAGCGCTGCAGGTTCTCGCACTTGAGGTGGACGGGCCCGCCGATGATCTCGGAGAGCACGTGGGAGTGGAGCAGCGGGGTGCGCAGGGCGACGTCGGCCAGCAGCTCACGCGCGGCGACCACGTCGTCATAGGCCACCTGAGGGTCTGACATGCGGATCATCGTACGGCGTGCGCGCCCGCGAGCCGGGAGGAGGTGGTCGAGGGACGTCCGAGGAGATACTTCGTCCTCACCGACCAGGGCCACACCCTGGTCGGCGCCGAGGCTCTGCGGATGCGGCAGGCCGCCTCGGTGGTGACGGCGCGGATCCTCCACCCGGGATCGGCGTTCTCGTGACCGTCGCCGCCTCGGGCCGGCGCACCGGTACGGGAACCCTGGAGTGGTGGTACCGGTGGTTGCTGGGGGCCTATCCCCGCTCCTACCGGAAGGGGCATGGAGACGAGCTCGTCGCGACCCTGCTCGCCACCGCCGAGCCGGGGCGCGCCGTGCCCTCGGCCCGCGAGTCCCTCGCGCTGGTCCTCGGCGGGCTGCGGACGCGGATGATCGGCACCACGGAGCCGGCCGTACCGAGATCCGAGAGAAGGAGACGACCCGATGAGCAACCATCGCGGGTGACGTGAGAGCGGCCACCTGGAGCGGGCGATCGAGACCGCGGGTGGGCCCGAGCGTTTCGAGGCGGAGGTCGGGCACCTGCGGGACGAGAACCAGAGCCAGCGTCTCGCTGAGACACACATCAAGAGCGAAGCCATACATCAGTATTACGAAAATTACCTGCCAGGGTATTACTGTAATAGTCGTGAAGCAATCGGTGACGATTCCTCCCGAGCTCTACGAGCGGGGAACTGGAGTCATCCGGCCGCGCGACCTCGCCGACCGATACTCGCAGCCCGCCAAGGAGGCGAGGCGACTGGTAGGCCTCGGCGCGCTCCGTCCACTCAGTCACGGCTACTACATCGTGGCTCCTCCCTCACGTATCACTGATGAGCGCTGGCGCCCGAGCATCGAGGCAGTGGGCATGGCCGTCGCAGCCGTCGACTATGGGGCCGAAGAAACCGCTCTGGCAGGCATCTCGGCGGCCCGTGTCCTGGGAGCGATCCCACGCGCGCTCGGCACCTGCGTCGTGGCGGTTCCCAGGCAGCGGCCGTCATTGAGCACGGCTTTCGGACACATCGAATTCGTCCGCAGGCGAGTCGCGACGCTGGACGTACAGCGCGCTCAAACCGAATTGGTCGACGGATACGTCACCACCGTCGAGCAAACCCTCGTCGACCTGGCGGATCGCCCTGGGTTGGGAGGCACGACACCCCGGCAGATCAGCGAGGCGATTTTGTCCCTGATTATGCGAGCCGACTGGGATGCCGTCCTCGATCTGGCCCGCGAACAACGTAAACACTCCGCCTACATCCGCGCTCGCTGGCTAGCATCCCAGGTCATGGACCCCATCCCAGCGGAATGGCGTTACGCCAGGCCGGTTTTGTCAGCCGGCCTCACCGGCCCGATCGGGAACGCGAACCGGCTGGGAGTCGCCCTCGATGATCACTAGTGCCGAGATCCGTCACTGGAGCAAGGTTTTCGACGCCACCGACGAGCAGATTCGGCGCGATCACTTGATCAGCCACGTTCTCTCGCACCTGGCCCGTATAGAAGAACCAGGGCTGGTCTTCTACGGCGGTACCGCGCTCGCCCGGACATATCTCGACACGTTCAGGCTTTCGGAAGACGTCGATCTGCTGGCATGCCCTCGCGGCCGGTGGAATCAGGTCATCGAGACTCATCTTCCTCGTGCTCTGCGACGCGAGTTCGGCATTGTCACCTGGACCGTTTCCCCGTGCAAGGCAAAAGAACCCGCTGCCGCGCTACTTCACGCCGAAGGAGCCCTCCAGCTCAAGGTTCAGGTCGCCGAACTCGACTATGACCGTGGCTTGTGGCCTACCGAAAAGCGTTCGATTCTCATGCGCTACAAGGATCTGTCACCCATATCCATGACCGTTCCCACAGCGACGGCTTTCGCGGCGATGAAGATGTCCGCTTACCTGAATCGGTTCGCGCCACGTGACCTTGCCGATCTCGCAGAGCTGGCGGACCGAGGAATGATCGACGCCGAAGCGATCGCGCTGGCACGGCGTGTCATTGGATGGGCCCCGTCAATCCGCATGTTCGCCTCGGTTCCTTCCGGCACGGCAAGCTCGTGGGAGGTTGATCTCGCCCACCAGTTGGCGGTCCTTCCTGATCCGGACGACTGCATGGGGCGGGTGAGAGCCGCGCTCATCCAGGCTCTTCGCGACTGAACACCACCGGTTCCCGCGGACGTCACGAGCTGCCGGCCGGCTGATGGGAGGAGAAGACCAGGACGGAGGCGGTGAAGCCGTGGACGTGGTTGTGGCCGCCCACGGGGCCCACCTCTCCGGCGGCGAAGAACCCGGCCACCCCGATGGGGCCCAGGGTGTCGCGGACGGCGACGGCGTCGTGGTCGGCGCTGCCGAACATGGCCGAGCCCCGGCCGTTGCAGGAGAACAGCAGGGCGCCGTCCACCCGGCCGAACTCCTCGCGGTGCGCGTCTAGCAGCTCGTACAGGTCCTCGTCGGCGGTGGCGGCGTCGCGGACCTGGAAGCGGACGGTACGGCCGATCTCCACGACGTCACCGATGGCCACCGCCTCCCGCTCGGGGTCGATGCCGAGCACGCCCCGGATCAGGAAGTCGCCGTGCTCGTGCTTCTCGGCGTACTCGTCCATGGCGATGCCGATCTGCAGCCCCGAGGCGACCAGGTCGCGGTCGTCCTCGTCCAGGGCGCTGACGATCTCCTCCAGCCGCGCCAGGGCGGGCTGTCCGGCGAGTTCGAGCAGGAGGTTGTCCTCGGCGGAGGTGACGGCCATCGTCGGGCCGATCGGGCGGCAGCCCTGGCTGACGACGGTGCTGACGTTGAGGGCGCCGCTGAGCAGCACCCCGACGGCTCCCTCGGTGTGGATCTCCCCGTTGACGAACAGCCGGACCGCCCCGCGGCCCTGGATGGCGTTGGCCAGGCCGCCGATCAGGGGGAGGTTGCCCATGACCTCCTCGGAACGCTCGACGAAGCCGTCGGTGGGGAAGCTGTAGGGGTCGGCGAGCAGGATGGCGGCGTGGTCGTCGGGGGCACGGTCGGGCAGGCCGACCACGACGAACCGGTCGTCGGTCCTCAGCGTGTCGAGCGCGAAGGTCGTCAGCCGGGCCCCGCCCAGAGAGGCGGCCCAGGCGCTCACCGCAGGGGTGACCTCGACCCCCTGCCCGTCGCCGATGACCCCGGTGGCGCTGCACCCGAGGACGGCGGCGCCGGGTGCCATGCTCATCGCGCGCAGCCCGGCGCGGGAGACGTCGTCGGGATCGTCTCCGCAGATGAAGAAGCAGAGCAGGTCGGCCGGTCCGGACAGGCCGGACAGGGCTTGGCGCACCGCGGTCTCGGCCGCGGAGACCAGATCGGACCCCACCGCGAGGCCGTCGGCGAAACGGCTCGTCATCAGCGCCACTCGTCTCGCCTCTCCTTCATGATCCCTTGTCCGGTGGCTCGCCGGGGAGTGTCCGGGTCTCACCGGAAGCTCGCCCTGAAGCCCTGAAGCCCTGAGCCTTGGATCTTGCCGTGAATCCTGTCGTGAAGCCGTGAAGTCCCTCAGTGCCGAGACACCGTGAACTCCGGAGATCCCGCGTGACGGCCCCTTCCAAGATCGTCCCGGCTCCCCGGCGGGGGAGCCGTCCGATGCCTTGTCTTGGAGCGATTCTCCCCACTGCCGAGACAAGCACTCACGTTGACCGCCACGCAATCGTCAAGATCCGAAAGAGGGATGAGAGTGCCGGATCGGGCGTTGTGGACGTAGGCTCGATCCCGTGCCTCACATCCCAGAGCCACGAACTCTGCGCGAGCTGCGCGCGAGCGGCCATATTCACCGTACGGTAAAGGCCGAGATCCGTGAGAATCTCCTGACCCGCCTGCGGGCAGGAGAGCCGCGGTTCCCCGGCATCGTGGGCTTCGACGACACCGTCCTGCCATACCTGGAGCGAGCGTTGCTCGCCGGGCACGACCTGGTCCTGCTCGGTGAGCGGGGTCAGGGCAAGACCCGGTTGATCCGCACCGTGACCGGGCTCCTCGACGAATGGACCCCCGTCGTCGAGGGCTGTGAGATCAACGACCACCCCTACGAACCCTCGTGCGTCCGCTGCCGCCGCCTGGCCGACGAAGCGGGCGAGGAGCTGCCGATCTCCTGGAAGCACCGGGACGAGCGATACGGCGAGAAGCTCGCCACCCCCGACACCTCCGTCGGCGACCTGATCGGCGACATCGACCCGATCAAGATCGCCGAAGGGCGCACGCTCGGCGACCCGGAGACCGTCCACTACGGCCTGGTCCCCAGGAGCAACCGCGGGGTGTTCTCCGTCAACGAGCTGCCCGACCTGGCCGAGCGCATCCAGGTGTCGCTGCTCAACGTGCTGGAGGAGCGCGACATCCAGGTCAGGGGCTACAACCTGCGCCTGCCCCTGGACATCCTGCTGATCGCGAGCGCCAACCCCGAGGACTACACCAACCGCGGCCGGATCATCACCCCGCTGAAGGACCGCTTCGGCGCCGAGATCCGCACCCACTACCCGCTGTCGATCGAGACCGAGCTGGTACTGATCCGCCAGGAGGCCGCGCTCGGCCAGGTGGGTGCCGACCTGCCCGACCACCTGATCGAGGTGATCGCCCGGTTCACCCGGCTGGTCCGCGAGTCCACAGCGGTGGACGCCCGCTCGGGGGTCTCGGCCCGCTTCTCCATCGCCGCCGCCGAGACCGCGGCCGCCTCCGCCGTACGGCGTGCCGCGCTGACCGGCGAGGACCACGCGGTGGCCAGGGTCGCCGACCTGCCGGGGATCGTGCACACGCTGCGCGGCAAGGTGGAGTTCGAGGTCAGCGAGGAGGGCCGGGAGACCGAGGTGCTCTCGCACTTGCTGCGCAGGGCGGTGGCCGAGACGTTCCGCGGCACGCTCGGCGGCACGGACCTGAACCCGCTGCTGGAGAAGTTCTCCGAGGGCGTCCAAGTGGAGTCGGGGGTGACGGTTCCCGCGGCCGAGCTGCTGCGCAGGATCGGCCCGGTTCCGGGTCTGGCAAGGATCATGTCCCAGCTCGGCATCGGCGACGAGTCCCCCGGGCACGCCGCCGCCGCGCTGGAATTCGCCATGGAGGGTCTTTACCTCCTGCGCCGGCTGTCCAAGGACGAGGTGGACGGCACGACGGTTTACCGCACCTGAGGTGTCTGCATGAGCTATCGCTATGGCGAGTACCGGGACGGGCCCGACCCGCTCGCCCCCCCGTACGACGTCCGTTCGGCGCTGGACCGGATGGGCGACGCGATCCTGTCCGGTTCCAATCCCGCGCACGCCCTGCGCGACCTGCTCAAGGAGGGCCTGCCGGGCGCGCAGGACCGTCGCGGCCTTGAGGATCTTCTCCGCGAGGTGCGGCGGCGGCGCCGCGAGCTGCGCGAGCGCGGCCGTCTCGACGGCACGCTGGAGCGGGCCAGGGCGCTGCTGGACAAGGCGATCGGCCAGGAGCGGGCCGAGCTGTTCCCCGATCCCTCGGACGAGGCCCGGCTGCGCGAGGCGGAGCTGGCCGCCCTCCCCGACGACACGGCGAGCGCCATCCGGGAGCTGGGCACCTACCGGTGGCGCTCGGCCGCCGCCCAGCGGACCTTCGAGGAGCTGCGCGACCTGCTGCGCAGGGAGGTGCTCGACAGCCAGTTCCGCGGCATGCGGCAGTCTCTGGCCAACCCCGACCCGGCCGCCATGGAGCGGGTCAGGGAGATGATGTCCGATCTGAACGACATGCTCGACCGGGATTCCCGGGGCGAGCACACCCAGGCCGACTTCGAGCAGTTCATGTCGAAATATGGGGACATGTTCCCGGAGTCGCCGCGGAACCTGGAGGAGCTGGTCGACGCCCTGGCCCGGCGGGCCGCGGCCACCCAGCGCCTGCTGGCCTCCCTGACCCCGGCCCAGCGTGAGGAGCTCGACCAGCTGATCGAGCAGACCCTCCAGCAGGCCGGGCTGGACGAGCAGATGCGCCGCCTGGGCGAATCCCTCTACGCCCGCCGCCCCGACCTGGCCTGGAACACCCCGGAGCGGCTGAGCGGCAACGAGCCGATGGGGATGTCCGACGCCGTGAGCACGCTGGACGAGCTCGCCGACCTGACCCAGCTGGAGGCCGCGCTCCGCCAGGACTACCCCGGCGCCCGCATGGACGACATCGACGAGGCCGCGATCCGGCGCGCCCTGGGCCGGTCGGCCGTCGACGACCTGGAGGCGCTCAAGCAGATCGAGCGCGAGCTGGAACAGCAGGGCTACCTCCTGCGCCGGCGCGGCAAGCTGGAGCTCACCCCCAAGGCCGTACGGCGGCTGGGGGAGACCGCGCTGCGCCGCGTCTTCGCCTCCCTGGAGAGCGGGCGCCGCGGCGACCACGACCAGGTGGACGCGGGCTCGGCCGGTGAGCTCACCGGCTCCACCCGGCCCTGGCGGTTCGGCGACGAGCAGCCGATCGACGTGGTCCGCACGGTGATCAACGGCGTCCGGCGCGGCGGGAGCGGCGGCACGGTGACCCTGTCGGTCGACGACTTCGAGGTGGCCGAGACCGAGCGGCGCACGGCGGCCGCGGTGTGCCTGCTGGTCGACCTGTCCTACTCGATGGCGCTGCGCGGCACCTGGGCCGCCGCCAAGCAGACGGCGATGGCGCTGCAGGCGCTGGTGGCCTCGAAGTTCCCCCAGGACTCCGTGCAGATCATCGGCTTCTCCAACTACGCCCGGGTGCTGCAGCCCGACGAGCTGGCGGGGCTGGAGTGGGACATGGTGCAGGGGACGAACCTGCACCACGCCCTGCTGATCGCCGGACGCCACCTGGACCGCCACCCCGACTTCGAGCCGGTCGTGCTCGTGGTCACCGACGGTGAGCCCACCGCCCACCTGCGGCGCAACGGCTCGGCGGCCTTCGAGTGGCCGCCCACCCAGGAGACGCTGGAGCTGACCCTCGCCGAGGTCGACAAGATGACCCGGCGCAGGGCGACGCTCAACGTCTTCATGCTCGCCGACGACGAGCGCCTGAAGGATTTCGTGAACGAGGTCGGGCGCCGCAACGGCGGCCGGGTCTTCTCCCCCGGCGCCGACCGCCTGGGAGAGTACGTCGTCAGCGACTTCCTGCGGTCCCGCCGCACCCGCTGAGCCCTGTGAGGGATCAGGCGTTGACGTAGGCGACGTAGCCGTCGAGCGCCAGATCGAAGCCGTCGCGGTGGTGGCGGTGGGAGCGGTAGCAGGGCCGCCACGCCGTGCTGTTGCCGACGCCCGCGCGGGCGTCGGCGATCGCGGAGGGGACCCGCTCGGGGGAGAGCAGGAGGCCGCCGCCGAGATAGCGGTCGTCGGTGAGGACCGTGGGGGTCGCGGGGTCGCCGCTCGCGTAGCGGCCACGGCGCCAGCCGCTCTCCTCGTCCCAGACCAGCGCGTCGCCGTCGATCAGGCGGATGGTGACGGTGCGCGGGTCGCAGGGCCCCTGCCACCAGCTCTCGACCTGGTCGCCCAGCGCCTCGACGACGAGGCGGGCGTAGCGGGACGGCTGCTCCCGCCACTCCTCGGTGTACGGCTCAACATGTTTGACACCCACGGCGGGCACTCCCTTGTGCCGTCTTACTCTGTCCGATGGAACGCCCGCCCGGCACGACCACGACTTCACCGCCGCCGGTCTCCTCACACGGGAACGAGCTCGCCCACGATCCTACTAACCCCGCGGACGTGCTCCGAGCGGAATGTGAAGATCGAAAACCTCGTACGCCGGACATCGCCCCCTCAACCGTGACCCTTCCGTAACAACCACCCCGAAACAAACGCCGTCTACCCAGTAATGGAAAAACACGGTTCTCGAAAGGGGAGGAAGTGAGCCCGATGCTCGCGGGAATTCTCGTGGCGCTGATGCTCATCGTCTGCGTCTGTTTCGAGTTGTGCATGGTCCCGCCCACGCGCGACAGGAACGACACCGCCGAAGGTGAGTGACCCCGCACGAGCCGTACCCAGACGAGATCACCGGATACTAATGTCTGGTGCATGACAGACCTGCTGCTCTGGCTGCACATCGGTTTTGCGATCTTCGCTCTGGGGCCGATCACCGCCGCCACGATGTCCACTCCCAGATTCATCCGCGCCAAGAACGTCGGCGTCCTGCGTTATCTGCACAAGACCACGCGTCTCTACGGTTTCGCGTCCGTCGGGGTCTTCCTGTTCGGGCTGCTGCTGGGCCGCGAATTTCTCGGAAAGCCGTACCTGTCGGTGTCCATGACGCTCTTCATCGTCGCCGCGGTACTGCTGATCATGGTGGACCGGGACCAGAGCACCGCCATCCGGGTCCTCGCCAGCGAGAACCCGGACGACGACGCCAAGGTGCAGGTGGGCCGGATCGCCGCGCTCTCCGGTGTGATCGTGCTGATCTGGATGGTCATCCTGGTGCTGATGGTCTGGGGCGACCCGGTCTGAGCCGCCCGGCCGCCCCGCGGCTCGGTCAGAGCCCGTCCCCAGGCCTGCCCGGCCCTGTCGGACGGCGGCCCCGCCCGGCCCCCTCAGGCCCGTGCCAGGCCCGTCGCGACGGCCCGGCCGGAGCCCGTGCCCACCTCGCTGTGCCTCCCCGTGCCTCCCCGTGCCCGTTCCTACCCCAGCGCCTGGGTGAGGTCGGCCAGCAGGTCGTCGATCGACTCGATGCCGACCGACAGGCGTACCAGGTCGCCGGGAACCTCAAGCGGCGAGCCCGCCACGGAGGCGTGGGTCATCCGGCCCGGGTGCTCGATCAGCGACTCCACGCCGCCGAGCGACTCGCCCAGGGTGAACAGCTTGGTCCGGTCGCACAGCTCGACCGCCTCGGCCTCGCCTCCGGCGACGCGGAAGGAGACCATGCCGCCGAAACGCTTCATCTGCTTGGCCGCCACCTCGTGGCCGGGGTGGTCGGCCAGGCCCGGGTAGAGCACCGAGGTCACCCGCGGATGGGCGAGCAGCAGGTCCACCACCCGCTCGGCGTTGTCGCAGTGACGGTCCATCCTCACGCCGAGCGTCTTGAGGCCGCGCAGCGTCAGCCAGGCGTCGAACGGCCCGGCCACCGCGCCCATCGCGTTCTGGTGGTAGGCGAGCTCCTCGCCCAGCCCGGCGTCCCGCGCGACGAGCGCGCCGCCGACCACGTCGGAGTGGCCGCCCACGTACTTGGTGGTCGAGTGCACCACGACGTCCGCGCCCAGCGCCAGCGGCTGCTGCAGGTACGGGGAGGCGAAGGTGTTGTCCACCACCAGCAGCGCGCCGCACTCGGTCGCGAGCTGGGCCAGGGCTGCGATGTCCGCGATGCCGAGCAGCGGGTTGGTGGGCGTCTCCACCCAAATAATCTTGGTCTTCTGGGTCACGGCGGCCGCCACCGCCGCCAGGTCGCCCAGCGGCACCGGGTCGTAGTGCAGCCCCCAGCGCTCGTGGACCTTCGCGAACAGGCGGTAGGTGCCGCCGTAGGCGTCGTTCGGGATGATCACGTGGTCACCCGGCCTGCAGATCGTACGGAGCACCGTGTCCTCGGCCGCCAGACCCGAGGCGAAGGCCAGGCCACGGCTGCCGCCCTCGACGGCGGCCATGGCCTCCTCCAGCGCGGTCCTGGTCGGGTTGGCCGACCGGCTGTACTCGTATCCGGCGCGCAACCCGCCCACGCCGTCCTGCTTGTAGGTGGACACCGCGTAGATCGGCGGCACCACGGCCCCGGTGTAGGGGTCAGGCTCCTGACCTGCGTGGATGGCCAGCGTCTCGAATCCATGGTTCATGGGGTCAACGCTACTCGCAGCAGCGGGGGCCCCAGGGCCGTGGGAGCCGCTCCCCACGGCCCTCCGCCACCTCCTCGGCCTCCTCGGCCTCCTCGGCCTACTCGACGCGCTCCCCGCTGATCCGCGAGAGCAGGAGCGGGTCGGCGAGCGTCAGGGCCGCGCCGACCACGAGCCCCGCGACCAGCAGCACGATCCCGATGATGGTCATCTCTTTCCCCCTTCGACCTCTCAAGGATCGGTCACGGGCTCCCGCCGCCGCCTCCGCTGAAGAGCCGGTCCCGGCGGGGACGGTTCGGCCGAACGGCCGATATGACATCTCCTCCCCGAGGCCTAGGCTCGGGGACCGTGGGAGAAACGAGCCGGTTGGTCTACTGGGTCAAACGCCTCAGCGAGATAGCGTTGATCGGCTGGCTTGTCCTGCTCCTGCTGATCGACGTGGTCGCGGCGACGAACGGCCCCAACCCGGCGATACTGCTGAGCCCCGTGTGCGGCCTGGTGGGCGTCGTGGCGGTGGTGCGCCGCCGCCGCCGGCGGATCGGCGGGCTCGTCACCCTGCTGACGGTGTCGTTCCTGTCCTCTCTGCTCATCGGGATCACCGACGGCGACGGCAGCCCCGGCGCGGCCGAGATCGGGTCGCTGCTGGTCCTCACCGTCGGCGGGCTGCGCGCGATCGAGCCGGTACGGCGGGCCGCGCTGCTCTCCCTCGCGACGATGGTCGTGCTCGAAGCCTCCACCGCCCGCATGAACTCCACGGGCCCGGAGCCGGCGATAGCCGTCGGCTTTCTGCTCTTCGTCTGCTGGTCCTTCGCCGCCGGGATCGGCGCCTACCTCCGCTTCCAGCTGGAGCGCCGCCGGGAGGCCGTCGACACGGTGCGGCGGTCCGAGCGCCTGGAGTTGGCCAGGGAACTGCACGACCTGGTCGCCCACCACATCACCGGGATCGTGGTGCAGGCGCAGGCCGCCAAGGTCGTCGCCGAGCAGAAGCCGGAGGCCGTGGTCCCCTCCCTGGAGGCGATCGCCAACGCCGGGGCCGACGCGCTGACCTCGATGCGCCGCCTGGTCAGCGTGCTGCGCGCGGAGGACCAGGCGGCCCGCTCACCGGGCAGCACCCTCATGGACATGCGCACGATGGTCGAGCGCTTCTCCGCCGCGGGTCCCCAGGTCACCTTCGACATCGGCCAGGGCATCACCGACGACACCGTGGCCCAGGAGGTGATGACCACCCTCCACCGAGTCCTCCAGGAGTCGCTGACCAACGTCCGCAGGCACGCCCCGGGCACCGGCTGGGTCGAGGCGGACCTGAGGCTCACCGACGGATCCGGCCTGCGCGCGTGGGCCGAGAGCGTGCGCGCCAGGACGAGGAACGGCCAGGACCCGCGAAGCCGGCGTGCCGCCTACGCCTCCGCGAGCACCTCGACCGGCGCGGGCGTGGGCGGCGCCTCGGCCACCGGGGGCGCCGTACGGCTGCGGGTGCGCAACTACGGCTCGGCGGCCGACGTCAGGATCTCCCGCCTCGGTGGCGGCTTCGGCCTGGTGGGCATGGCCGAGCGCGTCGAGGCGCTCGGCGGCCGCCTCATGGCCGGGCCCACCCCCTCCGGGGCCTGGGAGGTGATGGCGGAGTTCCCCCTCTGACCCCGGAGGCCCCCGCCCCGGGAGACCTGCCGCTGGAAACCCTCGGATCCCCCGGCAGCGCGGAGCCGGAAGACCTCCCGCTGGAAACCCTCGGATCCCCCGGCAGCGCGGAGCCGGAAGACCTCCCGTTGGAAAGCCTCGGATCCCCCGGCGGCGCGGGGCCGGAAGACCCCCGCGTCTCCGAGAGCCGGGGGACCGGAGGGCCGGGAGACCCGGGAGACCCGGCCGGGAGCACGGCTAGCGGTTGGCGAGGAAGGCCAGCAGGTCCTGGCGGGTGATCAGGCCGACGGGCTTGCCGTCGTCGAGGACGACCGCGGCGTCGGCCTTCTCCAGCGCCTCGACGGCGATGGAGACCGGCTCCCCCGCGCCGATCGTCGGCAGCGGCTGCGACATGTGGGCGGCCAGCGGGTCGGTCGGCCGCACCCGGCCCCGGTACAGGGCGTCGAGCAGGTCGCGCTCCAGGATCGAGCCGACCACCTCGGCGGCCATGACCGGCGGCTCCTCCTTCATCACCGGAAGCTGCGACACGCCGTACTCGCGCATGATCGAGATGGCCGTGTCGACCGACTCGTGCGGGTGGGTGTGCACGAACTCCGGCATGCCGGAGCGCTTCTGGGTCAGCACGTCCTTGACCAGGCCCTCCTCGCTGGAGGTGGTCAGGAAGCCGTAGTCGGCCATCCACTCGTCGTTGAAGATCTTCGACAGGTAGCCCCGGCCGCCGTCGGGCAGCAGCACCACGATCACGTCGTCCGGCCCGGCCCGCTCGGCCACGCGCAGCGCCGCGACCGTCGCCATGCCGCAGGAGCCGCCCACCAGCAGCGCCTCCTCGCGGGCCAGGCGGCGGGTCATGTTGAAGGAGTCCCTGTCAGAGATCGCGATGACCTCGTCGCAGATCGTGGTGTCGTAGTTGGCCGGCCAGATGTCCTCGCCGACCCCCTCCACCAGGTACGGGCGCCCGGTGCCCCCGGAGTAGACGGAGCCCTCCGGGTCGGCTCCGATGACCTTGACCCGGCCGCCGGAGACCTCCTTGAGGTAGCGGCCGGTGCCGCTGATCGTGCCGCCGGTACCGACACCCGCTACGAAGTGGGTGATCCTGCCCTCGGTCTGCTCCCAGACCTCCGGGCCCGTGGAGTGGTAGTGGCTCTCGGTGTTGTGCGGGTTGGAGTACTGGTCCGGCTTCCAGGCGTTCGGCGTCTCCCTGGCCAGCCGGTCGGAGACGGAGTAGTAGGAGTCGGGGTGATCGGGAGCGACCGCGGTCGGGCAGACCACGACCTCGGCGCCGTAGGCGCGCAGAACCGAGATCTTGTCCTGGGCCACCTTGTCCGGCACCACGAACAGGCAGCGGTATCCCCGCTGCTGGGCCACGATGGCGAGGCCGATCCCGGTGTTGCCCGAGGTGGGCTCCACGATCGTGCCCCCCGGGCGCAGCTCCCCCGAACGCTCGGCGGCGTCGATCATCCGGACCGCGATGCGGTCCTTCACCGATCCCCCCGGGTTGAAGTACTCCACCTTCGCGAGCACCTGGGCGGAGATGCCCTCCGTCACCTTGTGCAGCCGGACGAGAGGGGTGTTGCCCATCAGCTCGACGAGCGAGTCATGTACGCGCACCGGGATATCACCTCGAAATACCAAAGCTTGGTCGGCTTGTTGTTGTGGTCGCCGTGATCCCATGGGGGTGGCGGGGACTCGGCTGTGTTGCCAAGGGCAACGCTACCGCCCTGTACGGAGGGAGCGACGCCACGTGATCTGGACACCGGGAGTGGCGAGGACCGCCCGCCGCATCGCCGCGGCGGCCGCGCTGGGCGGAGGAGGCCTCACCGCGCTCGGCGCGGCGACCTACGGCCTGCTGCTGGCCGAGGCGCTGGTGGCCCGCCGCGCCGTCGGCCGCCCGCACGGCATGGAGGGGCCGCCGTCGGACGGCGTGTACGGGACGTTCGGCGGCGAGCCGCTCAGGATGGTCATACTCGGAGATTCCATCTCCGTCGGCCTGGGCACCTCCGACCCGGCGGAGACGCCCGCCGTGCTGATCGCCCACGGGCTGGCCGTGATCGCCGAGCGGCCGGTGCGGCTGACCGTCGCGGGCAGGTCGGGAGCGACCTCCGCGGAGCTGGGCGAGCAGGTGGACACGGCGCTGAGGGCCCGT
Organism: Streptosporangium sp. H16; assembly: GCF_051918855.1. Classification (NCBI taxonomy): domain Bacteria; kingdom Bacillati; phylum Actinomycetota; class Actinomycetes; order Streptosporangiales; family Streptosporangiaceae; genus Streptosporangium; species Streptosporangium sp. H16. The sequence goes on from NZ_JBPXMD010000009.1 coordinate 248,660, forward strand.
CCCGAGATCGCGGTCATCTTCGTCGGGGCCAACGACGTCACCTCGCAGAGCAGGCCCGCCCACGCCGTACGGCATCTGCAGAAGGCGGTCAGGCGGCTGCGGGAGGCGGGGGCGGAGGTGGTCGTGGGCACCTGCCCCGACCTCGGCACGGTCCGGCCGATCGCGCAGCCGCTCCGCTGGGTGACACGGCGGTGGAGCCGCCAGCTGGCCGCCGCGCAGACCGTCGCCGTGGTCGAGGCGGGCGGGCGGACGGTGGCCTTCGCGGACCTGCTGGGGCCGGAGTTCGACACGAACCCCGCGGAGATGTTCGGCCTTGATCGTTATCACCCATCTGCTCAAGGTTATCTCCAGATTGCTTACGCGGTGCTACCTTCCGTATGCAGTGCGTTGGAACTCTGGCCCGAGCCCCGGGCCCGGCGCACTGAGTCGATCTACCTCGCGGCGGCCCAGGCCGCGGAGGAGCCCGGCGCCGAGGTCTCCGCGACCCGTGTCGCCGGACGAGCGACCGGACCTCACGGACGGTGGGTGACCATGCTCGGCCGCAGGCCGAGGATGCGGCCCAACGACGCCTGAACACGGTCACCCTCCGCTGCGAAGCCGTAACGCCTCGCCCGCATTGGAGTGGAATACCCGTGATCCGGCCCCTCGCGAAACCGGCCCTGGTGCTCGCCGGAGCTCTGGCCCTGGGCGGCTGCTCCGGCACAGAAGCGGCCACCCCGGACCATCCCACCTGGCACAACACCGAGATGAACGCGGTCAGCCGCACCACCACCGCCGGTGGCGTCGCCACGACGACCTCCATGAAGCCCGACGGCACGCTGGAGACGGTGGCCCTCGACCTGGCCACCGGCAGGAGGCTGTGGGCCCATCCCTCGACCATGGCGGGCCGCCTGCCGGGGATGGGGGTGCCCGCCCCCGCGATCGTCGAGACCTCCGCGGGACAGGCCGTCGCGGTGACGATCGACCCCGCCAGGCGGGGCCGCTGGAAGGCCACGCTCGTCGGCCTCGACGGCAGGACCGGGACGCGCAGGTGGAGCCGCCCGGTGCACTCCACCTTCGGCCCGCAGCGGTGCGGGGCGTTCGTGTGCGTGCCCGAGAACACCGCGCTCGCGAGCGCCCGCGTCGTCGTCCTCGATCCGGTGACCGGCAAGGTCATGTGGAAGATTCCCGGCATCGCCGAGGCCGAGTGGTCCGACGCCTCGCGCGTGGTGTTCCTCCGCCTGGCCCGCCACCCCGTCCTGGAGGCGCGCGACCTGAAGACGGGCAAGGCCATCTGGCGGGTTCCCGTCGAGCAGCCCCTCGGCGCCGGGGTGGACCTGTCGGGAGGCTGGTCCTTCGGCGCGACCGCGGGAAACCTCGTAGGATACGTCGCCCCCTACACCAATCCGAAGACGAGCAAGGTCTCCGCCTTCGGCCTGTTCTCCGTCAAGCTCGCCGACGGCACGGTCAACTGGATGCGCCCGTCGGTGGTCCGCGTCTACCCCAGTGGCAGTCCCGGCTTCGCGCCGGTGGTCCGCCCGGTCGACCAGGAGGGCCGCTACGGCGGGTTCGCCCGGCTGGAGGCCGACAGCGGCCGGGTCCTCGGCCAGATCTCCGCCGAGCAGGTTCCCGAGTCGGGCTGGTGGCTGGCCTTCCCGACCCGGATGGAGAAGGTCGGCTTCCTGCGGCACGGCAAGCCGGGCAACGTCTTCGACCTGCCCACCGGCCGCAACGCCGACGTCAAGGACGAGCGGGCCTGGTCCTTCTGCGTGACCGATCCCAAGCCGCTCGCGCTCAAGGGCCAGAACTCCGGCTTCTACTCGGTGGCCTCGCTGTGCCAGTTCAGGCTCGCCGACGGCACGCGGGTGTCCGGCTCGGGCGCCCCGCCCCTGTGGTTCACCGGCAGCCAGAACGGCTGGCGGATGTGGCGTGACGAGAAGGGCGGCCTCCACGGGATCAAGGACGGCGACGGCACCTCCCCCGGCATGTACGGCTGATTCGCGGCCGGGCCCCCTCCAGCCTCCGGGCGGGAGGGGGCCTTGTGCTTCCCGTACAAAGTTCTGTTACACCGCCCCCCTGGGCGTGGCTTCGGGCATACCGCGCGGTACGCTCCGCTGGAGGAGCAGACACGAACCCAGGAGAGCCACATGCCCGAGGCAGTCATCGTCGCGACCGCGCGCTCGCCCATCGGACGCGCCTTCAAGGGGTCCCTCAAGGACATCCGCCCCGACGACCTGACCGTACAGATCATCCAGGCCGCGCTTGCCAAGGTCCCCCAGCTCGACCCGACCACGATCGACGACCTCATGCTGGGCTGCGGCCTGCCGGGCGGCGAGCAGGGCTTCAACATGGGCCGGGTGGTCGCCACCCTGCTCGGCCTGGACGGCGTGCCGGGCACCACCGTGACCCGCTACTGCTCGTCCTCGCTGCAGACCACCCGGATGGCCCTGCACGCGATCAGGGCCGGCGAGGGCGACGTGTTCGTCTCGGCGGGCGTGGAGTGCGTCTCCCGCTTCGGCAAGGGCAGTTCCGACTCGCTGCCCGACACGATGAACCCGCTGTTCGGCGAGGCCCACGCCCGCTCGCTCAGTGCCGCCGAGGGCGGCAAGGGGGTCTGGCACGACCCGCGCGAGGACGGCCAGGTGCCCGACGTCTACGTGGCGATGGGCCAGACGGCGGAGAACCTCGCCGGGCTGAAGGGCGTCTCCCGGCAGGAGCAGGACGAGTTCGGCGTCCGCTCCCAGAACCTGGCGGAGAAGGCCATCGCCAACGGCTTCTGGGAGAGGGACATCACCCCGGTGACCCTGCCCGACGGGACCGTGGTGAGCAAGGACGACGGCCCCCGGGCGGGGACCACCTACGAGGCGGTCTCCCAGCTCAAGCCGGTCTTCCGGCCGGACGGCACGGTCACCGCGGGCAACTGCTGCCCGCTGAACGACGGCGCCGCCGCCGTGATCGTGATGAGCGACACCAAGGCCGCCGAACTCGGCATCACCCCGCTCGCCCGGATCGTCTCCACCGGGGTGACCGGCCTGTCCCCCGAGATCATGGGCCTGGGCCCGGTCGAGGCCTCGAAGCAGGCCCTGGCCAGGGCGGGCATGGCCATCGGCGACGTGGACCTCGTCGAGATCAACGAGGCGTTCGCCGCCCAGGTCATCCCGTCCTACCAGGACCTCGGGATCGACCTCGACCGGCTCAACGTCAACGGCGGCGCCATCGCGGTCGGCCACCCCTTCGGGATGACCGGTGCCCGCATCACCTCCACGCTGATCAACAGCCTCGCCTTCCACGACAGGTCGATCGGCCTGGAGACCATGTGCGTCGGCGGCGGCCAGGGCATGGCGATGGTTCTGGAACGCCTCAGCTGAGACAGCCGGACCGGCCGAACCCGGCCGGGCGATCGGAGACCCCGATGTCCGGCCGCGGCGTCCCCGCGCCGGGGACGGCCGGTCAGCCGTGCACGTCGGGGCCGGCGCGGGTGATCGCGATCTTCAGGATCACCCGCCGGTCCCGCTCCATGGCGGCCCGGTAGTCGTCCCAGTCGGGGTGCTCGCCGGAGATGTCACGGTAGTAGCCGACCAGGAGATCCATCGCCTCGGGCAAAGAAACGATCTCCGCCACGCCGTCGATCTGGATCCACTCGCCGAAGAACTCGTCGGTCGTCACGCAGAGCGACACCTGCGGGTTCCTGCGGAGGTTGCGCACCTTCGCCGCGGTCTCCCGGGTGCTGACGATCGCGTTCCCCTCCGCGTCGAGCCCCACGGTGACCGGGGAGAGTTGCGGGCGCCCGTCGGCGTGCGAGGTCAGCATGACCGCGCGGTGGTTGGCGCGGATGAACCCGCGTGCCTTGTCATGATCCATGCGCTTATCATGGCGCACATCAAAGCCCGCACCACAGAAAGTGGCGCGGGCTTCACGAAGATAGGCGACTTACAGGTAACGGGTACGGCGATGCCGCTCGTGCTCGTGCACAATGGCGGCGGCGTAGCCGTGGGTCAGCCCGTGCTCATCGGCGAGCCAGGTGGCTCGCTCATCACAGCGAAGGAACGACGGGCCGTTGTCGATTGCTTGAAACCACTCTGGGAGTGCGCGTCCCGTGATGTCCGGGACCCTTGCGATCAGCTTGCTCTGCGTCTCCAGTGAGTGGTTCAACGACATGGGCACCTCCACGGATAGGCTCCTTTGCTCGACAGTGCATCACGAAAGCCCAGATAGCAAGCCCCGAGATGCTCTCTTCCGTCGCGGTTCGTCTATCCCCCGTTGCCTTCCGTTCACTCACGTGTCCGCCAAGAAAAACGGGAGGCCCCGCCGGAACGTGTCCGGCGGGGCCTCCCGGCGCTGTCGTCAGTCGCTACTCGAGAAGTAGCTCAGCAGGCGCAGGATCTCCAGGTAGATCCAGACCAGGGTGACGGTCAGGCCGAAGGCCATCAGCCAGGAGTACTTCTCCGGGGCGCCGTTCTTCACCCCGCGCTCGACCTCGTCGAAGTCGAGGAGCAGGAAGAAGCAGCCGATGAGGATCGTGGCGATGCTGAACACGTAGGCCAGCGGGCCGCCCGACCGGATGCCGATGCCGTCCTCGATGAAGAAACCGGCGACCAGGTTGATGAGCATGAGGCCCATCAGGCCCAGCCCCGCGGCCACGACGAACTTGGTGAACTTCGGCGTCACGCGGATGATGCGCAGCGAGTAAACGGTGAGCATGGCGGCGAACGCCAGAGCCGTGCCGACCACCGCCTGGAAGACGATGCCGCTGTACAGATCGTTGTAGACGTGGCTGATCACGCCGACGGCGACGCCGTAGGCGACCGAGTAGCCGAGGATCAGCACGGGGTTCGTGCTGGACTTGAACGAGATGACCAGGGCGAGGATCAGTCCGACGATGACACCGGCGATCGCCGCGACCATACCGAGGTTGAGCACCCAGGCGACCGCCGCCGAGACGACGAGCGTGCCGAGGGTGATGAAACCACGCACGACCACGTCGTCGATCGTCATCGTCCGCTGTGCGGGCGGCGCGTATGACGGCGTGTTGTACATGCCCTGAAGCTGCTCAGGGGTGGGGGTCGGCGCGCCCCAGCCTTGCTGCTGGCCCTTGGCCTGCCGACTGAATACGGGGTTCTTGCTCTCCATCGCTGCCTCCACGCTGCGACCTACGCGATCAGCGTATTAGATCGGTTGTCACACGGCCGTATCGTGCCGATATCTATGTTGTCCAAGTGACCGTACGGCTACCGCCGATGTTGTCAACGAACGGGTAGCGCGCCCGGTTCCCGGGCCTCACATCTGTTTCGCCGATCGCTCGTCGAAAAGCCGCTGCGACGCCTCGACCTCGTCGAGGTTGCGGCGCGCCCACTCGCAGATGCCGGTCACGGCCACCGACAGGTCCCGCCCCATCCGGGTGAGCACGTATTCCACCGTGGGCGGCGAGGTCGGGTAGACGTTGCGCTCGACGATGCCGTCGCGCTCCAGTGCTCGCAGCGTCCGGGTCAGCATGCGCTGGTTGATCCCCTCGATCCGCGTCTTGAGCCGGGAGAACCGCTGTGCCCCGTGCCCCAGTGCCGCGATCACCAGCAGGGACCACTTGTCCCCGATGTGACCGATCACCTGGCGGGCGATCCCGTTGGCCCGGAGCATGGGCTCCAGGTTCGCCTCGTCCCTCATGGTTACTATTTTATACCTGGGACCCTTCCGAATCCCAGGCCGGGCGGCACATCGAACCGTGACCGCATCCGCACCGATCACCGGCCGACCGTCTGACAGGCGACGCGGTGCCCGCCCAGGGACGCGCGCCCTTTCACGGGAGACGGGTCGCCCCCCGCCCCGCTCGCCGTTCGTCGCCGGCCGGGTGGGTCCCCTCAACTCCGGCGAGCCTTCTCAGCGCGTCGAAAGCGCGTTCCGAGGGGGCGTCCGGCTCAGGCTGGCCGACGACGAGCTGCTGGCTCGCGAGACCGCCGACGCGGAACACCTCATAGTTGAGAGTCATCTCCCCGACCTCGCCGTGGCGATACGGAACGGACCTGTACGTCCTGCTACGGACGTCGTAGCGGGCCCACAGCCTCCGGAAGTCCTCGCTCCCCCGTGAGAGATCCTCGACCAGTTCCAGCACGAACGGGTCCGCGTGGCCCGTTCCGCCGATGGCGCGGAGGTGGGCCACCAGGTCATGGGCCTGCTGTTCCCAGTTCAGATAGAACTCGCGTGCGACGGGGTTGAGGAAGGCCAGCCGCAGCGCGTTGTCGCAGCCGCCCACTCCTCGGTAAAGGGCGGTGGCCAGTGGATTCATGGCGAGGAGGTCGAGCCGGCGGTTCAGCACGAACGTGACCGCGTGATCACACCTCTCCATGAACCGCCGCACCGCCGGACGCAAGCGGTCGGAACCGCCGACCGGCTCGCGGCCGGGGCCCCTGCGGTGCGCGAGATCGTGAAGGTGTTCGACCGCCTCGGGGCCGAGCTGGAAGACCCGTGCCAGGGCTTCGAGCACCCGGACCGACGGATTGCGCTCCCGCCCCTGTTCCAGACGGATGTAGTAGTCGGTACTCACGTCGGCCAGCATCGCGACCTCGTCCCGGCGCAGTCCGGGTGTCCGGCGACGGGTCCGCGGCAGTCCCACCTGGTCGACGGTCGTGACCTCGCGTCGAGCACGGAGAAACTCCCCGAGGGGATTTTTACCGTCCATATTTCCAAGTTACGGTCAGATCCTCCAGGAGGGGAAACGCGGTGGGGTATCCGGCTCCCGCCGGTGCGCCCGCCGCCGAGATCACCGAGCGGGCGGGCCACGGCGGCGCCGTACCCCCGCCCGTCCACATCCCTCCACGCGAAGGGCGCCGAGATGCGGGGGCTCCTCGCCCGGTGGCGAATCCCGAACGCGCCCGGGAAAACTGATCACATTTGGGTAACCAAAATTTCGCGAACGCATTTGGGATGGACGGCCGTGGCCGTTCGGCACCGGTCATGGACGGCCGGATAAACGAGGAAAGGCCCACGACCCGGTTTTCACTGGTCATGGGCCTTGTCCGGCAGATCGTCATGAGTGCCCCCGGAGGGACTCGAACCCTCACTCGAACCCTTTTAAGGGGTTTGCCTCTGCCATTGGGCTACGGGGGCGCCGTAATCATACGTAACGGACCACTCATGCGTAACTGCTCAAGGCAACCGTCGCATCACTTTCATTGGAAACCCGTGGATCGCCTCGGCTTCGGAGGGGCCCGGTCAAGGAATAGCACACCGCGGGGAACGGCGAACCCGGAGGTGGGCCTCGTCGCCCACCGCCGGGTTCGGGAGTCGGTTCCGCCCTGCGGGGCGGGGGATCAGTTCGTCGCCGCGGCGCGGAACTCCGTGCGCGGCTCCTCGATCTCCCCCAGAGAGACGGTCTCGCGCTTGAAGAAGAGCGCCAGGGTCCAGTCGGCCGTCACACGGACCTTGCGGTTGACGGTTGGCACCCGCGACAGGTGGTAGGTGCGGTGCATGAACCACGCGGCGAGCCCGCGCAGCTTGATCCCGTAGACGTTGGCGACGCCCTTGTGCAGGCCCAGACCGGCGACGGAGCCGACATACCTGTGCCGGTAGTCGGCGAGCTCCCGCCCGCGCAGGCTCCGGGTGATGTTGTCCGCCAGGACCTTGGCCTGCCGCACGGCGTGCTGCGCGTTGGGCGCGCAGTACTGGCCGGGGCTGGTCAGGTCGGGCACCCCCGCCACGTCTCCGGCCGAGTAGGCGTCCTCGACGCCGGCCACGGTCAGGCGGGAGGTCGTCTTGATCCGGCCGCGCTCGTCGAGCGGCAGGTCCCCGGCGTTGACCACCGGGCTGGGCTTCACCCCCGCGGTCCACACGATGGTGGCGGCCTCGAACTCCTCGCCGTCGGAGAGCTTGACCAGGCCGCCTTCGCAGGACTCGAGGCGGGTGTTCATCTTGACCTCGATGCCGCGCTCGCGCAGCTGCTCGGCGGTCCACGCGCCCATCTCGGGGCCGACCTCGGGGAGGATGCGGTCGGTGGCCTCGACGAGGATCCAGCGCATGTCCTCGCGGGAGATGTTCCGGTAGTAGCGGGTGGCGTCGACCGCCATGTCCTCCAGCTCGGCGAGCGCCTCGACGCCCGCGAAACCCCCGCCGATCACGACGAAGGTCAGGGCACGCCTGCGCAGGGCCTCGTTCTCGTCGCTCTCGGCCCGGTCGAGGAGCTCGAGCACCCGGTTGCGCAGCGCGATCGCCTCGCCGACCGTCTTGAAACCGATCGCGGCGTCGGCCAGGCCGGGGATGGGGAGCGTACGGGAGATCGATCCGGCGGCCATGACCACGATGTCGTAGTCGATCTCGTGCGGTGTGCCGACGTTGGGGGCGAAGGTGACGGACTTGGCCGCGTGGTTGACCTTGGAGACCCGGCCGTTGAGGATCGTCGCCTTCGAGAGCACGCGGCGGAGCGGGACGACCACGTGCCGGGGCGAGAGGTTTCCCGCGGCGGCCTCGGGGAGGAAGGGCTGGTAGGTCATGTGGGATTCGGGGGTCAGGACGGTGATGCGCACGCTTCCTTCGCGGAGTTCCCTGCGGAGGGTGTGCTGCAGGCGCAGCACGGTGTAAAGGCCGACGTAGCCTCCACCGACGACCACGATGTGCTTGGAGTTGCGGTTCACTTCGACGCCATCCTTAAGTTTCATAGCTTGTGAAACCTTTCACAAGCATACGCTCGGGTCTCCGATCGCGCCAGCCGCCCATGTGGCAACCTGACCAGAATTTCCGCTAACGGCTAGAAACACCCACTCTTCTCAGCGGAATTCCCACTGATCTTCTCTTTGTGATCGAGTTCACAAGCCGCGAAGCACGTTCGCCCTGGTGAAGAGATCGTCGAGCATCCGCGCGGTCACCCGGCCGGTGAAGGTGTTCTGCTGGCTGGGGTGATAGCAGCCGAGAAGATGTGCGGAACTTCCCAGGGGGGAGGTGATCTCCACCTCCGCGCCGTGCCCGAAGGGCGGTCGCGGCCGCGGCAGGGCGTACCCGGCGTCCTTCAGCGCGGGCCAGATCGCCTGCCAGGCGAAGCCTCCGAGCGCGACGACCACCCGTACGTCCGCCGAGACCAGGGCGACCTCGCGGGACAGCCAGGGGAAGCAGGCGGACCGCTCGGCGGGCTCGGGCTTGTTGGCGGGGGGAGCGCACCGGACCGCCGCCACCATCCGCGCGCCGATGAGCCGCTGGCCGTCCCCCGCGCGAAGGCTGGTCTCCTGTACGGCCAGGCCGGTCCGGTACAGCGAGGCGAACAGCCAGTCGCCGCTGCGGTCGCCGGTGAAGATCCTCCCGGTCCTGTTGCCGCCGTGCGCCGCCGGTGCCAGCCCGACGATGAGGATCTCGGGCCTCTCGTCGCCCCACCCGGCGATGGGCCGGCCCCAGTAGGTCTCCTCGGCGAACGCCCGCCTCCTGACCGTCGCCACCTCCTCACGCCACTCCACCAGGCGCGGGCAGGCCCGGCAGACCGACTGCGCGGCCGTGAGCTCCGTGAGGGTACGGCTCTCCCCCGCGAGTTTCCGCACCTCGGCGGGGTCGTGCGCGACCGGGGTGTCGGGACGGGCGGGATCGTCGGGCCAGCCGGATCCGGGAGGAACGTGGGTCATCCCTCGATGGTGCCCGACGCGGGAGACCACGAGGTCCACACCCCGTCGCTCGCGCCGCACGGTCTCCGGAACCCGGGCTCCGCAGGACGGGCGCGGAAACGCGAGAGGCGGCGCCCGCTGGATGCGGGCGCCGCCTCTCGTCTCACTCGGGACGCGGCCCGGCGTCAGCCGCCGGGCACGCTACCTCGACCTACCGTGCCATCAGGCGGTGGTGGTAGCCGTGGCGGTCGGGGTGGGGGTGGGAGTGGGGGTCGGAGTCGGGGTCGGGGTCGGCGTGGGAGCGACCTTGCAGACGACCTTGGCCACCGCGGTTCCGGTGGTCGGGCCGCCGGCGATGTCGATCGCGCGCTTGGACTCGCCGGACGCCGAGGTGCTCCAGGTGTCGGTCACGACCTGACGGTGCGAGCCGTAACCACTGAAGTGGGCGTACTTCCAGTCGCCCGCCACACCGTCACGGATCCAGCGGTACTTCACGGTGGTGCGACCACTCGCGCTGATCGTGCCGGTGAACGTACGGGCCGTCGGGCAGGTGCCCTCGTAGGCGGCCGGAGCGTCGACGGAGGCCCAGACCTTCGGCGACGTGTCCTTGCACCAGATCTTGAAGTAGGCGCGGTTGGAGGAGGCCTCCACCGGGCCGACGATCTGCAGCGAGGCCCAGCCCCTGAAGTCGTCACGGGGCCTGATCACGTGGAAGACCTTGCGCGAGCCGTCGACGCGGACGGAGTCACGGTCGACGACGTGGCCGTTGACGACCCAGCGGTAGTGCACCCAGCGGACGCCGGAGGCGTGGATGCGACCGACCAGGACAGCCTTGCAGTTGCCCTCGTCGACCCACACCTGAGCGCCGACGCGGGGGTTGATGATCTCGTGCTTGTCCTCGCCGGAACCACAGGCGACCGAGAAGTAGCCCTTCGAGGACTTCACGCCGCGCGGGGCAAGGACCTGGATGGCCTGCCAGCCCTTGACGTTGCCCTTGAAGGTGGCCTTCTCCTTGACCGTGAAGCTCTTGACGCCCTTGCCGCGGAAGGTGAAGGACTTCACCTTGCTCTTGGAGCCGTCTCCACGCAGCCACCGGTAGGCGACCGTGGTCTTGCTCTTGACGGCCTTCACCTTGATCTTCGAGGAGAAGGTCACGTTGACGGGGCACTCACCCGCGTACTTCGCGGGGGAGGCCTTGGGGGTGCCGGCGAAGACGGCGGGCCTCGGCTTGGCGGCGGCCGAGGCCACCTTCCCCGCCTGGCTCGATCCGCTGGCCGCCGCCGCGGGCGTGGCCAGCATGCCTACTGCCATGGTTGCCAGCATGGCCGCGCTGGCTCCTGCTGCGGCTAGCTTGCTTGCTAGTCCGGACTTCATGAGGGGATGCTCCGTTCGTTGGGAGGCAAGATCGCTCAGGAGACGGTTGCCGCCCCGACAACAGCTGTGCCGGGCCCCACGGCAAAGCCTCACTAAAGCTTCTTTACCTAACCATAAACGGGAAGCTTTCCTCAATACTCCTTAAACAGGCGAATTGTCTAGGTCTTGTTATGAATCGGCGAGCGACCACGCGATGCCGTCGAGGATGTCGTGCTCACTGGCGACGACATCACCGAAGCCGTACCGGGTCACTATCCGGTCCAGGATGAGCGCGCCCGCCCCGATCACGTCGACCCTTCCGGGATGCATGAGGGGAATCGCCGCCCGGCGTTCAACGGTCATTCCAAGCAACCGCTCGGCGATGTCATGCACGTGACCTGCGGAAATTCGCGAGTGGTGAATTTTCTCCGGATCGTATTCGGGCAGGTCGAGCGCTATTCCGGCGACGGTGGTGACGGATCCGGCGAGCCCGACCATCGTCAGCGCCCGCTCCACGGGCACCTCGGCCGCGACCCGGTCGAGCGCGTCGTCGATGTCGGCGGTCATCGCCTCGATCGCCTCCGCCGACGGAGGGTCACCCGCGTCGCGCAGGTGGCGCTCGGTCAGCCGGACGCACCCGATGTCGACCGAGAGCGCGGCCTCCACGTGCGTCGAACCGAGCACGAACTCGGTCGAGCCGCCGCCGATGTCGACCACGAGGTACGGCGGGCGGGTGCCGTCGGGGGCGGGCATGCCCGTCTCGTACGAGAAGCGCACCAGGTCGCGGGTGGCCCCTGTGAACGACAGCTCCGCCTCCTCCGCGCCGGTGATCACCTCGGGCTCGACCCCGAAGATGTCGCGTACGCCGTCGACGAAGTCCTGCCGGTTGGCGGCGTCCCTCGTCGCGCTGGTGGCGACCACGCGGACCGCGGAGGCCCCGTGCCGGTCGATGAGGCCGGCGTAGCCGCGCATCGCGGCGAACGTGCGCTCCAGGGCCTCAGGCGCGAGCCTGCCGGTCTCGTCGACCCCCTGGCCCAACCGGACGATCTCCATCCGGCGCTCCAGGTCGATCAGCCTGTCCCTGCCGATGTCGGTGACGAGCAGACGGACGGAGTTGGTGCCACAGTCGATCGCGGCGACGCGGATCACTCGGTCTCCTTCGTGGTCGGTGCCGCGGCTTGGGCACACGGTGTCACGTCCCGGGCGACGCACGGCCCGGCGGACCACCAGTCGCCGAGCGCGTCGAGGGCCTCGCGGCCGAAGGGGTTGCTCCCCGGAACCGCCAGCTCGTGCCCGACCAGGGCGTGCAGGCACTTCACCCGGGTGGGCATGCCCCCGGTGCTCTGCATGTCGCGGGGCAGCGGTTCCAGGCCGTCCTCGGCGGCCGCCCTGTCGCGGCGCGCCACGTAGTCGTCGTGGGCGGCCCGGTACGCTTCGGCCAGCTCCGGATCGCCGGCGAGCCTGGCCTGCATGTCCCGCATCAGCCCCGAGGTCTCCAGCGTGCCGATGGCCGAGGCGGCCCGGGGGCAGGTCAGGTAGAACAGGGTCGGGAAAGGCGATCCGTCGGGCAGTCTCGGGGCGGTCTCGACGACGTCGGGAAGCCCGCACGGGCAGCGGTGCGCCACCGCGCGCAGTCCTCGCGGCGCCCGGCCGAGCTGTCGCTCCACCGCCGCCACGTCGCGATCATCAACCATTCGTGACACCCCCTGAAAGACGACACCCAGGGTATCGGCGTCACCCGGCGGCCTTGGCCGCCTTCTGCCCCCTGCCGCTGTCGGCGGCCTTGACCGAGTCCCACAGCGTCTCGTACCACGGTGGCCTGGCGACGGCCTTCCGCTCGCCGGCCGTGCCCTTGCCCGGCGAGGGAGAGCCTCCCATGACGACGTAGCACTTCTGCCCGGGGTCGCAGTAGAAAAGGCGCTCCCTGCCCTGCCGCTTGATGAAGCCGGGGTCGAGAAGCTGCTTGGCGCGGTCGTCCAGGGCTTTGATCGCGGCGATCTCCCTGGCCTTCTCCTGCTCCAGCTGGGCGATCTGGCGGCGCTGGGCGACGTACTCCCTGATGGGGTAGGCGAGGCTCATCGCGATCGCGCACACCACGATCGCGAGCACCGCGGCCCGCCCCGTCAGCTGCGGCCGTGTCGCCATGCGCCCTCCTCCGTCTCCACGCTCTCGTGGCGTCGGCCACCGTGCCCCGCACGGTGGCCGCGACACCGGCGGGGACCGATCTCCCCGCGTCGATCCGGTATCGATCTTTCGTGCCGGCCTCTCCTCGCCGGTCCCCGCACGCCGGCCCCCTCCTCGGGATCGGGGCGGGGAGATCGGCACTCGCGCACGGTGCGGCCGGCGGTGCGGCCCGCGCCCGAGCGGGCGCGAGCCGCCAGACGAAACTACCGCCGGAAGCGCGGGAAGGCGGCGCGACCCGCGTAACGGGCCGCGTCGTCCAGAAGCTCCTCGATGCGGAGCAACTGGTTGTACTTGGCCACCCGGTCGGAGCGGGCCGGGGCGCCGGTCTTGATCTGGCCGCAGTTGGTGGCCACGGCGAGGTCGGCGATCGTGGTGTCCTCGGTCTCGCCGGAACGGTGGCTCATCATGCAGCGGTACCCGCTGCGGTGGGCCAGGTCCACGGCGTCGAGAGTCTCGGTCAGGGTGCCGATCTGGTTGACCTTGACCAGCAGCGCGTTGGCGGTGCCCTCGGCGATGCCGCGGCCCAGGCGCTCCGGGTTCGTCACGAACAGGTCGTCGCCGACCAGCTGGACCTTGTCGCCCAGGGCGCGGGTGATGGCGTTCCAGCCCTCCCAGTCGCTCTCGTCCAGCGGGTCCTCGATGGAGACCAGCGGATAGTTCGCGACCAGGTCCTCGTAGAAGGCGATCAGCTCGGCGGCGGACAGGCCCTTGCCATCGATGGTGTAGACGCCGTCGGAGTGGAACTCGGAGGCAGCCACGTCGAGGGCGAGCCCGATGTCCTCGCCCGCGACGTACCCGGCCTTCTCGATGGCGACCAGGATCAGGTCGAGCGCGTCGCGGTTGGAGGGCAGGCTCGGCGCGAAGCCGCCCTCGTCACCGAGGCCGGTGGCGTAGCCCTTCTCCTTCAGCACGGACTTGAGGGCGTGGTAGACCTCGGTGCCCATGCGCACGGCCTCGCGGAACGTCTCCGCCCCGATCGGGGCGATCATGAACTCCTGGATGTCGACGTTGCTGTCGGCGTGCGCGCCGCCGTTCAGGATGTTCATCATCGGCACCGGCAGCACGTGCGCGTTCGGCCCGCCGAGGTAGCGGAAGAGCGGCAGCTCGGCGCTCTCCGCCGCGGCCTTGGCCACGGCGAGCGAGACACCCAAGATCGCGTTGGCGCCCAGACGGGCCTTGTTGGGGGTGCCGTCCAGGTCGATCATGACCTGGTCGATGCTGCGCTGCTCGGCGGCGTCGAACCCGAGGATCTCGTCGGCGATCTCGTCGGTCACGCCGAGAACGGCCTTCTCGACCCCCTTGCCGCCGTAACGCTCGTCGCCGTCACGCAGCTCGACGGCCTCGAACTGGCCGGTGGACGCGCCGCTGGGAACCGCGGCACGCCCCTGGCTGCCGTCGTCCAGGAGGATGTCGACCTCGACCGTCGGGTTGCCCCGGGAGTCAAGGATCTCTCGGGCGGTGACGCCCTCGATGGAAGCCACGAAGCGCTCCTAAAGTCGCAGGACAGTTTGCCTCAGAAGCCTACCGAGACCTACTTACCGGTACGGCGTCCGGGACGTTTCCGAACGATGATCGTAAAGAGTCCGCAAGGAGTCGCCCGGCAGGGGCGGGGAGACGACCCGGCCGCGCACCGCTCCAGGATCGGCGGAGCGCCCGGCCTCGCCTCGGGGTCCGGGCCGGGCCCCGCGAACCCCCGGAGCGCCCTCAGAGCGGCCATGGACCGGCCTCAGAGCGGCTGGGTGCGGACCTGGTCGCGGTAGGCGCGGGCCACCGCGCGCAGCTCGGCCTCCGGGTCGAGCCCGGCCTCCCCCGCCTGCCGTACGAGCTCGAAGAGCCTGGCCCCCAGGCCGTCGGCGGGAACCCCCTCGGGGAGGGTCGCGGGAGCTCCGGCGCGCTCGGCGCGGCGCAGGAGCTGCGCGGCCAGGGAGAGCGCGGGCTGGCCCATCGGGACGCCGTCGACGGCCGAGCCCGGGTCGCCGCCGTTCTTGGCCGCCCGCTCGGCGGCCTTGATGGTCTCCCAGTTGGCGCTGACCTCGCCCGCCCCCTCCACCCGGGTGTCGGCGAAGACGTGCGGGTGGCGGCGGACGAGCTTGGCGACGATCCCCTCGGCCACGTCGTCGACGTCGAACCCGTCGGGCCGATCACTCGCGACCCGCGCGTGGAAGGCCACCTGCAGCAGCAGGTCGCCCAGTTCCTCGCGCAGCGCGGTGTGGTCGCCCTCCTCGATGGTCTCCAGCACCTCGTAGGCCTCCTCGATGAGGTACGGGGCGAGGGACTCGTGGGTCTGGCGGGCGTCCCACGGGCACTCGACCCGCAGGCGGTCCATCACCGAGACCAGGTCGAGCAGCCGGGCGCCCGGCAGGTCGTACGAGCCCGGTACGACCTCGATCACCGGCGGGTCGTCGAGCGCCACGGCGGCGTAGCCGATGGAGCGCATCAGCGCCTCGTCGGCCTCCAGCCACACGACGGTCGCCGACCCGGCCTCGCGGACCAGCGCGGCCGGGTCCGGGACGACCACCTCGACGTCGACCCCGGCTTCGGCCAGGTAGGGCAGGTGCGGGTGGTCCGCGGACCCGGTGCGCACCGGGCCCTCCTCGAGGACCCGCCACGCGCGGCGGCTGAGCAGCCCCGGGGCGACCCGGGGCGAGGTGGTGACGACGATCAGCGGCATGCCCGGAGGCTACTGCTGCGGCGGCGCGGGCGGCGCGTCGGCGGGGCCGGGGGCGGCGGGGGCGCCGAAACGGCCGGCGTCGACGAAGACGCTCGGCTGCTGCTCGCTCCGCTGCTGGTTCGGCGTGCCGTACCGGGGGTTCCAGGTGATCGGCACGGCCTGCAGGTCCTTGATCGCCTGCTCCTGGCCGCGCTGCAGGGCGGCCTCGTCCGTGCCGCCGCCGTACTGGGTGATGAGCTTGCGGAACAGGAGCTGCGCCCGGATGAAGGGACGCATCTGCGAGGGGGCCACCGCGTTCTGGAGCAGCTGCTGCTCCAGCTTCTGCTGGCCACCCTGGCCGGCGACCAACTGGTCGATCTCGCCCTCGGTGACCGTCATGCCCTTGCTCTCCGCGACCTTCGCGAACTGCTTGGCGTTGGCCAGCTGGAAGAGCACGAGCTGCGGGACGCTGTCCTGGAACTTGAGGTCCGCCGGGGTGACCTTGGCCTTGGCCAGCGCCGCCTCGTACTCGCGCACGTTCCGGTCCAGCTCGCCGGAGCTGATGCGCTCCCCGCCCACGACGGCGGCGGCGCCGGCCTGGTTCGGAGAGCAGGCGGTCAGCGCGACACCGGCGGCGGCGACCGCCAGGATGACGCGAATTCGAGTCGACTTCACATGCGTTCCCTTCACGACAAACGCCGCTTACTCTACCCGCACCGTTTCGAGGAACATCGCCTCGACGAGATCGCCGCACCACTTGAGCAGGTCCAGATCGCGCAGCGGCTGACCGCCGAGGGGCCTGGTCTTGGGCACCGGCACCAGCAACGTACCGGCCGCCTGCTTCAGCAGCGCCTTCGGGTAGAGCCTTTGCAGCCTGACCTGCTGGGAGTCCTTCAGGTCCACCGGCGCGAACTTGATGTTCTGCCCCTGCAGGGTGACGTCGGTGAGCCCGGCGCGGCGGGCGCGGATGCGGAAGCGGGCGACCTCCAGCAGGTTCTCCACCTGCTGGGGCGGCCGTCCGTACCGGTCGACGAGCTCGTCGCGCACCGCGCCGATGTCGGAGTCGGAGCCGATCGCGGCGATCCGCTTGTACGCCTCCAGCCGCAGCCGCTCGGAGGTGACGTAGTCGTGCGGGATGTGGGCGTTGATCGGCAGCTCGACCTTGACGTCGGGCCGCTCGTCCTCCTGGTAGGTGCCCGCCAGCTTGGCCTTCTGCTCCTGCACGGCCTCGGCCATCATCCGGACGTACAGGTCGAAGCCGACGCCCGCGATGAAGCCCGACTGCTCGGCGCCCAGGATGTTGCCCGCGCCGCGGATCTCCAGGTCCTTCATCGCGACGTACATGCCCGCGCCCATCTCGGTGTGCTGGGAGATGGTGGCCAGGCGTTCGTGGGCGGTCTCGGTGAGCGGCTTCTCCGGCGGATACAGGAAGTAGGCGTAGCCGCGCTCGCGCCCCCGGCCGACCCGGCCGCGCAGCTGGTGGAGCTGCGACAGGCCGTAGTTGTCGGCCCGGTCGACGATCAGGGTGTTGGCGTTGGGCACGTCCAGGCCGGACTCGACGATCGTGGTGCAGACGAGCACGTCGAAGTCGCGCTCCCAGAAGCCCACCATGATCTTCTCCAGCTGGTGCTCCTGCATCTGGCCGTGCGCGACGGCGATCCGCGCCTCGGGCACGAGCTCGCGCAGCATGGCCGAGACCTTGTTGATGCTGGCCACCCGGTTGTGGACGAAGAAGACCTGGCCGTCGCGCATCAGCTCGCGCCGGATCGCGGCGCCGATCTGCTTCTCGTCGTACGGGCCGACGAAGGTGAGGATCGGGTGCCGCTCCTCGGGCGGGGTGAGGATCGTGGACATCTCCCTGATGCCGGTGAGGCCCATCTCCAGCGTGCGAGGGATCGGGGTGGCCGACATGGCCAGCACGTCGACCTGGGTGCGCAGGTGCTTCATGGCCTCCTTGTGCTCGACGCCGAACCGCTGCTCCTCGTCGATGATGATCAGGCCGAGCTGCTTGAACCTGACCTCGGGCGAGAACAGCCGGTGCGTGCCGATCACGATGTCGACCGAACCCTCGCGCAGGCCCTCCATGGTCGCGGAGACCTCGCCGTCGCTCTGGAACCGCGACAGCGGCCTGACGTTCAGCGGGAACCCGGAGAACCGCTCGGCGAAGGTCGACATGTGCTGCTGCACCAGCAGCGTGGTCGGCACCAGGACGGCCACCTGCTTGCCGTCCTGCACCGCTTTGAACGCCGCCCGCACCGCGATCTCCGTCTTGCCGTAGCCCACGTCCCCGCAGATCAGCCGGTCCATCGGGATCGGGCGCTCCATGTCGCGCTTGACCTCGTCGATGGCCTCCAGCTGGTCGCCCGTCTCGGCGTACGGGAAGGCGTCCTCCATCTCCCGCTGCCAGGGGCTGTCGGGCGCGAAGGCGTGTCCCGGCGAGGCCATCCGGGCCGAGTACAGGCGGATCAGCTCTCCGGCGATCTCCTTGACCGCCTTCTTGGCCTTGGTCTTGGCCTTGGCCCAGTCGGCGCCGCCCATCCGGTTGAGGGTGGGCGACTCGCCGCCGACGTAGCGGGTGACCTCGTCGAGCTGGTCGGTCGGCACGTAGAGCCGGTCGCCCTTGGCGTACTCGATCACCAGGTACTCGCGGGTGGCGCCCTGCACGGTCCGCTGCACCATCTCGACGTAGCGGCCCACGCCGTGCTGCTCGTGCACGACGTGGTCGCCGACCTTGAGCTGCAGCGGGTCGACCATGTTGCGGCGCCGGGAGGGCAGCCGCCGCATGTCCTTGGTCGACGCCTTCTGGCCGACCAGGTCGAGGTGGGTCAGCACGGCCAGCGTCGGGGTCACGAACCCGTGCTCGACCAGGCCCGTGGTGACGTGGACGACCTTCCTCTCCGGCACGGTGCCGAGGCCCGGCTCCAGGCGCGCGGGCAGGTCGACGCCCTTGAGCAGCTCGACCATCCGCTCGGCGGGGCCGTGGCCCTCGCTCAGCAGGACGACGACCCGGTCGGAGTCGAGCCAGCCCTTGATGTCGGCCAGCGCCCGCTGGGTGTCGCCCCGGTAGGACTCCACCTCGCGCGCTCTCAGTGCCTGCCCGCCGCCCGGCTCGGCGTTGTCGGTGTCGGCGCCGAACGGCGCGAGCGACCACCAGGGCTGGCCGAGTCCCCGCGCGTGGTCGCGGACCTCCTCCAGGTCACGGAACGCCGCCGCGCCCAGGTCGATCGGCGCCTCGCCGCCGGACGCCGCGTTGATCCAGGACGCCTCCAGGAACTCCTGGCTGGTCCGTACCAGCTCGTCGGCGCGCCCCCGGATGCGCTCCGGGTCGCACACGAAGATCGCCGCCTGTCCCGGCAGGTGGTCGATGAGCAGGTCCATCTCCCCGGCGAGCACCGGCGCGAACGCCTCCATGCCCTCCACCGGCACGCCCTCGGCCAGTTGCTCCAGGATCTCGGCCAGCGAGGGATGCGCCTCGGCGAGCTCCCTCGCCCGCTCCCTGACCTCGGCGGTCAGCAGCAGCTCCCGGCAGGGCGCGGCGAACAGCCCGTCCTCGGCCACCTCCAGCGAACGCTGGTCGGCGACCTTGAACCAGCGGATCTCCTCGACGGTGTCGCCCCAGAACTCCAGCCGCAGCGGGTGCTCCTCCGTGGGCGGGAAGACGTCCAGCAGGCCGCCCCTGACCGCGACCTCGCCGCGCTTCTCCACCATGTCGACCCGGTGGTAGCCGTTCTCCACGAGGCTGTGGACGACGGTGTCGAGATCGGCGTCGTCCCCGGCGCGCAGCCGCACCGGCCGCAGGTCGCCCAGACCCTGGACGATCGGCTGGAGCAGCGCCCTGACCGGCGCGACGACCACGTGCAGCGGCCCCGCCGAGTGGTCGCCCTCGACCGGGTGCGCCAGCCTGCGCAGCACCGCCAGCCGCTGCCCCACGGTGTCGCTGCGCGGCGACAGGCGCTCGTGCGGGAGCGTCTCCCAGGCGGGGAAGACCGCGACGGTGCTCTCGTCCAGGAGGCTGGTGAGGGCCGAGGCGAGATCCTCGGCCTCGCGCCCGGTGGCGGTCACCGCGAGAACGGTCCTGGCCGCCCCCTTGGCCCCCTCCCTTGCCAGCGCGGCCACCGCGAAGGGGCGCAACGCCGGCGGCGCGACCAGCGACACGTCGGACGAGTCGCCCCCGCGCACGTCCTGAAGAAGGGAAGCCAGCTCAGGCTCCCCGGCGACAAGGTCCAGAAGTCCGGAAAGACTCATCAGATTCGCCCACAGCCCCACGACGGCAACACGACAACCCCGGGCCGGGAAGACACGGGGGGTACCTGCTCAAGGCTACTTGCCCGGGCACCCGCTCTCGCAAAGAGTGGTAAATGCGCGACGAATCGTGCTGAGTTGACTACTCTCAGTTACATGTCAGAGGTGAGGTCGGTCGTCGCTCGCGACGACTTGTTGAGTCAGCGGATCAGGGAGCAGTGGAGCAGCCAGCTCGGCCGGCGGCTCGACATCCTGATCGCCGGGTGCGGATGGCCGGAACCGCTCGATCTGGCGCAGACGGAGTCCAGGGTCATCGGGATCGACGAGGACCTGCCCGTGTTGCGCAGGAGCACGTCCGCCCGCAAGGACCTGGACTCCTGGGCGCTGGGCGACCTGCGCTCGGTGCCGGTGCCCCCGCGGGCGTTCGACATCGTCTACGTGACGTTCCTGCTGGAGCGGATCGAGCACCCCGAGCTGGTGCTCGACCGGTTGCTGACCGGTCTGCGCCCCGGCGGGCTGCTGCTGGTCAGGATGCGCGACCGGGCTTCGGCGTACGGGGCGTGCGACCGGCTGGCGCCGGCGAGGCTGCGGCGGGCGGTGTGGCGCAGGTTCGCCCCCGCCGGGACCGTGGGCCCGCTGCCCGCCGTCTACGAGCAGATCGCCTCGCGCGAGGGGATGCACTCCTTCTGCCTGGTGCGCGGGCTGATGGTGACCGAGGACATCTCCGCCAGCAGCGGGTCCGCGCTCCACGGGCCTCTCGGTAAGCTTGCCCGCGCCGCCTGCTCGGTGGTGGAGGCCCTCTCCAGGGGAAGCCGGCCCGCGTCTCACGACGAGATAACCATGGTGATCCGCAAGCCCCAGAGCCATTTCGCCCGGTTGATCTGAGATCCACCGGACCGGGGCACCTGGGATTCACCGGACCGGTGAATCCCAGGCTCGCCGGACAGGGGCCCATCGTGAGCGGGCGAGGCAGGAAAGTCCGACGATCACGATGGTGGAGCAGATGACGGCGCCTTTCGAGTGGACCCCCGACGCCCGCGAGCTGGCCGACCTCGAGCTGCTGCTCTCCGGCGCCTTCAGACCGCTGGCGGGCTTCATGAGCTCGGCGGACGCGCACGCCGTGGACGAGCGCGGCACGCTCGCCGACGGCACCCCGTGGCCCGCGCCGGTCACCCTCACCCTGCCGGACGACCACCCGGCCTCCCCCGGCGACCGGATCACCCTGCGCGACCCCGAGGGCGCGGCGATCGCCGTGCTGACCGTCACCGGGCGCGAGGACGGCTTCGTCGCCGGCCCCGTCGAGCCCCTGGACGCCCCCGAGCACGGGCCGTTCGCCCGGCTGCGCCGTACCCCGGCGCGGGTCCGCGAGGAGCTGGACGGGCGGGAGTCGGTCCTGGCCGTCACCATGCGCGGGCCGCTGGGCGACCTCGGCGAGATCATCGCGACCGCACAGGAGCTGGAGGCGTCGATCCTGCTGCTCCCCCTGGCGTACGGCGAGGGCGGGCCCGCGGTGGTCCGCGCCGCGCTCAAGGCGCGCGACGGGCTGCCCGAGGACACGCTCGTGGCGGTGGTGCCGCTGGCGCCCAGGGAGCCCGCCATCGACCTGGAGCTGCGCGAGCGCGTGGCCGAGGCCTACGGCGCGACCGAGCACCTGGCGGGCCCCGAGCCCGTAACGCTCCCCGGCCCCCCGCACCGCCGCGGGCTGGTGGTCTTCTTCACCGGCCTGTCCGGCTCCGGCAAGTCGACCGTCGCCCGGGGGCTGCGCGACGCGCTGCTGGAACGCGGCAGCCGCACGGTGACCTACCTCGACGGCGACGTGGTCCGCCACCTGCTGTCGGCGGGGCTGACCTTCTCCAAGGAGGACCGCGACCTCAACATCCGCCGCATCGGCTTCGTCGCCGCCGAGGCCGCCAGGCACGGCGGGCTGGCGATCTGCGCGCCCATCGCGCCCTACGCGGCCACCCGCGAGGAGGTACGGGAGATGGTCGAGGCCGTCGGTGCCGACTTCCTGCTGGTCCACGTGTCCACCCCCCTGGAGGAGTGCGAGCGCCGCGACCGCAAGGGGCTGTACGCCAAGGCTCGCGCAGGGCTCATCCCCGAGTTCACCGGCATCTCCGACCCGTACGAGGAGCCGGACGACGCCGACCTGGAGATCGACACCACCGGCATCAGCGTGGACCGGGCGGTGCACCAGGTGCTCGACCCGCTGATCCAGGGCGGCTGGATCCGATGACCCGGGTCCGGCGGCCCGGGTCCGGCGGCCCGGGCCTGCCGGTTCGGGCCCGGCGGTCCGGGCCCGGCGGGGATCAGCCGGCGGGGACGGCGGCGTTGAGGCGCGCGTCGCGGGCGAGCTCGCCGAAGGCCCTCCGGCCGCCGGGCGTGGTGTCGAACCGGGTGTCACCCCGGGGGGCGCGCGGCGAGTCGAAGTAGATCAGGGCCTTGATCTGCGGATACTCGCCGATCTCCCGGCGTACCGAGGCGAAGAACGACTCCTTGAACCCGGGCCTGTCGTGACGCTCGAAGACGCCCCACTCGGCGAGCATGACGGGCTTGTCCGGGAAGCGTTCCCGCATCCACCGGTAGAACCCGTGCCACCGGGGGAACTCCGGACGGGTCTTGTTGACCAGCCCGTCGAAGCTGTGGACCCGGTGGTCGACGTAGGGGTCCATCGCCACCCAGTCGACCACGTCGTCACCGGGGTGGAGCTTCTCGAACCAGGGTTCGGACGCCCAGTTGGGCGCGCCCATGTAGGTCATCACCGTGACCGCGTTGGTCACGCCCCCGTGCCGCAGGCGCGTCACCACGTGCCGGAACATGGCGGCGTAGTCGGCCGCCGTCATCCCCTTGCCGCGGGCCTCCCGCACGTCGTCCTCCGGCTCGTGGTGGACGGTGAGGAAGAACTTCTCGGGGAAGGTCCTCACGATGTGGGCGGCCAGCCGGTCGATCCGCGCGTCCAGCGCCCCGTGGGCGATCTGCTCCCAGGTGTGGTCGAGGGACGGCTTCCAGTTGACCAGCAGGAGCCTGCGGCCGTCCGGGTCGCGGGCGATGGCGCGCTCCGCGGGGGTCGGGAAGAGCTCGTCGCCCCGGTGGTAGACGTGCATGACGTCGGCCGTCCGGCCCATGCGTCTCTCCGCCCTCTCCAGGGCCCGCCCGGGAGGCCTCCCCGTGAAGATCTCCGGCGCGATGCCCCACCAGGCGCCGCAGGAGGGGACGAGCTTGCGGCTGACCTCGCAGGCCACCCGGGACGGTTCGGCGGACGGGTCCGGCGCGCCTGCGACTCCCGGCGCGTCCGAGGTTTTCCCGGCGCCGGCGGCGTTCGAGGCCCGACCGCCCCCGCTCAGCCCCGCGATCCCCAGCGCGAGGGTGCCCAGCCCCAGCGCCAGGACGAGGCCGGAACCGGCGATTCTTACTACTCGCGGAATTACGTCTATAGCGGCATTTGTCTG
This sequence comes from Streptosporangium sp. H16, assembly GCF_051918855.1. Taxonomy (NCBI): domain Bacteria; kingdom Bacillati; phylum Actinomycetota; class Actinomycetes; order Streptosporangiales; family Streptosporangiaceae; genus Streptosporangium; species Streptosporangium sp. H16. The sequence goes on from NZ_JBPXMD010000009.1 coordinate 272,086, forward strand.
ATGCACCGGTTCCTCACAGCTGTCGCGCGTACGCATTCGTGGACGGTCCTCGACCATCACGGGGGAACACCTTCCCATCGCCCGGACGTGCCTCGTCCCAGACTTTGCCGGTCCGTGCCGTAGCACCCTGGCGGACGACAGGAAATATCGGATAAACGGTTGTTATTTCCCTGTGATTGGCGGGAGCGGCGCGAAGAAAATCTTGTGAATTCGTTCGGGGAAATGGAAACCCGACCTATAGTTCCTAGGGTTCCCAGCGTCTGTTCGCCGGAGAGGCACCAGCGACATATGAGCCCGTCACCGGACGCTCCCGTCCGCCGCGGAGGCGAGGATCTGGCGGACTACGCGTCGCTTCTCCGTCGGCGGTGGGCGATCGTCCTCTCCCTGTTCCTGGCCGGAGCCGGTTGCGGCCTCGCCCTGCTGTGGCTCACCCCGGCCTCCTACACCGCCTCCGGGCAGGTCCTGGTGACCGCGACCGGCTCGCAGGAACAGACCAACCAGGTCACCGCCCGCCAGCGCGAGCCCCTCAACCTCGACACCGAGGCACAGGTGGCCCGCTCCGCGGTGGTCGCGGCGAAGGCCCGCCGGCTGTTCGGCGGCCTTCCCTGTGCCGCGGAGGTCTCGGTGCCGCCCAACACCTCGGTCCTGGAGATCTCCTGCAGCGCCGCCGATCCGAAGGCCGCGGCCTCGGGCGCGAGCGCCTACGCCCTCGCCTACCTGGCACAGCGCCGCGAGTCCGCCACCCAGATGCTCTCGGCCCAGCTCAAGGCCGTGCTGCTCAAGCTGAGACAGGCCAACGCGGGTCTCACCAAGGTCGCCACCGAGCTTCCCGATCTCGGCAGGGGGACCACCGAACGGGCCCTCGCCCTCCAGCGGCAGAACGTCCTCGCCCGCCAGGTTCACAGCCTCACCGCCAGGTACGACGCCCTCAAGACCGTCGCCGTCACCCCCGGCTCCGTGATCAGCCAGGCGGTGGCACCGGCCGAGCCCACCACCCCCCGGCCGCCCCTCTACCTGGGCAGCGGCCTCATGGCGGGGCTGCTGTGCGGGGTCGGGGTCGCCTGGCTCCGCGACCGCCTCGACACCGCCCTGCGAACCGCCGCCGACGTCAGGCGCCTGACCGGCCTCGACGCCGTCAACAGCGGGGAGACGCACGACCTGGCGGGCGCGGTGCTCGTGGTCGCCGTACCCGGCACCTCCTCGCGCGAGGTGAAGGACGCCATACGGGCCCTGAACGAACGCGGGGTTCGCGTGGTCGGCGCGTTCGTCATCGGCGACGAGGCCCCGCCGTTCACCGTGTCTCCCCCCGCGCGGGTTCCGGGCGTCTCGCAGGCGCAGCGGACTCCCCGTCTCCCGCAGGCTCCGCACGTCTCACCGGCTTCGCAGGGCTCACAAGCCGCCCACGGCTCACAGGCTTCCCACCTCGCGCAGACTCCGCATGTCCCGCAGGCCCCGCACGTCTCGCCCGCGCCGCGGTCCGGCGGGGCGCGAGACCGCGACAGCCTCCCGAGGAGGGCCGGGCGGCCTCTCGCCGGCCTGGCGAGCAGCGTGCCGGGTGGCATGGCGAGCGGCATGGCGAGCGGCATGGCCGTCCCCGAGCCGCCCGGCGAGAAGCCGGAGGCACCCGCCCGCCCGGGAGCGCACGGGACGAGCGGGACCGGGATGAGCGGGACGAGCGACGCGAGCGGAACGAGCGGCGACGGAGCACGCGGAGCGAGCGGGACGCACGGATCGGCCGGTGCGTCGGAGGCGCTGCTCGCGCCCCGGGCGTACGGGAACGTTCCACCCGCCCGGCAGGCGGCGGCCGGGCGGAGGGGGCGCAGGTCGTGAGGGGTCTGCGTCCGGCCGCCTGGCCGATCGCCGCGTTCCTGGTGGGATACCCGGTCTGGTGGGCGCTCGGCTTCGGGGGCCTGTCGGTGATCGTGGTGGCCCCGGCGATGGCGCTGGTCCTGTGGCGGAGACGGCCGATCAGGGCGCCGCGCGGCTTCGGCCTCTGGCTGCTGCTCCTGGCGGGTTACCTGATCAGCGCGCTCATGCTCGGCGAGATGCCGCCAGGCACCTACGGCGAGTTCGGCGCCGGACGGCTGATCGGCTACCTGATGCGCCTGTGCCTCTACGTCTCACTGTTGATCATGGTGCTCTATCTGGGGAACCTGACGGAGGAGGAGCTGCCGCAGCTCACCCTGGTGCGGATGCTCGGCGCGCTGTTCCTCACGACCGTCGCGGGCGGCCTGCTGGGCGTGTTCGCCCCGCGCGCCGAGTTCACCTCGCCGGTGGAGATGGTCCTCCCGGACTGGATCAGCGGCAACCCCTTCGTCCACAACCTGATCCACCCCACCGCCGCCCAGATGCAGAGGGTCCTCGGCCACGCCTCGCCGCGCCCCGAGGCGCCGTTCGAGTGGGCCAACGCCTGGGGTGGCAACCTCTCGGTGCTGCTCGTCTGGTTCGTGGTCGGCTGGTGGGTGTACGGCGGGCCGCGCAGGCGCCTGGCCGTGGTCCCGCTGGTCGCGCTGGCCGCGATCCCCGTCGTCTACTCGCTCAACCGCGGCCTGTGGATCGGGCTCGGGGTCGCCGCCGCGTACGTCCTGCTGCGCCTGGGCACGCGGGCCCGCGTCGCGACCTGCGCGGCCCTGACCGCCGGAGCGCTGGTGTTCGCCCTCAGCCCGCTACAGGCGATGGTGGCCCGTCGGCTCGACAGCCCGCACAGCAACGACATCCGCGCCTTCACCGTCTCGGCGACCCTCGCCGCCGCGGGCGCCGCGCCGCTCGTCGGGTACGGCAACACCCGCAACGCCACGGGCAACCACCGGACGATCACCACCGGCAAGAGCGGGTGGTGCCCCACCTGCGGCCACCCGCCGCTGGGCGGGGACGGCCAGCTCTGGCACCTGATGATCACGCAGGGTTTCACGGGGGCCGCCCTCTACGTGGCGTTCTTCGCGGGGGCCGTCCGCCGCCACTGGCGTGACCGGAGCCCGATCGGCCTGGCCGGGGTCCTCGTGATGATCCTCACCCTCCTCTACATGTTCGTCTACGACGGGCTGGTCACCCCGCTCAGCCTGTACCTCGTCTCGTTCGCGCTGCTTTGGAGGAACTCGGTCAACAACCCCCTCCTGAAGGAGAGGGCTTGAGGTGCGGCAATGCGCTTTGAAGCCCCGCGTTGACCAGCCCAAGCCGATCACCTAGAAGGTGTATTCGATTGACTACGTTTCATGTAGGCCAGCAGACCCACCAGCGAGTGCTTCCTCAGCCCGCTGCTCTGGAATCCACGTGAACGACGCCCGCGCCCGTCTGCGCTACCTGGACCAGACTCTCGACCTGCTGTTCCCCGGCCCCGGCGACCCGAGCCCGTACACCCTGCTCCCGCACCGCCTGCTCCCGCGCAGGCTGGTCCCCCGCGCGTGGTGGCACCCGGGCGGGAGGGTCACCGTGCCGTCGGGCCGGGACGGCATCGAGAGCCACCTGAGCGAGGTGTTCGGCACACCCGTCCGCGTCACGCTGCGGGTGCGACCGGCCAGGCGGGCCAACCGCAAGCCGATCCTGGAGGCGCGCGCCGCCGACGGGCCGATCGCCTTCGTGAAGATCGGCGACACCGACCTGACCCGGGAGCTCGTCGCCCACGAGGCGCGGACGCTCGACCTGCTCGCCGGGGTGCCGCTGAAGACCGTCGTCCCGCCCGCCGTGCTGCACCACGGATCCTGGCGCGGCCTGTCCGTGCTGGCGCTGACCCCGCTTCCGGTACGGCGGGGACGGATACCGGGCGACGTCCTCACCGACGCGATCGCCGAGATCGCGCGCATTCCCGGGGAGCATGCCCCGGAGCGCGCTCCGCTCGGTGGCCGGACCCGGGGGAACCCGGCTCCGGAAAGCTCGCCTCCCGAAGCCACCGCCCGCACCGGACAGGTCCCCGGAGACGCCCGCACCGGACAAGCCCCCGGAGGCCCGTCTCCGGCGGACCCGCTTCCCGGAGACACGAGCCGGGGTCCCGGAGAACCGTCCTGCGGGCGGGGGTTCTCCTGGCACGGCGACCTGACGCCGTGGAACATCTCGCGCGGGCCCGACGGGCGGCTGCTGGTCTGGGACTGGGAGCGGTTCGGCACCGGGGTCCCGCTGGGCTTCGACGCCGTCCACCACTTCTTCCAGCGGGCGCTGCGCCGCGACGACCCGGCCACAGCGGCCAGGGCCTGCGTGGCGCGCTCCCTGCGGATCCTCGCCCCGTTCGGGCTGTCGGCCGCCGAGTCCCGGCTGACCGCGCTCCGCTACCTGATCGCCCTCGCCGACCGCCACGCGGCCGACGGCCACGCGCCGCTGGGACCGCCGGAGCTCTGGCTCACCCCCCTCGCCGACTCCCAGGAGACCCTGCTGTGAAGCCCGCGTTGAAGCGTTCGGTGCACGCGGCGTCGGGGGCCATAGGTCGCCTCACCTCGGGAAGCCGGGTGCTGCCCTCCTTCCTCATCATCGGGGCGCAGCGCTGCGGGACCACCTCCCTGTACCGCGTCCTGTCCCAGCACCCGCTCGTCCTGAAACCCGTCCTGCGCAAGGGCGTGCACTACTTCGACACGGCGTACGACCGGGGCCTGTCCTGGTACCGGGCGCACTTCCCGCTGCGGGCGTCGGCCTCCCGGCTGGCCCGCAGGTACGGCTGCCGGCCCCAGGCGTTCGAGTCGTCGCCCTACTACCTGTTCCACCCGCTGGCCGGCCCCAGGATCGCCCGCGACCTGCCGGGCGCGAAACTGATCGTGCTGGTCCGCGACCCCGTCGAGCGGGCCTTCTCCGCGCACGCCCACGAGCTGGCCAGGGGCTTCGAGACGGAGCGGTCCTTCGCCAGGGCCGTACGGCTGGAGGAGGAGCGGCTGGCCGGGGCGGCGGAGGCCCTGATCGCCTCGCCGCACTCGACGAACCTGGCCCACCGCCACCACGCCTACCTCGCCAGGGGCCGGTACGCCGAGCAGCTCGCCCGGCTGGAACCGCTGGTCGGCCGCGACCGGCTGCTCGTCCTCGACAGCGGCCGGTTCTTCGCCGAACCCGACCTCGCCTACGACCGCGTGCTGGCGTTCCTCGGGCTGCCGCACCTCGGCGACCCGGTGTTCGAGCGGCACAACACCCGGGCCAGGCCGGGCCCCATGTCCCGCAAACTCCGCCGCGAGCTGACGGCCCACTTCGCGGAGCAGGACACCCTGCTGACCTCGTGGCTGGGCGCGGAGCCGTCGTGGCGTCGCTGACCTCCACCCGCCTGGCGGGCCTGACCGGCCTGAGGGGGGCCGCGCGGGGCGGGGTGGCGGGGCTGGCGGGAGCGGGGGCGGGGGCCGCCGCACAGTTCCTGACGGTCGTGCTGGTCACCAGGGGGATGGGGCAGGAGACGGCCGGTCTCTTCTTCTCCGGAACCGCCCTGTGCCTGATGGTCGCCGCTGTCCTGCGGCTGGACGCCGGGAACGGGCTGGTCTACTTCATCGCCAGGTCCGGGGCCTTCGGCTACCGCCGCGCCTCCGGTCATGTCCGCGCCGCGCTCGTCCCGGTCGCCTCGCTCTCGCTGGCGACCGGCGCGGCGGTCATCCTCACCACCTCCGACCCGGTGCTGCGGGTGCTGGCGGTGGCCCTGCCCGCGGTGGCGTGCTCGGGCGTCGTGGTGGGCGCGACCCGCGGGTTCGGCTCGATGCGGCCGACCGTGCTGCTGGACGGGGTGCTGCAGCCGGTGGCCCAGCTGCTCCTGGTCGGGGCGGTGGTGCTCGCGGGCCGCGACTCCGTGCCGCTGCTCGCCGCGGCGTGGGCGCTGCCGTATCTGCCGGTGCTGCTGCTGGCCTCGATCTGGCTGCGCCGGCGGTTGCCCCGGACCCCCTGCCCACCGGGTGCCGCGCGCGACCTGTGGCGCCACACCTGGCCCCGGTCGCTGGCGGCCGGGATCCAGGCGGTGTTCCAGCGGCTGGACGTCGTGATCGTGGCGCTGCTGGCCGGGCCGGCCGAGGCGGCCGTCTACACCGCCGCCACCCGTTTCAAGATCGTGGGTCAGCTTGCCGGTCAGGGACTGGCGCAGGCCACGCAGCCGAGGCTGGTGCGGGCCCTGGCCGAGGGCGACCTGCCGCGCGCCCGCGAGCTGTACCAGTCGGCCACCCTCTGGCTGGTCCTGCTGACCTGGCCGATCTGGCTGGGGTACGCCGCGCTCGCGCCCTGGCTGCTCGGCGCCGTCTTCGGGGACGGCTACACCGGCGGCGCACCGGTGGCGTTCGTGCTGGCCGCCACGATGATGCTCGCCACGGCGTGCGGGATGGCCGACGTGGTGCTGACCTCGGCCGGGCACACCGGGTCCAGCCTGGCCAATCTGGTCGCCGCCGTCGCGACGGCGGTCACGCTGGACCTGCTGCTGATCCCCTCGATGGGCTCGCTCGGGGCCGCCCTCGGCTGGGCGGGGGGCGCGGTGGTCAAGAACCTGCTGCCGCTGTGGCGCATCCACCGCCTGTACGGCCTGCGCCCCTTCGGCACGCACAGCCTGGCCGCCCTGAATCCCCGGCGGGCACCGTGACCGCGCCGCCTGACCGCTCTCGACCTCCGGCGGGCACCGTGACCGCGTGCCCCGGCCGTCCCGGACGCCATGGGCACACGCGGCCCGGCCGTTCCGGAAACCTCGGCGGGCGGTGGGGGCCGTGAGGCCCGTGCTGGTCACCGGGCTGCCCAGGACCGGGACGAGCTGGACGGGCAGGATGCTCGCGGCGAGCGGGGAGCTGGTCTACGTCAACGAACCGCTCAACCCCGAACACCCGCCGGGCCGCTCCCCCGGCGTCCTCGACGCCGTGGTGGGCCACCGCTTCCAGTACATCTGCCCGGACAACGAGCGGGCCTGGCTGCCCGCCTTCGCCCGTACGGTCGCGCTGCGCTACGGGTTCTGGGCGGAGCTGCGCCGCAACCGGTCACCGTACGACCTGGCGCGGATGGTCCGGTACGGCACCGCGTTCACGCTGGGGCGGCTGGGCGGGCGCCGGGCGCTGCTGGACGACCCGTTCGCGCTGTTCTCCGCCGGATGGTTCGCCGACCGGCTGGGTTGCCGGGTGATCGTCCTGTTGCGCGACCCGGTGGCGTTCGTCGGCAGCTGGCAGCGGCTCGGCTGGACGGTCTACTTCCACGAGCTGTTAGAACAGCCGCTGCTGGTGCGTGACCAGCCGCACCTGGAGGCGTTGCGCCCGCTGATCGGCTCCCAGGACCGCGTCGCCAAGGCCGTGGCCCTGTGGCGGGCGGCCGGGATCACCGCCGCCGACCTGGCCGACCGGCACCCGGGGATCATGCTCGCCCGCTACGAGGACCTGGCCCGTGACCCCCTGACGGGCTTTCGCCGCCTGTACGAGTGGGCGGGCCTGACCTGGTCGGCTCGCGCCGAGGAGCGCGTCCGCCGTGCGTGCACGGCCAGGTCGGGCGCGACCGCGTCGGGCACGGGCACCTCGGGCACGGGCTCCGGCGGCTTCGCCTGGAGCGGTCTGTCCCGCACGGCCTACCGGCCGATGGACTCGCGCCGCGCCCTCGCCGAGGCCGGTACCCGGCTGAGCCCCGAGGAGGCCCTCCGGGTCAGGGAGCTGGCCTCCGCGAAACGCTGACGGCCGATCAGGACGATGACGGTCGGGAAGCTCGGCGAAGACCCCGGCACCGACGCCTCAAAGCTTCACTGCTCAGGGCTCAGGGCTCAGGGCTCAGGATTTCAGGAGAAGAGGCCTCGTACGAGGGAGACCGTGAGGAGCCGGAGCGCGTACGGCAGGTCGTCGACCAGGTAGCGGCGGGCGAGCCTGCCCGGCTCCCGCGTCAGCCGGAAGATCCACTCCAGGCCGCCGCGGCGCATCCATGCCGGCGCCCGCCGGACGGTGCCTGCGGCGAAGGAGATCGCCGAACCGCAGCCGACGAACCAGGTGCCCGGCAGGTCCCGGCGGAGCGAGGCGATGAGCCGCTCCTGCCGGGGGAAGCCGAGCCCGACGAAGACCAGCCGGGGCGCTGCGGCGATCACGGCGTCGCGCACCCGGGCGTAACTCTCAGGATCGTCCTCGAACCCGTACGGCGGGGCGTCGACCCCGGCGATCATCAGCGTCGGATGGCGGTTCACCAGCTCGCGGGCCGCCTGCGCGGCCGTGCCCCGGGGACCGCCCAGCAGGTATACGGGATGGCGGTAGAAGGCGGCGGCCTCCGACAGGGACCAGATCAGGTCGGCACCGGTGACCCTGCCGGGGATGGGGGTGCCGAGCAGTCTCGCCGCCCACACCAGCGGCATGCCGTCGGCCACCGCCAGGTCGGCGCGCTCGACGAACCGGCGGGCCCGGGGGTCTCGGGCGACGGTCCGGCTGATGTCGACGTTCGGGGTGACAAGGTGGCCGCCCTCACCGCGTTTCAGAGCGGCGATCACATGGTCGACGACCTCGCTCTCGGTCATCGGGTCGATCGCGACGCCCGCCACGTGCACGCGCCTACGCAGACGCCTGCGAGTGGCCTTGTCGAGCCGGGGCCTCAGGCGGGGGACGCCCGGGGTCGTCCCCCGCCTGGCGACCGGCGTTCCGGCCCGCCCTGCGACGGCGGGCAGGCCGGGCACCGGATCGCGACCGGTGGTCGCGGACCGGTGGTCGGTGAGGGGCGGGGTCGGCGTCACGGTGTCACGGGTGGCCGGGACCTCGGCCCGCCTCACCACGGACGACATGACCGGCGAGTCGCGGCGCGTGACCGCCGGCGGAGGCCCGGCGGCACGTCCCGGCGCGGGCGGAAGGACCGGCAGGCCGTAGCGAGCGGTCGCGCGCGGGCGCTCGACGGCCTGCCCCGCCGCGGACGGAGCGAGCACCAGACCGTGGCGGGGGAACACCGGCGGGCGCTCGACGGCCTGTCCCGTCAGGAGCGAGGCGACCGGCGGGCCGTGGCGCGCGGGTGCCGGCGGGCGCTCGGCGGCCTGCTCCGTCATGGACGGCACGATCCAGGCACCGTGGCGGAGGGTCACCCGCGGCTGCTCGGTGATGGGCGCCATCAGATGCCGTGCCCTCGGTGGTTCAGGACACTGAGCATGATCCTCGCGGGGACCAGGCCCGCCGCCACCGCGAGCGCGATGGGCGCGCGGGGCTCGCCGTGGCGGGCGGTGAACGCCCGCCAGGCCCAGCGGCCCGCCTCCCGCCGCTGGCCGAGGGCCGCGTGGTGGAAGGCGAGCTGACCGTAGACCCGCGCCGCGCCGCGCGGATCCACGGCCAGATCAGGGTGCCGGGCGAGCATCCACTGCAGCCCGGCGATCCGGTCGGCCCAACGGGCCACATACGAGGAGCCACCCCAGCGCACCCGGACCAGGGGCCGGTCGACGTGCACGATGGGGTGTTGGGCGGCGGCGCGCAGCGCCAGGTCCCAGTCCTCGTTCTGGCCCTTGGGGGCGCTCTCGTCCACCCAGAGCCCGCCGCGCCGGAACAGGAAGGTCGAGGAGTGCACCATCACCATCCGCGAGCGCACCAGGTGGCGGTAGGTGACGCGGCTGGTCCCGGCCAGCCGGGGAATGCGCCGCGAACCGTACTCGACCTCGATGGCGCAGCTGCAGAAGCGCGCGTCCGGCTCCGCCTCCAGGGCGGCGACCTGGGCCTCGACCTTGCCGGGCAGCCACTGGTCGTCGTCGTCGCAGAAGGCGACCATGTCGGTGCCGAGCGCCGCGATGCCGGTATTGCGGGCCCCGGGCAGGCCCGGGGTGAGCCGGTTGGCCATCACCCGCACGCCGCGTGGGGGCGCCTCGCGCCGGCCGGGCGCCAGTGCCCGGCTGGCCAGGAGATCGGCCACCTGGTCGGCGACCCAGGCCGGATCCCCGCCGTCCACGACGACGACGACCTCGACGGGGCCGGGGTGGTCCTGGCCGAGCACGGCGAGCGTGGCCGCGCGCAGCTGGTCAGGCCGGTGTCCCCGGGTGGGGATGACGACACCCACCGATGCGTTCAAGCGAGTCTCCTGTGATAGCCATACTTGATCATGAGGGGCCAGGTCAGCGCGGTGACCAGGCGCGACTGCCGGGACGGCGCGACGGCGCGCCAGCTGTCGTCCCTGGTCAGCTCCGTGCGGCCGACCATGAAGCGCATGGGGTTGCCCGAGGCCGTGTGCGCCGTCGAGAGCTCCGCCCAGTTGCCGGACAGGAAATCGATGCGGCACGGGAGGCCGATCCTGGCGACCACGCGCCTGAGCGTGTCGGCGGGGGCGTCGAGCAGGTCCTCGTAGCGGATTCGGGTGACCGGTACGCCCCTGCGGGCGAGGAGTTCGAGGCTGAGATTCTCGCTCAGCCAGTGCAGCGAGGTGCGGGAGGGCGACCAGTGGGTCATCGGGCGCCCGTCCTCGGGACGCGCGACCCTCCTGCGCCAGGAGTGCGCGACCGCGCGGGGGTCGCGGACCACGTGGACGACCTGGACGTCGACCCCGGCCGCCGCGAGGCAGAAGGCCAGCGAGGCGTGCTTGCTGGAGTCGATCACGACCGGACAGTCGGCGACCTCGCCCGCCGCGTTGTACAGGTCACGGTGGACCGCGGCGTACTCGTCCAGCTCGGCGGTGCCGGGCGTCGGCCACCTGCCGGTGCCCGCCTGCTCCTCGGCCAGCAGCCTGGCCAGGGTCGGGATGCGCCGGGTGCGATCGACGCGGGACCTGAGCGCGATCATCCGGTGCGCCAGGCCCTCGGACCAGCCGCCGAACGCGCGCTCGCCGACCTTCTCCCAGAAGGGGCACGACCCGAAGGGCTCGCTGCATCCGCAGGACTCGTCCGCGAGCGCGCTCCTGGCCCAGAGGTGGACGACCTCGCCGAGCGGTGCGATGCCGGGGACCTCCCCCAGCAGGCGCTCGAGCAGCGTGGTCCCGCTGCGGCCGAGGCCGCCCAGGAATACCACCCGAGCAGGTGACGGACTATCAGACACAGGCACGAATCCTTACCCGACGGATACGGAACGTGCCGAGGCTAGCGCGGAGCGTAACGGAGGAGTCAGAGAACGGACAAAGGATCTACCCAGCGGGTGTAACGCCGCCCGTCTCCTGAACGGGAACCCTGACGGGAAAGGGCCGGAACCTCGCAACCCGGCGCCGGGCAGGCCCATGGCCGGGTCGCGGGCGCGAGGGGATGCGCGGTTCCACGAACGACGACCGGCACCTCGGGAAGGGCTCCGCATCGCCGGACGAGCTTACCCGGGAGGGTTCGGAAAGGGCGATCCGGCCGGCACCCTGCGGCTTCAGGGTCGGCTCCGGGAACGGCTTCAGGGCCGGCTTCAGAAACGGCTCCAGGAACGGCGAACCGCCCGCGGCCCGGCGTGGCCCTCCCGTCGCGCACGGGGAGGGGGCCACGGCGGCCCGCGGGCGGGCAGGCGGGGCGTGCCTACCGGGCGTCGACGATCATCCCGGCGCCGACCGTGTTGTTGGTGGACTCGTCCACGAGGATGAACCCGCCGGTGAGGCGGTTGCGGGCGTAGTCGTCGACGAACAGGGGCTGGGTGACGCGGAGCGACACCCGCCCGATCTCGTTGAGGCCGAGCGACTGTGCCGTCTCGTCCCGGTGCAGGGTGTTGACGTCCAGCCGGTAGTGCAGGTCCTTGACCAGGGCACGGGCCGTGCGGGTGGTGTGCTTGATGGTCAGCTTGGTGCGCGGGGACAGCTTGGCGGTGTCGGCCATCCAGCAGATCATCGCCTCCAGCTCCTGGGAGACCTGCGGCTGGTTGTTCGGCCGGCAGATCATGTCGCCGCGCGAGATGTCGATGTCGTCCTCCAGCCGCAGGGTGACCGACATCGGCGGGAACGCCTCGTCGACCGGCCCGTCGAAGGTGTCGATCGACGCGATGCGCGTGGCCAGGCCCGAGGGCAGGTGCATGACCTCGTCGCCCGGCTTGAGCACCCCTCCTGCGACCTGGCCCGCGTAGCCGCGGTAGTCGTGCAGGGAGGGGTCGGTGGCCCGCTGCGGGCGGATGACGTACTGCACGGGGAAGCGCACGTCGACCAGGTTGCGGTCGGAGGCGATGTGCACGTGCTCCAGGTGGTGCAGCAGGGAGGACCCGTTGTACCAGGGCGTGTTCTCCGAGCGGGACACCACGTTGTCGCCGTGCAGCGCCGACATCGGGATGAACGTGAGGTCCGGCGCGTTCAGCTTGGAGGCGAACGCGGTGAACTCCTCGCGGATCTCCTCGAACCGCTCCTGGGAGTAGTCGACCAGGTCCATCTTGTTGACGGCCAGCACCAGGTGCGGCACCCGCAGCAGGGTGGTGAGGAACGCGTGCCGCCGCGACTGCTCCAGCACGCCCTTGCGGGCGTCGATCAGGACGATCGCCAGGTCTGCGGTGGAGGCGCCGGTGACCATGTTGCGGGTGTACTGGATGTGCCCGGGGGTGTCGGCGATGATGAACTTGCGCTTGGGAGTGGCGAAGTAGCGGTAGGCCACGTCGATCGTGATGCCCTGCTCCCGCTCGGCCCGCAGGCCGTCGGTGAGGAGCGACAGGTCGGTGTACTCGGTGCCGCGGTCGCGGGAGGTGCGCTCGACGGCCTCCAGCTGGTCCTCGAAGATCGCCTTGGAGTCGAAGAGCAGCCGCCCGATGAGGGTCGACTTTCCGTCGTCGACACTTCCCGCCGTGGCGAAGCGAAGAATGTCCATTAGCGCTGCTCTCCAGAGGTCGTACGGCGTGCGCGGCGGGACCGCGCGGGAAGGGGCTCGCGGGAGACCGGGCGGGCCGGGTGGGCCGGGTGGCACGGGGAGCCGGGGAGACGGGCGCTCACTAGAAGTATCCCTCCCGCTTGCGGTCCTCCATGGAGGCCTCCGAGGCGCGGTCGTCGGCGCGGGTGGCGCCGCGCTCGGTGATCCGGGTCACCGCGATCTCGTCGATGATCGCCTCGACCGTCGCGGCACTCGACTGGACGGCACCGGTGCAGGTCACGTCGCCCACCGTCCGGTAGCGGACCGTCATGTCCAGGAGCGGCTCGTCGTCGTCGCGGGTGATGAACTCGCTGTCGGCCAGCAGCATGCCGTCGCGCTCGAACACCTTGCGGGTGTGGGCGAAGTAGATCGAGGGAATCTCGATCCCCTCGCGCCGGATGTAGTCCCAGATGTCGAGCTCGGTCCAGTTGGACAGCGGGAACACCCGGATGTGCTCGCCCTTGCGGATCCTGGCGTTGTAGAGGTTCCACAGCTCGGGGCGCTGGTTCTTGGGATCCCACTGGCCGAAGTCGTCGCGGAAGGAGAACACGCGCTCCTTGGCGCGGGCCTTCTCCTCGTCGCGGCGGGCGCCGCCGAACACCGCGTCGTACTCGTTCTCCTCGATCGCGTCCAGCAGCGTCGTGGTCTGCAGCCGGTTGCGCGAGGCCCTGCGGCCGGTCTCCTCGACGACGCGGCCGGCGTCGATGGAGTCCTGGACGCTGGCGACGACCAGGCGGGCGCCCAGCTCGGCGGCGCGGCGGTCGCGGAACTCGATGACCTCGGTGAAGTTGTGCCCGGTGTCGACGTGCATCAGCGGGAAGGGAATCGGCGCCGGCCAGAACGCCTTCTCCGCGATGCGAAGCATGACGATGGAGTCCTTGCCCCCTGAGAAGAGCAGACAGGGACGCTCGAACTCCGCCGCGACCTCGCGCATGATGTGAACAGCCTCTGCCTCGAGGACGTCGAGCTGCGACGTGGTGTAGTCGCGCTGAAGCATCAGACTCTCCTAGCGGGGATTAGCGGTGCAGATCCCGGATTCCAGCGAGCAACGTTGGCGCCAGTCCCGGTAGGGATACAAGAATATCCGGCAACGAAGGGTCAGGCTGGTTGTAGACCAGCGGCGAGCCGTCGATACGGCTCGCGTGGACCCCGGAGGCGAGGGCCACCGCGACGGGCGCGGCGGAGTCCCACTCGTACTGGCCTCCGGCGTGCACGTAGGCCTCGACCTCGCCGGTGAGCACGGCGGAGATCTTGGCGCCCGCCGAACCGATCGGCACCAGGTCGGCGCCGGCGAGGCGGGCCAGGTTCTGCACGAACTCCGGCGGGCGGGTCCTGCTGACCGCGATCCGCGGCCTGGCGCCCGCCTCGGGGGCGGGCGGCACGGGGGGTTCGAGGGTGGAGAGCGTACGGCCCTGGGCGGGCAGCGCGACGGCTCCGGCCGTCAGCGTGCCGCGCTCCCAGAGCGCCACGTGGACCGCCCAGTCCGCGCGGCCCTCCTCGGCGAACTCGCGGGTGCCGTCCAGCGGGTCGACGATCCAGACCCGATCGGCGCGCAGCCTGCGCGGGTCGAGACGCTCCTCGCTGGTCGCCTCCTCGGACAGCACGCTGTCACCCGGGCGCAACCGGGACAGCGCCTCCATCAGGAACACGTGGGAGGCGGCGTCGCCCTCCCTGCGAAGCTCGGACGGGTCGCCGAAGCCCCGCTCCGCGCGCAGGGCGGCCAGCTTCTCGCCTGCCGTCGTCGCCAGCTCCGCGGCGAGTACGTGATCGTCGCGAACGGTCATCAGTATGCTCCAGCTCCTCGCGCGACAGCCGACCAAGTCTTCCACAGGATCTGCAGATCCAGCATGAGGGACCAACTCTCCACGTAACGCAGGTCCAACCGTACGGATTCCTCCCAGGAAAGGTCGGAACGACCACTTACCTGCCAGAGGCCGGTCATCCCGGGCTTGACCAGTAATCGGCGACGGACGTCGTCACCGTATCTGGCGACCTCCTCGGGCAGTGGCGGCCGAGGGCCGACCAGGGACATGTGTCCCAGGACCACGTTGATCAGCTGGGGCAGCTCGTCCAGCGAGTGGCGGCGCAGCCGGGCGCCCAGCGGGGTCACCCTCGGATCGTCGCGGATCTTGAAGAGCATGCCGTGCCCGTCGCCGACCAAGGCGATCTTCCGGCGCTCGGCGTCGACGCGCATCGTCCGGAACTTGTAGATCGTGAACTCGGCGCCGTCGCGGCCCACCCTCGTCTGCCGGAAGAACGCCGGTCCCGGCCCCGAGGCCCGTACGGCCACCGCCACCCCCGCCAGCAGCGGCAGCAGGGCCGCCAGCAGCAGCCCGGCGCCCACCCGGTCGAACAGGTTCTTGAGCACCTGGCGCAGGCCGGAGATCTCGGGGTGATCCACGTGCAGCAGCGGCAGTCCCGCCGCCGGGCGGATGGTGATCCGCGGCCCGGCCACCTCCATCAGCGCGGGAGCCACGATCAGGTCCGTGTGGGTCTTCTCCAGCTGCCAGGCCAGCCGCCGCAGCGCCACCCCGTCCATCTCCGGGCAGGCGAGCACGGCCACGGTGTCGGCCGAGACCTGCCCGACCGCGAGCGCGACGTCGGTGAAGTCGCCCAGCACCGGCACGCCCTCCACGTCGCCCATCCCGTCGTGCGGGGCACACGCCGCGACGACCTCCATGCCGTGGTAGCGCTCCCGGCGGAACCTGCGGACCAGCTCGGCGATCGCCGCCCGGTGGCCCACGGCCACCACCCGCCGCATGCACCCGCCCCGTGCCCGCCTGCGGTGCAGGGAACGGCGCAGGGCGTAGCGCGAGAGGAGGGTGAGCAGCGTCGTCAGCGGGATCGCCAGCACCACGTAGCCCCGGGCCACCTCGATCTTGGTGAGGTAGGCGCAGACGGCGAGGGCGGCGGTGAGCATGAAGCCGCACTGCAGGATCCGCTGGAACTCCTCCGAGCCCAGGCCGATCAGCCGGGGCTCGTAGGCACGGTTCAGCGCGACCACGCAGACCCAGACGGCGGGCAGGGCCGCGCTCAGCATGACGTACGGGAAGACGTAGGCGGTAACCTCGCCGAATCGAACGAACAGCGCGAGGGCTCCGGCCAGGGCGGCGCAGGCGGTGTCGGCGGCGACGGCCGTCGCGCGGTGCTCCCGTATCCAGCCCGGCATGCGCCGGCGCGCGGACGGAACGGCTCCGGGCCCGGTTTCCTGTGCGGTCTGAACTGCGGTCACGTCGCGCACGCGCTCCCCCTGCGTAACCGTTCACGGACAGACAGTTATGGAATGGTAGCGGCGGCGGGAGAGGCCCGAAGGTTGAAGACCGAAACGTACATCTCTGTGGATGTCGAGGCCGATGGTCCCATTCCGGGGGCATATTCAATGGTCAGCTTGGGGATGACCGTTGCCGGGCGGATGACCGGAAAGGTCTTCGAGCCGGTGGATCCGCAGACGCACACGCACTATGTGGAGCTGCGGCCGATCAGCGACGACCACGTTCCCGAGGCGCTCGCGGTGAGCGGGCTGGACCGGGAGACGCTGCTCCGCGAGGGTCGCGACCCTGCCGAGGCGATGCGGGAGGCCGCCGCGTGGGTCCGCGAGGTGTGCGGGAACAGCTCGCCGGTGCTGGCGGCCTACCCGCTCTCCTACGACTGGATGTGGATTTACTGGTATTTCATGCGCTTCACCGGCGTCTCGCCGTTCGGGCACTCGCGCTGCGTCGACCTCAAGACGCTGTACGCGGCCAAGGCGGGCGTGCCGATCGGCTGGGCGACCAAGCGGCAGATGCCCGAGCACCTGCGGTCCCGGCGGCCGCACACCCACAACGCGCTGGACGACGCGATCGAGCAGGCCGAGCTGCTGCAGAACCTGATGGCGTTCGATCCGCAGCGTCCCTGAGCGGCCCGATGCCCGAACGGGCCGGCGTCCGAACGGACCGATCTCCGAACGGACCGATGCCCGAACGGACCGATGCCCGAACGGACCGATCTCCGAACGGGGGCCGAATCACCCGGACGGGCGGATCACCCGGGCGGGACCGGTTATCTGGGCGGGCCGGAGATGTTCAGGTCGCCGGTGTGGAAGGCGTTCTGGGTCGGCTCCAGGCCGACCCTGATCAGCGACTCCACCACGTCCGAGGCGCGGTCGACCAGGAACGCGAGGTCCTTGCGCTCGGCGGTGGCGAAGTCGCGCAGGACGTAGGCCGCGGCGTCCATCCGGCCGGGCGGGCGGCCGATGCCGAACCGCACCCGCAGGTAGTCCTTGGTCGCCAGCGACTTAGTGATCGACTTCAGCCCGTTGTGGCCGTTGTCGCCGCCGCCCAGCTTCGCCCTCAGCGCGCCGTACGGGATGTCCAGCTCGTCGTGGACCACGACCACGCGGGCCGGGTCGACCTTGTAGAAGTCGGCCAGGGCCTTGACCGGCCCGCCGGAGAGGTTCATGAAGGACAGCGGCTTGGCCAGCACGGCGGGGACACCCGCCAGGCGGCCCTCCAGCACCTCCGCCCGCGACCGGTGCGCCTTGAACCGTCCCCCGGCTCGCGCGGCGAGCTCGTCCAGGACCATGAACCCCGCGTTGTGCCGGTTCCCGGCGTACTCCGACCCGGGGTTTCCCAGGCCCACGACCAACCAGCGGTCCACGATCGGCATCCCTTCACACGCGCGTCAGGGCGGCCCGGTCCCGGGCCGCCCTGACAGATCTAGCAGAGAAAACTACTCGGCGCTCTCGGAGCTCTCGCCCTCGGCGGCCGGAGCGGCCTCGGCCGTCTCGGCGGCCTCGCCCGCCGGCTCGGCGGTCGGGGTCTGGGCGACGATCAGGACCAGCGCCTCGGGGTCGGCGGCGAGCGTCGTGCCCTTGGGCAGCTTCAGGTCGGCGGCGGTGATCTGGGTGCCGACCTCCAGGCCCTCGACGTCGACCTCGACGCCCTCGGGGATGTGGGTGGCCTCGGTCTCGACGGAGACGGAGACGAGCTGCTGGTCGAGGATGCCGTCGGCGACCTCGCCCACCACGGTGACGGGGATGTCGACGGTGACCTTCTCGCCGCGACGGACGAGGATGAGGTCGACGTGCTCCAGGAAGCCCTTGATCGGGTCGCGCTGGACGCCCTTGGGCAGGGCCAGCTCGGCCACCGCGCCCTCGAGACGGATCAGCACGTTCGGCGTACGCAGGGCGAGCAGCAGGTCGTGACCCGGCAGGGACAGGTGCTGGGGGTCGGTGCCGTGCCCGTAGAGGACGACGGGCACCTTGTTCTCACGACGGATCTTGCGGGCGGCGCCCTTGCCGAACTTGTCACGCAGTTCGGTGGTGATGACCACTTCGGACATGGCTGATCTCCTAGGGATCTCGGGAATCGGAAAGGTGCGCTCCCCCTCACCCGCCCTAGCGGAAGGCGTTACGAGCGCACGCAATCCCACAACCCTACCGTGTCAACGGTGACGTCGACGCGCCGCGGCTCCGGCCGCCCCCGGGAACGCGTCGGCGACGGGTTACCGGGGGGCGGGGCGGGGTGTCAGCTGTCGCCCTCGAAGAGGCTGGTCACCGAGCCGTCGCTGAAGACCTCGTTGATCGCACGGGCGATCAGGGGGGCGATCGACAACACGGTGAGCTTGTCGAACCGCTTGTCCTCGGGCAGCGGCACCGTGTTGGTGACGATGACCTCGGAGATCCTGGAGTTCTTCAGCCGGTCGACCGCGGGGTCGGAGAACACCGCGTGGGTGGCGGCCACGACCACGTTGGTGGCGCCCTGCTCGTAAAGCGCGTCGGCCGCCTTGCAGATCGTTCCCGCGGTGTCGATCATGTCGTCGATCAGCACGCAGGTCCGGCCCCTGACCCGGCCGACGACCTCGCTCACCTTCACCTGGTTGGCCACGTCGAGGTCGCGGCGCTTGTGGATGAAGGCCAGCGGGGTGCCCAGCGTGTCGGCCCAGCGCTCGGAGAGCCGCACCCGGCCGGTGTCGGGCGAGACGACCGTCGTCGTGGCCAGGTCGAGCTTGTCCTTGAGGTAGTTGACCAGGACGGGCATGGCGAACAGGTGGTCCACCGGGCCGTCGAAGAAGCCCTGGATCTGGGAGGTGTGCAGGTCGATCGACATCAGCCGGTCGGCCCCGGCCGTCTTGAACATGTCGGCCATCAGGCGGGCGGTGATGGGCTCGCGGCCCCGGCCCTTCTTGTCCTGGCGGGCGTAGCCGTAGAACGGCATGATCACGGTGATCCTCTTGGCGGAGGCCCGCTTGAGGGCGTCCACCATGATCAGCTGTTCCATGATCCATTGGTTGATCGGCCAGGTGTGGCTCTGCATGACGAACGCGTCACAGCCGCGGACCGACTCCTGGTAGCGGGCGTAGATCTCCCCGTTGGCGAAGTCGCGCAGCGTGGTCGGCGCCGCGTCGACCCCGAGGTGGCTCGCCACCTCGTCCGCCAGCTCCGGGTGCGCGCGCCCGGAGAAGAACATCAGGTTCTTCTCACCGGTCTTCTTGATGCCGCTCATGCCGTCCCCCTCGCCTGACGGCACACCGATGTCCGCGCGACGCTGCCGTGCCCGCCGGGCCGCTCGCTTCGCTCACTCACGTCTGGCTCCCCTGCTGTTTCCCGGCCTCGGCGGCCCGTAGCGCCGCCTCGGCCGATCTGGTGCCCGCGCGCCTGCGCGCGACCCACCCTTCGATGTTGCGCTGCCGTCCGCGGGCCACCCCGATGGCCCCTGGGGGGACATCCGCGTCGATGACCGAGCCCGCGGCCGTGTACGCGCCGTCGCCGATGGTGACCGGCGCGACGAGCATGGTGTCGCACCCGACGAAGGCGTGCTCGCCCACCGTCGTGTGGTGCTTGTTGACCCCGTCGTAGTTGACGAAGATCGCCGAAGCGCCGATGTTGGCGCCCGCGCCGATCGTGGCGTCGCCCACGTAGCTCAGGTGGGGCACCTTGGCACCCTCTCCGACCTGCGCGTTCTTCATCTCAACGTACGTCCCCGCCTTGGCCTTGCGCGACAGGACCGTGCCGGGGCGCAGGTAGGCGTAAGGCCCGACCAGGGCCTCGGGGCCGATCACGGCGTCGACGCAGACCGCGTTGCGCACCAGCGCCCCCTCGGCGACGATCGTGTCGGTCAGGGTGCTGGCGGGGCCGACCTCGGCGCCCTCGGCGACCGTCGTGCAGCCGAGCAGCTGGGTTCCCGGGTGGATCACCACGTCCGCTTCGAGGATGACGTCGACGTCGACCCACGTGGTGGCCGGGTCGATCACGGTCACCCCGGCCCGCATGTGGGCCTCCAGCAGGCGCGCGTTGAGCACCTTGCGGGCGAAGGCCAGCTGCACGCGGTCGTTGACGCCCTCCACCTCCACGTAGTCGGCCGCGATGTGCGCGCCGACCCGGTGGCCGTCCTCCCGCAGGATCGCGAGGACGTCGGTGAGGTACTCCTCGCCCTGGGCGTTGGAGGCGGACACCCGCTTGACCGCGTCGGCGAGCATGAGGCCGTCGAAGGCGTAGACGCCGGAGTTCATCTCCTTGATCGCCCGCTGCGCGGGGTCGGCGTCCTTCTCCTCGACGATCTCCAGGACCGCGCCCGAGTCGTCGCGGACGATCCGGCCGTAGCCGTACGGATCGGGGACCTCGGCCGTCAGCACGGTGACGGCGTTGCCGTCCTGGCCGTGCCGTTCGAGCAGGGCCGCGAGGGTCTCGGTGCGCAGCAGCGGCGTGTCGCCGTAGGTCACCAGGACGGTGCCGTCGATGGTGCCGGACGCCTCCAGGGCGGTCCTGACGGCGTGGCCGGTGCCCTTCTGCTCGGCCTGCACGACGGTCTGCGCGTCGGGGTCGGTCTTGGCCAGATGCGCCTGGACGCGCTCCCGTTCGTGGCCGATGACGACAATGAGCCGCTCGGGTTCGAGACCCCGGGCGGCGACGAGCATGTGGTCGACCAGGGTTCGGCCGCACAGCTCATGGAGGATCTTCGGTGTTCTCGACTTCATCCGGGTGCCCTCGCCCGCGGCGAGGACGATGACGGCTGCCGGGCGCGGCACACTCACGGACGAGGCTCCCTCGGCGTCGCGGCTGAGACATGGCGAAGCGCGATGACGGATGGCCACCCCCAGGGCGCGGCACCGTCACCTGCTCGACAACGTGAGGATACCTTCCCGCCCGGGAACCCACTCAGCCGACCAGCCGAGTGAATAAAACAGACACAAGGGATGGCTCCGGCACCAGGACTCGAACCTGGACAACAAGGACCAAAACCTTGCGGGCTGCCAATTACCCAATGCCGGACCGACCAGGCGATCGGGACGGTTCCCGCACACCCGGCACCCCTACGATACAGAGCCCGCGCCGCCGAACGCGCCTCGTTTACGGACCCGTCTCGGCGCTCCGCCCCGGGGCCCGCACACCCGCGACACACGCCCGCGCGACCACGCGCGCGCGAGGCCCCCGTTTAGCAGGTCAGCCGGGGGTAGAACAAGTGATGGACCCGCTACGACGTTAATCCCGAAGAGTCATGTTCCAGACATTCGGTTCTTAGGTGTTCCTAACTTACGATGGCGTAGGTTACGGTGGCGTAGCCGCACACGAGTCCTTGGCCCTTCCGAGCCACCGCGAGGTAGCGCATGACCCTCATCGAAGAACGCCCTGCTCAGGGCCCCAAACCCGACGTCGACCCCGAGCGGAAGACCCTGCCCGAGATCATCACCTTCGGGGTGGTGGTCGGCGCCCCGCTGATCGCCCTGGTGGTGGCCGTCCCGTTCGCCTGGGGGTGGGGACTCGGCTGGTCCGACATCGTCATCGCCGGTGTCTTCTACGTGGTCACCGGGCTCGGCGTCACCGTCGGCCTGCACCGCCACTTCACCCACGGTTCGTTCAAGGCCAAGCGCCCGCTGAAGATCGCGCTGGGCATCGCGGGCAGCCTCTCCATGGAGATGTCGGTGCTCGACTGGGTCGCCACCCACCGCAAGCACCACAAGTTCTCCGACAAGGAGGGCGACCCGCACTCGCCGTGGCGCTTCGGCACGGGCTTCGTGGCGGTGTCCAAGGGCCTGCTCTGGGCGCACATGGGCTGGCTGTTCGAGGCCGACCGGGCCAACCGGGAGAAGTACGCGCCCGACCTGGTCAAGGACCCGGACATCATCAAACTGCACAAGCTCTTCCCGGTGCTGGCGATCACCACGATGGTCATGCCCGCCGTGCTCGGCGGCCTGCTGACCTGGTCGTGGTGGGGCATGGCGACCGGCTTCTTCTGGGGCACGCTGGTCCGGATCGGCCTGCTGCACCACGTGACCTGGTCGATCAACTCCATCTGCCACGTCTTCGGCGAGGAGGCCTTCGAGTCGCGCGACAAGTCGCGCAACGTGTGGTGGCTGGCCATCCCCTCCTTCGGCGAGTCCTGGCACAACCTGCACCACTCCGACCCGACCTGCGCCCGGCACGGCGCGCTGAAGGGGCAGATCGACCTCAGCGCGGGTGTCATCCGCTTGTTCGAAAAGGCCGGATGGGCGTACGACGTCCGCTGGCCGACGCCCGAGCGCCTGGCCGCCAAGCGCATCGCCGCCTGACCCGGGGTTCGGGTGCCGTCGGACAGCGAGGGGACGCCATTATGAGAACCGTGAGCGAACCCCGACGGCGCATGTCAGGTAAGGAACGCCGGGAACAGCTGATCCAGATCAGCAGGACCCTTTTCGCGGAGAAAGGGTTCGACGGCACCTCGGTGGAGGAGATCGCGGCGACCGCCAACGTCTCCAAACCGGTGGTCTACGAGCACTTCGGCGGCAAGGAGGGCGTCTACGCGGTCGTCATCGACCGGGAGATGCAGAAGCTGCTGGGCCTGGTGACCGAGGCGCTGTCCGCCTCGCACTCGCTGATCAAACTGGAGCGGGCGGCCCTGGCCCTGCTGGCCTACGTGGAGGAGAACAGCGAGGGTTTCCGCATCCTCGTCCGTGACTCGCACGCCGCCTCGGGGACCGGCACGTTCGCCAGCCTGATCAACGACATCGCCAGCCAGGTCGAGGACGTCATGGTCGACGAGTTCGTCGAGCGTGGCTACGACCCCAAGCTGGCTCCCATGTACGCCCAGATGCTGGTCGGCATGGTGGCGCTGACCGGCCAGTGGTGGCTGGACGTGCGCAGGCCGCCGCGCGAGGAGGTCGCCGCCCACCTGGTCAACCTGGCCTGGAACGGCCTGACCGGCCTGGATCCCAACCCCCGGCTGACCGCCGCCTCGCGCGGCCTGGAGCACCGGCTGGCCCACCCGCCGCAGCGCCCGGCCAACTCCCACCCCTCCGGTTCAGGCCCGCAGCCTCACCCGTCCGGCCCGCGGCCACACACCGGGGAAACCGCGGAAACCGCGGAAACGGAGCCGCGCACCGCGGAAACGGAGTTACGCGGCGGGGAAACGGAGTTACGCGCCGCGGGGACAGCGCCGTACGTCGCGGAGACGGAGACGACGAAGACGGAGCCGCAACCGCCCCCGGCGGGATCACCCTCGCTCCCGCGCCCCGAGTTGTCGCCGCCCCCGACGGAGAAGGAGATCCGGGAGCTGGAGAAGGCGCGCGAGCGGGAGCTGAGGAACCAGGAGAAGCTGCGCGAGCGCGAGCTCAAGGAGCGGGAGAAGCTGCGGCAGCGCGAGCAGCGCGAGGCCGAGAAGCTGGCCAGGGAACTGGAGAAGGCACGGCTCCGCGAGCAGCGGGAGCTGGACAAGGCGCGCGAGCTGGAGTACCGGGAGCAGCAGCGATTGCTGAGGGAGCAGGAGAAGGCGCGCCTGAAGGAGGCCAAGACCGCCGAGCGCGACGCCCTCAAGCACGCGAAACTCGTTGATGAAGCGCAGGGAAAACTTGAGCCAAGTGAGTAAGCAACAGCGCTCGTTGAGACTAAATTAACGTTCCGTTCAACCAAAGCGGGCATTCTGGTCATATGTCCGCTGAACTCGTTCGTCCCACCCCCGACGGGCTTCCACTACCCCAGGAGCGCTTCCTCAACCGAGAGGAGAGCTGGCTCCAGTTCAACCAGCGAGTTCTGGAGATGGCGGAGGACTCGTCCCTGCCTCTGCTGGAGCGGGTGCGGTTCCTGGCCATCTTCGCCAGCAACCTCGACGAGTTCTTTCGTGTCCGGGTGGCCGGGCTGAAACGGCGGATGGCCACCGGACTGCTGCTCCGTACGAAGAGCGGGCTGAAACCCCGCGAGGAGCTGGCCAGGATCGCGGCGATCGCCAACGACCTCGCGCAGCGGCAGTCGGCCTGCTTCTACGAGCGGATCTGCCCGCAGCTGGGCGCCGAGGGCATCGAGATCGTGCGCTGGGACGAGCTGGGCCGCGACGAGCGCGGCGAGATGCGCAAGCTCTTCAGGGAGCGGATCAGGCCGGTGCTGACGCCGCTGGCCGTCGACCCCGCCCACCCCTTCCCGTACATCTCGGGCCTGTCCCTGAACCTGGCCGTCACCGTCCGCAATCCCACGACCGGCAACACGGTCTTCGCCAGGGTCAAGGTGCCCAGCCAGCTCCCCCGCTTCGTCACGGCGTCCGTGAACCGCTTCGTCCCGCTGGAGGACGTGATCGCCGCCCACCTCGGGCAGCTGTTCAAGGGCATGGAGGTCGTCGAGCACCACGTCTTCCGGGTGACCCGCAACGAGGACCTCGACGTCGACGAGGACGTCACCGAGAACCTCATGCAGGCGCTGGAGCGCGAGCTGCTCAAGCGCCGCTTCGGCCCCCCGGTCCGGCTGGAGGTCGAGGAGACCATCACCCCCGAGGTGCTCGACCTGCTGGTGGACGAGCTGGGAGTGGCCGAACACGAGATCTACCGGCTGCCTGGGCCGCTGGATCTGACCGGGCTGCACGCGATCGCCGACCTGGACCGGGGCGAGCTGAGCTTCCGCCCGTTCGTGCCCGCGGAGGTCGTGCACGTCGAGGACGACATCTTCGCGGTACTGCGCGAGCGGGACGTGCTGCTGCACCACCCGTACGACTCGTTCTCCACGAGCGTGCAGCGGTTCATCGAGCAGGCCGCGGCCGACCCCGCCGTACTGGCCATCAAGCAGACGCTCTACCGCACCAGCGGCGATTCGCCCATCGTGGACGCGCTGATCGACGCCGCCGAGGCCGGCAAGCAGGTCGTCGTGGTGGTGGAGATCAAGGCCAGGTTCGACGAGCACGCCAACATCACCTGGGCCCGCAAGCTGGAACGGGCCGGGTGCCACGTGGTCTACGGCGTCGTGGGGCTGAAGACCCACTGCAAGCTGGCCCTGGTCGTGCGCCAGGAGTCCTCGGGCGAGCTGCGCAGCTACTGCCACATCGGCACGGGGAACTACAACCCCAAGACCGCCAGGCTGTACGAGGACCTGGGCCTGCTCACCGCCGACCGGCTGGTCGGCGAGGACGTCACGGACCTGTTCATCCACCTGACCGGCTACTCCAACCACTCGGCCTACCGGCGGCTGCTGGTCGCCCCGCACTCCCTGCGCGGCGGGCTGCTGGCCAGGATCGAGCGGGAGATCTCCCACCAGGAGGCCGGCCGCCCGGCCAGGATCAGGATGAAGACGAACTCCCTGGTCGACGAGCCCATCATCGACGCCCTCTACCGGGCATCGCGGGCCGGCGTACCGGTGGACCTGTGGGTGCGGGGAGTCTGCACGCTCCGTCCCGGCATCCCCGAGATGTCGGAGAACATCAGGGTCAGGAGCGTGCTGGGCCGGTTCCTCGAACACTCGCGGATCTACGAGTTCGGCCACGGCCGGCGCCCGGAGATCTGGATCGGCAGCGGCGACATGATGCGCCGCAACATCGAACGCCGGGTGGAGGCGCTGGTCAAGGTCTCCAGCCAGCAGCAGCGCAGCTACCTGAGCGACCTGCTGGACCGGGCCATGTCGGACGACACCGCGACCTGGTGGCTCAACTCCGACGGGACCTGGACCCGCCATCCCGGCGATGACCTGCAGACCTACCTGATCGGCACCCGCCGGTGGAGAACGATCGATGACTGAGCGCGACACCCGCAGGGACGACACGATCCACGCGGCCGGGGCCGTCGTCTGGCGCGGCTCCCCGGACGCGCCGGAGGTCGCCCTCGTCCACCGGCCCAAGTACGACGACTGGTCGTTCCCCAAGGGGAAGCTGAAACGCGGCGAGCACCCCGTCGCGGGCGCGCTGCGCGAGCTGGCCGAGGAGGCGGGGATCACCGCGGAGTTCGGCCGGTCGCTGCCGTCGAGCCACTACCTGAAGGGCGGGCGACCCAAGCGCGTCGACTACTGGCTGGCCAGGATGGTCGCCGAGGGTCCCCGTACCGACACGCACGAGGTCGACGGTGTGGTCTGGCTGCCGGTGGACGAGGCCGCGCGGCGCCTGACCTACGAGTGGGACGCCGGGCTGCTCGACGCGCTCGGCGAGGCGCCGCCGGCGACCACCCCGCTCGTCCTGGTACGGCACGGCCTGGCGGGCAACCGGCAGGACTGGGAGGGCGACGACGACGACCGGCCGCTCGACGGGCGCGGGCGCGGGCAGTCCGAGGTGTTGGCGGACGTGCTGGGCGCCTTCCGCCTCGCGGAGCTGGTCAGCTCCCCCAGCAGGCGGTGCGTGCAGACCCTGGAGCCGTACGCGAAGCGGGCCGGCCTGCCGATCCGGCTCGAATCCGTCCTGTCGGAGAACGGCTACGACGCCCGGGCCTCCCTGCGCCTGGCCACGGAGGCGATGGCCTCGAACCGGCCCGTGGCGCTCTGCAGCCACGGCAAGGTCCTGCCCGAGCTGATCGCCGGGCTCGACGAGCGGGCGGGCGGCACGCGGCTGTCCAAGGGTGCGTTCATGGTGCTGCACCACGCGGGCGGCGAGGTCGTGGCTGTGGACGACTACGAGGTCTGACACCCGTCAGAGGAGCTTCGCGACGGCGTCCGTGGTCTCCGCCCAGACCCGGGGGAACTCCTCCCACGCGCGCGCGGCCCCGGCCCGTTCCACGCCGGTCAGCACGCCGTAGGTGAACGTGTCCTCCCCGGCCAGGCGGGCGTTCGCGGCCTCGGCCGCGAGCCGCTCCTGCGCGACGACGCCGTCCATGTGGGTGCCCAGCACCTCCTGTACGTCCTCCGCCCGCGTGGCCAGCTTCTTCATGCCGAGCACCTCGGCGGTGTAGCGGGCCCGCTTGGCCGCCTTGCGCACGTCGTGCATGGCGATCTCGCGCTCGGACTCGTTCTCGATGGCCTGGGCGGTGTCGTAGGCCCTGGTGACCCGGTGCCAGCTCTTGGCTGCGACGGTGTCCAGGGTGCCGGCGGGCTTCTTCGCGGCCTTGGTGAGCACCGGGGTGCCGGTCAGGTCGTCGAGGGCGTCGAGCAGGGCGAAGTAGCGCTCCCCGCCGAGGGCGTCCCTGATCCGGTCGAGGGCCTCGTGCTCGTCGTCCAGCAGGTCGGAGCTGAGGCGCGCCCTGACCGGGCCCACGATCAGCTCGTCGTCCAGGCTGTCGAGCCTGCGGGCGAACCGCTCCCGGACGACCTCCAGGTCACGTGCCTCGCCGAGGACCGTACCGAGCCACTTGAGCTCCTCCTGGAGGTTCTCGGTCCCCTCGACGACCGTCCTGAACGACTTCAGCGCGCTGCGGAGCCGCCGGGCGGCGACGCGCATCTGGTGGACGGCATCCTCCTCCGCCTTCCTGACCCGGGGGTCCTGCGCGAGCAGCGCGCCGACCTGGGAGGCGAGGTAGCCGACGACGACCTCACCCGCCGACCCCGGAGCGGTCTCGGCCCGCGGATGCTCCGAGACCGCTCCGGCGCCGCCGAGCAGGCGTGCGAGCTTGCTGGCCGCGTCGGCGGGGGTGGCCCCGGCCTTGCCCAGCCGCCTGCCGACCTTCTTCAGCAGCTTCTCGTCGCCCTCGAGCAGCTCCGCCTCAACCTCGCGCCAGCGCTCGACGTGCGGTTCGTCGCCGAACACGGTGCCCTTGACCCGGTCGTCGGCGATCTCGACCAGCCCCACCCCCGCGCCGTTGACCAGGGTGGTGACGGCGCGGCGGGTGTCCAGCTCGGCGATGGGCGCGAGCGGGGCGCCCCGGGTGTAGGCGAGCACCAGATCCGCCAGCTCGGCGGGGACGATCTTGGCGCTCCGGGTCAGCGGGTGGGTGATCTCCTGCCGTACGCCCTTGGCCTTGGGAAGTTTGAGGTGCCAGCCCGGATCGGTGCCGCCCCTGCGCCTGCGCAGGGTGATCCCCCGCGCGGCGAGCCTCAGATCGGGCGTGTCGAAGTAAAGGGCGACCAGCTGGTGGGTCTTCGGACCCACGACCTCCGCCGAGCCGGGAAGGCCCGTAAGGTCCGGCAGCTGGTAGTCCACCGGCACGTCGAACTTGTCCTCGATCTCTATTCCCACAGGTCATCCCCAAATTTGCCCAGATTTCCACCATGTCTTCGCAGTATTTATTGATGCCCTGTTATACGTCCGGGAACCCCGGGTCATACGTCCGCGAACCCCGGCCGATCAGGTCACGGGGCGGGATCACATTCTCCGGGTGCCGAAGGCGTGCGGGGGTGAAGAGGGCGGCCACCGCGATCAGCAGGCAGCAGACGCCCGCGAGGACGAAGACCGGGGTGGCGCCGAAGCGGGCCGCGCCCCAGGTGAGGGCGGCGGCGCCGATGGGGCCCATGGAGAAGTGGATGGTCCAGAACGCCGAGGTGACCCGCCCGAGCAGATGGTCCGGGGTCACCTGCTGGCGCAGGGACATGGAGCAGATCCCCGCGACGCTCACGCAGCCGAGGTAGAGGGCCACGATGACGGCCATCCCCCAGACGGAACCCGCGAATCCGGCACCGACGATCGCGAGTCCGGCCACGGCGTGCGCGCCGATCCAGGCGGGGCCGAAGCCCACACGCGCGCGCAGGCGCGCGACCAGGAGGGAGCCGATCACCGTGCCGACCGCGGCGATACCGAGGACCACCCCGACGGCGGAGTCGGGCTGCCCCAGATCGCCCTTGAGCCGGTAGATCACGAGGTCGGTCAGCCCGAGCGTCAAGAAGACGAAGAACGACAGCAGGACGGTCAGCACGCGCAGCACCGGATGGCGCCACAGGAACACCGCCCCGGCCAGGAGCTCGCGCCACGGCCGCTCCCGTACGGCGAGCACCGCGGGACCGCCGGTGTCCCGGGGGATGCGGATCAGACAGACCCCGATCGCGGACACCGCGAAGCTCACGGCGTTGATGCCGATCGCGGCGGTCAGGCCGAACCTTCCGGCGACCACCCCGGCCAGCATCGGGCCGAGGATCCCCGCCGCGGCGGCGGTCGCGTAGAGCTTGCCGTTGGCATCGGTAACGCGCCCGCCGCCGACGAGGTTGCGCACCGCGGTCACGTAGGTGACCTGGAAGACCATGCCGACGGCCTCGGCCAGCGGCAGCACCACGTAGAGCAGCCAGATCCGCGGTCCCGTCGTCCAGGCGAGCGGGATCAGCGCGTACAGGACGAGCCTGACGAGATCGCAGACGATGAGCAGCGTGCGCCGGTCGAACCGGTCGACGAGAACCCCGGCGAACACTCCGGCGACGACCGAGGCCGCGCCCGAGACACCGGTCAGCAGGCCCATCTGCGCGACGGATCCCGTCACGTTCAGGATGAGCAGGGGAACGGCGATGAGGGCGAACGAGTCACCGGCCACCGAAAGGGTCTGCGCGCCCCAGAAGACGCCGAAGGAACGATCCCGCCACAGAGGGCGCGGCACTCCCGGTCCGGACCCCGCCGCTTCCTCCACCGGCCCCCTGACACCCGTCCAACGGATCGCCGGGCCACCGCGACCGGGCGCGTGCCCGCGCGACTCCCCCGACACCCCGTAGGCGGTCCGCGTACCGCCCGAATCACACCGAATCACACCGATCACCACCGGATCAAGCCGCTTTTCGGCAGCGCTGAGTGAACACCTCCGACCGCGACGGCCCCCCTCCCCCGACGCCACCCGCACCACCGCGCGGCCTTGGACCGTCGCCTGGGCTCGGGCTGACACTTTCCGCGCCGCTCGTCCGTCCTAATGGGGAGAGCGTGTCGCGGAGATACTCGGGAGGCGGGTCATTGGACGAGGACGGAGCCGGGGACGGCGCGCTCGTCGCCGCCGCGCGGGCGGGCGACGAGCCGGCGTTCACCGAGCTCGTCGAGCGCCACCGGCGGGAACTCCAGGTGCACTGCTACCGGATGCTCGGTTCGTTCGAGGAGTCGGAGGACCTGGTGCAGGAGACGTTCCTGCGGGCGTGGCGCGGACGCGCGACCTTCCAGGGCCGCTCCACCTACCGTGCGTGGCTCTACCGGATCGCGACGAACGCGTGTCTCGACTTCCTCGACAGGCACCCGCGCCATCCGCGCCCGCGTGAGCCCCGGCAGGCACAGGATCCGTACGCGGTGTCGCCGCCTGCCGAGATCCGGTGGTTGCAGCCGTATCCGGATCGGCTGCTGGAGCCGGCGGCATCCGGCGACACGGAGCCGGACGCCGCCGTGGTGAGCAAGGAGACCATTGAGTTGGCGTTCCTCACCGCTCTCCAGCACCTGCCCCCGGGGCAGCGGGCGGCACTGATCCTGCGGGACGTGCTCGGCTGGCCCGCCGGGGAGGCCGCCGAGCTGCTCGGAACAAGTGTCGACTCGGTCAAGAGCGCCCTGAAGCGAGCGCGATCGACCCTGAGGACGCACCTTCCGGAACATCGGCTGGAATGGTCACCGTCGGCGGCTCCGACCGCGCGGGAGCGGGAGTTGCTGCGACGCTTCATGGACGCCCACGAGCGGGCCGACACGACCGCTCTCGCGGAGCTGCTGAGTGAGGACGTGCGGATGACGATGCCTCCGCACCCGTTCTGGTTCTCCGGTCGCGAGGCGGTGGAGTCCTTCGCCGCACACGCCTTCGGGCCGGATTCGCCGCTGTACCGGGGAGAATGGCGGAGCGTACCCACCCGGGCGAACCGGCAGCCGGCTGTGGCGGGGTACGTCCGGCTGCCGGGAAACTCCGTGTACCGGCCCCAGGTGCTCAACGTGCTGCGGCTCGGGGGCGGGAGGATCGTCGAGATCACCGTCTTCGAGCCGCGTCTGTTTCCCGCGTTCGGGCTGCCGCCGACGTTGTCCTGACCGCCGGCCGATCCCGCGCCCCGCCGCCGGGGCGGTGACCCCTTTTCCTGCGCCTCACCGTCTCAACACGTACGACCTCGACAGGCGTGGTCGAAACGACGGGGAGCGAGCCTGATGGTGATCGACGGTCGCGAGGACATGATGGCGCTGCCGCAGGGCGATGTCCGCCTGCTGGACAGCAGGGTGGCGCGGCGCCTGCTCGCCTCGAAGGAGCTGGCGCGGCTGGCGTACGTGGCGGCGGACGGCACCCCGCGCGTGTTTCCGATGTTGTTCCACTGGACGGGCACCGAGGTCGTCATGTCCACGTTCGCCGGAGCGCGTAAGATCGCCGCCCTGCGGGCGAGGCCCGACGTCGCCATCACCATCGACGCCGCGTCCACGCCGCCCGAGGTGCTCCTCGTCCGCGGCCGGGCGTCGGTCACCGACGTCGACGGGATCGTGCCGGAGTACGCGCTCGCCCAGCACCGTTACGCCGGGGCCGAGCAGGGCGCCGCCAATGTGGCGGCGGTGGATCATCCCGGTACGAGGATGGCCCGCATCGCCGTCCGTCCGGCCTGGGTCGGGGTCCTCGACTTCACGACCCGGTTGCCCGGAGGCGCCGGCGTGGAGGACTTCGAGCTCCGGGGCCGGCTGTGACGGCCGGTCCGGGCACCCGCCCACCGCGCCACCCTCGGAAGGACCGCCGGACATGACCACCTACGTACTGATCCCCGGTGCCGCGTCCGACTCCTGGTACTGGCATCTTCTGGCCGCCGAGCTCCGGGCGCGCGGCCATGACGTGGTCACGCCCGACCTGCCGTGCGACGACGACTCGGCCGGGCTCTCCGAGTACGCCGACGTGGTGGTCGACGCCATCGGTGACCGTGGCGACCTCGTCGTGGTCGCCCAGTCCTTCGGCGGGTTCACCGCACCGCTGGTGTGCGAGCGGGTGCCGGTCGGGCTCCTGGTGCTGCTGACGGCCATGGTCCCGTCACCGGGCGAACCGCCCGGCGCCTGGTGGGCCAACACCGGCTGGGAGGCGGCGAGGCGCGAGCAGGACGAACGCGACGGCCGGGCGCCGGACGACGACATCGCCCTGTTCCTCCACGATGTCCCGCCCGAGCTCGCGGCGGAGGCGATGAGAAGAGGCCGCGGGCAGTCCGCCACCCCGTTCGCCGAGCCGTGGCCACTCGACGCCTGGCCCTCCGTGCCGACGAGATTCCTGCTGTGCCGCGACGACCGCTTCTTCCCCGCCGAGTTCATGCGCCGCGTCGTCGCGGAACGGCTGGGAGCCGTCCCCGACGAGATCGGCGGAGGCCACAGCGTCGCGCTCAGCCGCCCCGGGGAGCTGGCCGACCGGCTGGAGGCGTACCGGGCTGTCACGGACGGTCACACCGGGACCTGAATCCGTCGCGTTCGGACCGCCGGCGGGAGCCGGCCTCGGGGCCGCGGGTCATCTCCGGGCGACCGCGAAGACCCTGCGGAAGGGGAAGACCGTGCCGTGCGGCCCGCGCGGGTAGGCCTCGCGGAGCAGGGCGGCGCAGTCGGCGAGGAAGGCGACGGCCTCGGCGGGATCCAGGCGATCGAGCACGGGGCGCAGGGCGGTGCCGGTGATCCAGGTGAGCACGGCGTCGTCGCCGGGGAGGACGTGCAGGTAGGTGGTCTCCCACGCGTCCACCCGGCAGCCCAGGCCGGTGAGCAGGTCGAGGTAGGCGGCCGGGTCGTCGACCGGGGAGGGACGGACCAGGTCGCCGAGCCGGTCGCGCCACGTCGTCCGGCACAGCTCGCGGACCAGGGCGTGGCTGGGGGCGTCGAAGTTGCCGGGGACCTGGAAGGCGAGCCAGCCGCCGGGGGCGAGGGCCTCCACCCAGCGCGGCAGCAGCTCGCGGTGCTCGGGCACCCACTGCAGGACGGCGTTGGACACGATCACGTCGACCGGGTGCCCGGGGCGCCACCGCGTGACGTCGTCGACGGAGAAGCTCAGCGCGCCGTCCGCGGGGGCCTTCTCGATCATGGCGGGTGAGGAGTCGAACCCGTGGACGCGGGCGCCGGGCCACCGCCTGGCGAGCTCGGCGGTCAGCTCGCCGGTGCCGCAGCCCGCGTCGACCACGTGGCCGGGGCGCTCCGCGGCTATCCTGGAAACAAGATCGAAGAACGGCCGCGAGCGCTCGTCGGCGTAGCGGCCGTAGATCACCGGATCCCACATATCTCTTGACATCAAGACAATTGATATCCGGCAAGATATCTCGATGTCAAGACAGATAGACTCGCGGCATGACCCTGCACCACGCGGACCATGAGTCCGGGCGTCCGTCCGCCGCGAAGGAGAAGAACGAGACCGTCACGGCCGGCGCGCTCGACAGGGACCTCGGCAGGGACCCCAACAGGGACGAGGTCGACCTGCTGGTCGCCGCCTGGCGCCAGGAACGCCCCGACCTCGACGTGGAGCCGCTCCAGGTGCTCAGCCGGGTCTCCCGGCTCGCCCGCCACCTCGACCGCGCCCGCCGGGCCTCCTTCGCCGAGCACGGCCTGGAGACCTGGGAGTTCGACGTGCTCACCGCCCTGCGCCGGGCCGGGGAGCCGTACGAGATGAGCCCGGGAGCCCTGCTCCGCGCGACGCTGGTGACCTCGGGGACGATGACCAACCGGATCGACCGGCTGGCCGCGGCCGGGCTGGTGAGGCGGCGCCCCGACCCCGAGGACCGGCGCGGCGTCCTGGTCTCGCTGACCGACGCCGGGCGGACGCGCGTGGACGGCGCCTTCGCCGACCTGCTGCGCCGCGAGCGCGATCTCCTGTCCGGCCTGGGAAAACGCGAACAGCAGGCCCTTTCGGACCTGCTGCGCACGCTACTCGTCCCTTTCGACGCCACCGACACCGGAGTGCGCTGAGCCCCTTCATGCCCCCTGAGGAAGATCCAAACCTCGGCCTTCCACGCTCCGGGACGGGCCCGGAGCGCGCGGCCTACTCGCCCAGGCGGTCGGCCAGCTCCAGCCACTCGCTCTCGATCGACTCCTTCTCCGCGAGGATCTCCTTCAGCTGCGCGTCGAGCGAGGCCAGCCGCTCGTAGTCGGCGGCGGCGTCGGCCATGGACGCGTGCAGCTTCGCCTCCCGGCCACTCAGCTTGTCGAGCTGGCGCTCCATCCGGGAGAGCTCCTTGCGGAGGTCGCGCTCGTCCTTCGCGGACAGGCCGGGGGCCGTCTCCTTCGCGCCGGTGGACGAGGTCGCCGAGGCCGTGCCGGACACCGCGCCGGACGCCGCCCGCGCGGACAGGGCCGCCCCCGAGGCGCGCCGGGCCAGGTATTCGTCCACCCCGCCGGGGAGCATCGACAGCTTGCGGTCGCCGAGCAGGGCGACGGTCCTGTCGGTGACCCGCTCCAGGAAGTAGCGGTCGTGGCTGACCAGGATCAGCGTGCCCGGCCAGCCGTCGAGCAGGTCCTCCAGCTCGTTGAGCGTCTCGATGTCGAGGTCGTTGGTCGGCTCGTCGAGCAGCAGCACGTTGGGGTCGTCCATGAGGAGGCGGAGCAGCTGCAGGCGGCGCCGCTCGCCACCGGACAGGTCGCCGACGACCTTCCACTGCGCGTCGCCCTTGAAGCCGAGGCGTTCCAGCAGCTGGGAGGCCGTCCACTCCTTCTTGCCCACCTGGATGAACTTGCGGACCTCCTCGACGGTCTCCAGCACCCGGCGCTCCGGGTCGAGCTCGCCCAGCTCCTGCGACAGGTGCGCCAGGCGGACCGTCTTGCCGCGTACCAGCCTGCCCGAGTCGGGGTGCACGGTACCGGCGAGCAGGCGGAGCAGCGAGGACTTGCCCGAGCCGTTCACGCCGATCAGGCCGACCCGGTCGCCGGGGCCGAACTGCCAGGTCGAGTGGTCGAGGACCATCGGGCCCTGGCCGGGGCCCCCGGCGTGCAGGGTGACGTCCTCGAGGTCGTAGACCGTGCGGCCCAGCCGGGCGGCGGCGAACTTGACCAGCTCGACGCTCTCCCTGGCGGGCGGCTCGTCGGCGATCAGCGCCTGGGCGGCGTCGATGCGGAACTTGGGCTTGGACGTGCGCGCGGGCGGGCCCCGGCGGAGCCAGGCGATCTCCTTGCGCATCAGGTTCTGGCGGCGGGCCTCGGTGGAGGCCGCGACCCGGGCGCGCTCGGCCTTGGCCAGCACGTACGCGGCGTACCCGCCCTCGTAGCGCTCGACGGCGCCGTCCACGACCTCCCACGTCCTGGTGGAGACCGCGTCCAGGAACCACCGGTCGTGGGTCACGACCACCAGCGCGGTCCTGCGGCCCGCCAGGTGCCTGGCGAGCCAGTCGATGGCCTCGATGTCGAGGTGGTTGGTCGGCTCGTCCAGGATGATCAGGTCGTGCTCGTCGATGAGCAGCTTGGCCAGGGCCGTACGGCGCCGCTCACCGCCCGACAGGCTCCCGGCGAGCGCCGTCAGGTCGATGTCGCCGAGCAGGCTGGCGAGGATCTCGCGGATGCCCGCGTCGCCCGCCCACTCGTGCTCGGACCTGTCGCCGAGGACGATGTCGCGCACCGCTCGCGCCGGATCGAGATCGTCGCCCTGCGACAGCGAGCCCACCTGGAGCCCCCGGTTGTGGGTGACCCGTCCGCTGTTCGGCTTGAGGTCGCCGGCTATCACCGAGATGAGGGTGGTCTTGCCTCCGCCGTTGCGGCCGACCACGCCGATGCGGTCGCCCACCTCGATGCCGAGGGAGACGTCGCGGAGCAGGGGCTTGGGACCGTAGGAGTGGGAGACCGACTCAAGATTGACCAGATTCATCGCTTCCCAAGCGTATCCGCTCCCGGCCGGCGCGCTCCCCGCGACTACACGATCACCGGGCCGGGAACGGGGCCGTGCGCGGTGATGACGTCGCGCGCCACCCCGGCGTCCTTCAGGGAGGCGGCCAGCTCACCCGCGTGGGCCTCGGAACGGGCGAGGAAGGCGCAGGTGGGCCCGGAGCCGGAGACCAGCGAGCCGAGGGCCCCGTGCTCGCGGCCGGCGTCCAGGGTGCGGGCCAGGGATCCGCGCAACATCACCGCGGCGGGCTGCAGGTCGTTGCGGAGCTCGGTGCCGAGGGTCTCCGCGTCCCCCTCGCGCAGCGCGGCCAGCAGCGGCTCGGCGGCCTGGGGCCAGGCGACCCGCTCGCCGGTCGCCTGGCGGAGGCGGTCGCACTCGGCGTAGACCGTGGCCGTGGACAGGCCGCCGTCGGCGAGCGCGAACACCCAGTGGAAGGTGCCCGCGATGTCCAGCGGGGTGAGCCGCTCGCCCCTGCCGGTGCCGACGGCCGTACCGCCGAGCAGCGCGAACGGGACGTCGCTGCCGAGGTCGGCGGCGA
Organism: Streptosporangium sp. H16; assembly: GCF_051918855.1. Classification (NCBI taxonomy): domain Bacteria; kingdom Bacillati; phylum Actinomycetota; class Actinomycetes; order Streptosporangiales; family Streptosporangiaceae; genus Streptosporangium; species Streptosporangium sp. H16. Next base: position 308,049 of record NZ_JBPXMD010000009.1, read on the forward strand.
TCTCCATCAGGTCCTCGATCGGCAGGCCGAGGCCCCACAGCTCGTTGCAGGCGACCAGGGCCGCGGCGGCGTCGGCGCTGCCGCCCGCCATGCCGCCCGCCACCGGGATCGACTTGCGGATGAGCAGGTTCACGCCGTACGAGCGGCCCGCGTGCCCGGCCAGCGCGAGAGCGGCCCTGATCGCGAGGTTGTCGCGGTCCTCCGGCACCTGGTCGGCGGACTCGCCCTCCACCCGGACGCTCATCCCGGTCTCCGCGGTGGCCGTGACCTCGTCGAAGATCGAGACGGCGTGGAAGACGTTGACGAGGTCGTGGTAGCCGTCGTCCCGCAGCGGTCCGACGGCGAGCTGCAGGTTGACCTTCGCGGGCACGCGGACGGTCACGGAGTTCATGCGTCCCCCATCAGGGCTCGCTCACTGGTCACGACGTCAGATCGTAACGGGATCCTTCCGCCGCGCACACAAACCGACCGGCGAATCACGCTACACACCGCTTTCCGCCGCGCTTTCCGTCGTACGGTGCTCGGCGATTCGCGCGAAGTCCTCGACGGTGAGCTGCTCGCCGCGCTCGGAGGGGTCGATGCCCGCGGCCCGCAGCGCCCGCTCGGCCGCGGGGGCCGTACCCGCCCAGGAGGCGAGGGCGGCGCGGAGGGTCTTGCGGCGCTGGGCGAAGGCGGCGTCCACCACCGCGAAGACCTCCTCGCGGGTGGCCACGGTCGTGGGCGGTTCCCGCCGGACCATCGCGACCAGGCCGGAGTCGACGTTGGGAACCGGCCAGAAGACCGTACGGCCGACGGGACCGGCCCGGCGGACGTCGGCGTACCAGGCGGCCTTGACCGAGGGGATGCCGTACACCTTGGAGCCAGGGGCCGCGGCCAGCCGGTCGGCGACCTCGGCCTGCACCATGATCAGGACCTTGCTCAGCGACGGCTGCGTCTCCAGCAGGTGCAGCACCACCGGCACGGACACGTTGTAGGGGAGGTTGGCGACCAGCGCGGTCGGCCTCTCCTCCGGCAGCTCCGCGGGCAGCACGCGCATGGCGTCGGCGAGCACCACGGTGAGACGGTCCGCGAGCTCGGGGGCGTGCTCGGCGACGGTCAGCGGGAGCTGGGCCGCGAGGACGGGGTCGATCTCCACGGCGATCACGCCGCGGACCTCGGGAAGCAGCGCGAGCGTGAGCGACCCCAGCCCGGGACCGACCTCGATGACGACGTCGTCGGGCTCAAGCCCGGCCACCCGCACGATCTTGCGGACCGTGCCCGCGTCGATCACGAAGTTCTGACCGAGCTTTTTTGTGGGACGAATGTTGAGCTTGTTCGCCAAAATACGTATTTCTGCAGGACCAAGAAGGTTCATGCTGGTTCTCCGCACGGCGGTCTGAACCCGGCATCCACCGGTCCGCCGTGGTCTTCGACTCGTTTGTCTCGATCACCCAAGGTTGCTCTCCCATGCCATCCGACCAGTTTCCCGCACCGAAGACGATGCAAAGACGCTCGATGAAGCGCGAGGGGTTCCGTTGTGGATAACGTTGCCGTACGGGGGCCCAACGGTGAGAAAGGGAATCTTCCCGGTGAAGAGGACGTGAACCAGCCCGGTGTCGAGGGGCTGCGACCCGCCGACCCCGAGCAGATCGGGAGTTACCGCCTGCTCGGACGTCTCGGCGAGGGCGGGATGGGAACCGTCTACCTGGCGCTGGCGCCGACGGGGAGACCGGTCGCGCTCAAGGTGGTGAAGGCGGAGTTCGCGGTCGAGGAGGGCTTCGCGGCGAGGTTCCACACGGAGGTCGAGAACGCCCGGCGGGTGGCCTCGTTCTGTACCGCGCAGGTGCTGGACAACGGCAACGACGACGACGGCCGGCCGTACATGGTCACCGAGTACATCGCGGGCACGCCGCTGTCCCGCCAGATCACCGAGCACGGTGCCCTGGAGCAGGGCACCCTGCACGGCGTGGCCTTGGGGGTGGCGGCGGCGCTGGCCGCGATCCACGTCGCCGGGCTGGTGCACCGGGACCTCAAGCCCGCCAACGTGATCCTGTCCATGTCGGGGCCCCGCGTGATCGACTTCGGCATCGCCAGGGCCCTCGACTCCACGCACAGCTTCACCCGCTCGGGCGAGGTGCTCGGCAGCCCCGGCTGGTGGGCCCCAGAGCAGGTGCGCGGCCTGGAGATCACCCCGGCCGCCGATGTCTTCGCCTGGGGCTGCATGGTCGCGTACGCGGGCAACGGCCGCCACCCCTACGGGCGGGGCGACATGATGACCATGGCCACCCGGCTGCTCACCACCCCGCCCGACCTGGGCGCGCTTCCCGCCCCGCTGAACGACCTGGTGCGCCGCGCGACCGAGATGGACCCCTACCAGCGGCCCAGCGCCCAGGACCTGCTGATCGCCCTGGTCGGCGGCGGGATCGCGGCACCGGCCGCCCCGGCTCCCGTCCGGGTCGACCCGCCCACGCTGATCGCCACCGACCTGCTGAACGAGTCGTGGGAGCCGCCCGCCAACGTGGAGCCCGACTCCACCCAGACCCTCAGCGCGCTGAACCTGGAGGCGGGGTTCACCGACCCGGCCACGGCACCGACGCCCATCCCCGGATCGATTCCCGTCCGGGGTCCGGCGGACTCGTCCTCCGTACCGGCCCCGTTCACGGCCCCCGCCCCGTCCACCCCCGGGGCGGCCTTCACGTCCGTGCCCCCGGAGACCGCGGCGCCCGCCCCGTCCACGACACCGGCGCCCTCCGGGTCCCGGACGACACCGGCGCCCCGCACGGCGCCGACCTCGCCGACCACGCCGCCGGAGCCGCCGGGGTCGGCAGGGTCGTCGGGGTCGTCAGGGCCGTCGGGGTCCCTGGCGGTGCCGGAACGGACCTCGCCGCAGAATCCGCTCCCGTACCCCATGCGGGCCGAGCCCGCGACGTCACCGTCGCGCCCGTTCACGACCCCCTTCCACGCCCCGGCGTACGGCCAGGCGCAGGGCGGGACGCAGGATCAGGCGCCGGGTCAGGTGCCGGGTCAGGTGCCCACCCTGCCCCCGTCGCCCCCGTCGCCCCCGTCGCCCCCGTCGCCCCAGTCGCCCCAGTCGCCCACGTCCGGCTTCCAGGTCCCGCCGGGATCGGGCACGCCGGACGCGAAGGGCTCGGCGCCCCGGCGGCGCTGGCTGTTCGCCGGACTGGCCGTGCTCGTGGCGCTGGCCGTCACGGTCGTCGTCCTGTTGAACATCCCCGGGGGAAACCCGAACGGCCAGGGTCAGGCGCGGACGGGCACCACCGGCACCACCGGCGACACCGGCGACCTCGCCGGGACCGGCGCCGGCGACGTGGGCCGCACGATCACGACCGGCTCCTTCCTCGAGGATCCGCGGCTGATCGTCCCGCGCACCCCGGCCTGCGGGCTCACCTCCTACCGGAACGCCACCCCGGCGAAGGGGCGGTTCTGCACGGTCCCGCTGACGCTGATCAACACCGGCGGGGAGCAGGTCCAGCTCGGCGACAGCGACGCGATCACCCTGATCGACGATCGCGGCGCGACGCACTCCCCCGAGAGGGTGTCGACGGCCCTGCCCGCCGCCCTGCCCCCCGGGACGAAGGCGGAGGCCCTCCTGGTCTTCGATCTTCCCCCGGCCCGCAAGCCCGCCAAGCTGACCGGCGTGATGATCAAGGAAGGCAGGACCATCGAGGTGAGACTGTCTTGAGGCTGCTGCTCTCCCTCGCGGCGACGGCCGCGATCGCGCTCCCCGCCACCGGGGCCACCGGGGCCACCGGGGCCACCGGGGCGCTTACCGCGTCCGCCAGGCCCCTCGCGGCCGGATCCGGCACCGCCTCGGCCGCCTCGCCCACCTCGCCCACCTCGCCCACCTCGCCCGCCGACTGCACCGGGGCGGGCGTGAGCGACTTCGACGGCGACGGTCTGGAGGACTCCGCGGTCGGCGACCCCTTCGCCAACCCCGGCGGGCTGACCGGTGCGGGAGCCGTCCACGTGCTGTTCGGCCGGGGAGAGAGCGGGAAGGCCGTGACCGCCCCCGAGACGAAGGCGGGGGACGCCTTCGGATGGTCGGTGCGGCTGGCCAAGGTCGACGGCGACGGCTGCGCGGACCTGATCGTCGGCGCCCCGTACGCGGACGTGGCGGGCCGTACGGACGCGGGCGCGGTCTACGTGGTGTACGGCGGCCCCCGGGGCAGGACGGTCCGCCTGGTCTCCGCCGAGCCGGAGGCGGACGCCCACTTCGGCTGGTCCCTGGCCTCCGGCGGGACGCTGGTGGCGGTCGGAGCCCCGCACGAGAACGCCGGGGGCACGGCCGACTCCGGCGCGGTCCACCTGTTCGACACCGCGACGCTCGGCACGGGCCGGCGGATCTCCCAGGAGACCGAGGGCATCTCGGGCAACGGCGAGGTCGGCGACATGTTCGGCTGGTCACTGGCGATCGGCAGGCTCGGCGGCACCCCGGACGAGCCGGATCTCGCGGTCGGCGTGCCGTACGAGAACGACGACGGAGCGGGGCGCCAGGTCGGCGCGGGCAAGCTCGACTCGGGGTCGATCGCGGTGATCTACGACGTGCGCGAGGCCAAGGAGGAGTACGAGAACAGGAAGTGGGACCTTCGTGAGGTGGCCAGGTCCGAGGAGGGCGACCGGTTCGGCTACGCGATGGCCTACACCGAGCAGGGGGACGTCGGCTACCTCGCGGTGAGCGCCCCGCTCGGCGACGGCGGGGAGGTGAAGGACTCCGGCCTCGTCCAGCTGTTCCAGTCCTCCGGCGCCCGGGAGATCAGCCCGATCGCCACCCTCCACCAGGGCGAGGAAGGGGCCGAGGGCGAGGGCTACGGATTCTCGCTGGCCTTCACCGGCGAGGGCGCGGGAGAGATCAGGCTCGCCGTGGGCGTGCCCTTCGACGGCACCGGCGGGCAGGGCGGCGTACGACTGATCACGATGGGCGAGCCGGACGCGGGCACGCTGGTCACCCAGAGCGAGGCGGGCGACCACTTCGGCTGGTCGGTCGGGTTCAGCGGCAACCGGCTGGTCGTCGGGGCGCCCGACAGGGGAGGCGCCGGAGCGGTCGTCCTGCTGGGCCGCAACGACGCCGAGGGCATCTCGCTCTCGCCGGGCACCGGAAAGATCCCCGCCCTCGAAGGCGCCGCCTCCGCCGACTTCGGCGCCGCCGTGGGCTGAGGTCTCCGGCCCCGGTCGCCGTGGGCGCGGACTCCCGGGTTCGGCTCCGAACCAGCTCCGGACCGGCACCGGCGCCGCCGTGGGCCGGCACCGGGAAGGGTTGGAAGCAGTTGATGGTGGAGCATGTATCAGGATGTGTGAGTGAACATGAAAGAGTGGGTTAAGGCGCAGGGGTGTCCACCCGATCACCGCTTACCGGTGGTTATCGGGAAGGCGCCCGGCCTGTGCCCGCTCGTAAGGTCGGACGGCTGATCCTGGTCGCAGACGTCGAGCCCGTCGCCTCGCACGGCGCGACCACCGTGGGGTACGCCTGCGTCTCTTCGGCGCAGGCGTCTTCCTCGGCGTGCCCGCCTCCACCGCCCCACCTCGGCGGTCGCGGGCGGCTACGAGATCCAGCTCGACGCCACCGCCACCGCCACCGTCACGGCTGGCAAGGCCACCGGCTCCCTCTGCGGCTTCCTGCGCTCCCGAGGCAGGCGTCTGCCTCTTCACCGATCGGGGAGTCATTGATCATGACTCCTACGGTACGTTAACGGTCAACTGCGTACCGTGAGGGGGAGGGTTGATGCGGGTCCACCAGGCCTACCGCTATGCCCTGGACCCCACCCCCGAGCAGGCGCGCCTGCTCGCCTCCCACTGCGGCGCGTCCCGGTTCGCCTTCAACTGGGGGCTCAATCTCGTCAAGGCCGCCTTGTCCCAGCGGGAGGCGGAGAAGTCCTACGGCCTCGCGGATGAGATGCTGACCGAGGTGCCGTGGTCGCTGTACGGTCTGCGCCGGGCCTGGAACACCGCCAAGAACACCGTCGCGCCGTGGTGGGCCGAGCACTCCAAAGAGGCCTACACCACCGGCCTGGACGGGGTGACGCGGGCGCTGAGGAACTGGGCGGCCTCCCGCAACGGCACCCGCAAGGGGCCGAAGATCGGGTTTCCCCGGTTCAAGTCCAAGCACCGCGCCACCCCTTCGTGCCGGTTCACCACCGGAGCGATCCGGGTGGAGGCCGACCGCCGCCACGTGACACTGCCCCGGCTGGGCACGATCCGCACCCACGAATCCACCCGCAAGCTCGCCCGGCACGTGGAGCGCGGCACGGGGCGGATCCTGTCGGCCACCGTCCGATGCGAGGGGGGACGGTGGTTCGTGGCGTTCACCTGCGAGCTCGACCGCGCCGACCGCGCCCCGGCCAGGCCGGGCGCCGTCGTCGGCGTCGATCTCGGGGTCAAGGACCTCGCGGTGCTGTCCACCGGCGAGGTCGTCGCCAAT